>NZ_JAMYVF010000035.1:0-23824 GCF_040323735.1 Mesorhizobium sp. M0029
GTTGCGGGCTGCCGCGGCGGGTCTAGAAGGGAGTGCCGCCCGCCCCGCGCCACCGGGAAAGGCCAACAGACAAACCGCGCCGCCCGCAAGGGCGGCGGCCGTCTCAGCCCGAAGGGCTGCCCACGCCAAGGGGCGAAGCCGAATGGCCGAGACCGCCTGAGCTTGCCGAAGAAAAGCGGGCTCGGTTCACGAGCACCGGCTGCGAAGGCGCGCGGGCGTTCCTGTCAGCAGCATGAATGCCTGAAAACCTTCTGGCGGAGTCTCATCAACCGCGTTTTCGTCCCCGCTTCCAGATTTATTCAGAATGAGGGTTGAGTAGATCGGCCGGATCGATTCCGAGCACTCTGGCGAGTTTCGCCACCGTATCAATGCTGGCGGCATAGACCGAGCGCTCAAGTGCGCTGACATATGTTCGGTCAACGCCAGCCTCATGCGCCAGCGCTTCCTGGGACAATTTCTTTTTTTTGACGATGCCTACGCAGATTGCGGGCAAAGACCTCTCGGATTTCCATGCACGAGAAGCCACCCTCTTGTCGAGGATTTCACCACGGAGTATCCTCTACAAAGATCAGAGACGGCAAAGGGCGAGCGGCTGCACGGCATCATTTCGCGACGGCAAATCCCCTGAGCCGTGAACTCAAGGACTGGAATCGTGAAGTTTGGCAGCCAAACAAAGCGCACGCCCTCTACAGGTCACGAGCGCGACGCAATTGTGCCAGAAGCTCGCAAGGATCGATACCGAGAGCCTCGGTGACGTCGAGAAACTCAATGACGTCCAGCCGACGCTCACCCCCCTCGTACTTGGCCACGAAGGATTGTGGGCGGCCCAACATATCAGCAACCTGGGTCTGGGTGGCCCCTTTGGTTTTGCGCGCGGCAATCAGCCGTTGTAGCAGCCGGCGCTGGCGAGCTGATCGAAGTGATTTCGGCATCAGACGAACCGGGCCAAGAAGGAACCGGCTCATGGACTAATCCCAGTTTCGGATTATCCCATTTTAGGATATTATGCGGTCAAAGATCTGCGCGGCGCGGGATAGGTCTTACGGCGAGAGATGAAATGGTAGACAGATTGCTCAAACCTGCTGTTGCCGACGAGGTCCCATGGGCGGAGAGCCTGACCGCTTACGACGATGAGCACTTCACGACATATTTGAAGCTCTTGGATGCATGCGCCGGCAATGCCAGCGAAGAAGAGATGGCCCAGGCGATATTGGGAATCGATCCAGTGCAAGAGCCCGCGCGCGCCCAAAGGGCGGTTCGCAGCCATCTCGCGCGCGCCCACTGGCTGGTGGTGGCGGGGTACAAGGAGCTGTTCTCTGGCCGCCAAAAGGCCTGATGGTGGCGTTATAGAAGAAGACGCTTATAACCACCGTTCATTAGCGAGCGCCCGCGTCTGACTGCACGGCGGACGCTGTCTCGAAGATGGTCACCGGGGTCGGCCCAGTCCTGCTCGACACGGGCTCTGCCGAAGAGAGCAAGGCCGATTTCGCGGTGTGATACGCCAGCGATGAAGCCGTCGAGGGCATGCAAGACTCGGCTCAACCGCAAGCTACGGGGCTCGGTCGGAAAGAATCCTGATTGCAGCCTGCCGGTCCAACAGAGGCTGTTCAGACATTCCAACGCGTTCAGGCGCTGCTTCAGTTCCTCTGGCGACCAGAGGACCGAGGATGTCAATCGCACAGGTTCGAGGATGCTGACGCCGGAAGCAGCCAGTTGCAAGCTCCTGCCACTGTCCTCGACCAGGAGGTGCTGATGCCCGTCCCGCGTGACGAGCATGGAGATGCGGCAGGAGTGCCGGGCGAGATCAAGCAAGTCGACCCCGCGCGGCCGCGCCGCCGTTTCGGCCACAACGGGCAAAACATGGGGACATTGGCAGGGACACCAAAAGACGCTCGCATCAGTTCCTTTTGAGCTTGCAAAACAGAAGGCCCCAGCGCGAGAGATCAACAGTATTCGAAGCCAGGCTGATAATGTCCATGGACCGGGCGTGCGTGCGTTCGGCACCGCGTAGCGCGTTCGCCAGATCCTTTTGGAATTCCGGATTGCGCCTGAGGAATTCCCAGGCCCAGCCTCGGCTGGTGAGCTGGTCGACATAGGCACGATCATCTTGCCTGTCCGGCCAAGCAGGGCCAGGTCTTGTTTCGTCCATTGCATCATTTCCAGAAAAAGTCGGATTCAGGCTCAGGCGATCTTAGTGACCGGGGTCCACAGGACCGGGCCTTTGAGCCCGCCATTGCGGCGGAGGGCTTCCAAGCTCTCTCTCGAGACGTCGAGATATCCGGCAACGGCGCGTGTGTTGCCAATTGTTTGCGGATCGGACAACCGTTCGAGTGGCCAGCCGGCGCGACGCAGAATACGCTCTATGCGCAGATCGGTTACGGTGACGATGCTGCGCAGACCGCGTGACAAACCAAACTCGACCATTCCGGCAAACAGCTCGTAGGTGCCAATTGCGATGCCCGCCTGTTTGGGCGCGGAAGGCGGCAGATCAAGCGCAAAACGGCTGCTTTCCCAAACACGTGGATCTTCCGGCGCTGGACGGTCGGCAAGAAGAGCGAAGAAGCTATCACGCAGCATCGTCGGTCCTGTAGTAGGCAATAGGCGCACGCAGCCGTCGATGCGTCCGGCGGGCGCACGCAGCAATAGGTAATGGGGACGAAGCGCATCGAACGGATCGACCTCAAAGCCGCCGCTGAACGAAACGTCCCAATCAAGTCGATCTCTGAAAACGCGATACCGCAAGCGATGCATCTGCTCGAGCTCGTCGCTGAACTCAGCGTAACAACCCGGCGTGATCAACTGCAACATGATGGCCTTCTCCTCGCATGGATAGCTCCTGCGATTGAAGGCAAAGGCTGGAGTTGAAACAACCTGTGTATGTGCCCAGGTTCCGGGAGGTCAGGTGAAGAGAGATGGCCGCGACAGTGCAAGCCGAACAGCTGCCTGAATAGCCGTCTTCACGCCAAGCTTCTTCCTGGCGTTATCCCGATGATAGGCTGCGGTGCTCCGACTGATTCCCAAGATGCGGCCGATTTCCCACGCCGTCTTGCCCCGAGCCGCCCACTTCAGACACTCCATTTCCCTTCGAGATAGGGTAACGCCATCCACGGTCCTGTCGTCGGCCAGCTTGCGACAGGCATGAAGATGGAAGAAGATCGCGATGAGTTCGAGCGCGCGGTCATATCGATTAATCAGGCGAAAGAACGGCGGTCGCCTTTCATCGGAGGCGAAGGTCAGTGCTGCAAAATTACCGGTGCTGTCATGGATCGGGATCGTGAAGCCGCAGTGAATGCCAAATTGCGTCGCCTCATCCATCAATTGTCGCTGCTGCGTCGATAGTTCGAGATCAGCACCGTGCGCATCCCAGTTGAATGGTTCCTGACCACCACGCGCTTGATGAATTACCGGGTCAATCTTTTCATACCGACTGTGAAGGTAGTGAGATGTCCAGGATTGAGGGTAGGTGGAAATCAGGCGCACGTTGCGGCCCTTTTCAGAAGAAGGGAAAAGATAGGCAAAAGACGGGAAATCGAGCGAAGAGGCAATCTCGCCAAGAGCGTTGCGCAGGTCAGTCGCGTCAGCGCTGTCTGCGATTTGCTCTACAAATCTGTGAAAAACGTCTTGCATAGCTAAACTGCAGTGAGTTTGCCCACGGCTTCTGGCCCTACATATCGGAGCCAAGACGGGTTGACCAAAGCGCAGCCATTCAGGGTAGAAGGCCCGGCCGGAGACTGAGCTCCATGCCGGGCCGGTGCGCCTTGGGAGGGCGATATGTGCTTCGACGGCGCTCTTATCGACACCGAGACCTCATTCCGCGTCATCTGCAGGCGACAGTCGTCCTCTTGGGTTTGCACTTCATTAGGGTCGGGGTGTCCGTTTGCGGGCTATTTAGACTGCTCCATGAAGGAGCTCAGCTTCACGGTAGATTGCGGTCTGTGTCCTGCACCTCAGATTCATAGATGGCTGTCCATGCCCAGGTCTTCAAAGGCAACGAGCCGCGCCGCCTTGATCGATGCTGAAATCAGGTACGCAGCGGCGCCCACTGCCATGAGATAGCTGCGTTTAACAATCGACTCGATGGCCAGCGAGCCCCGCTCCGCTTTGACGAGCATCGCAAATTGGCCAGTCTCGGCGAGTATCTTTCAGTCGGCTCACCGGCTCCGTCCTCACACTATGAGGTTGCGATATCACCAAATGATATGCGGTGTTCAGTGATCATTCGTTTCTTCAGCAAAAACTGGTCGTGCCAGGTCGGTTATACGTTGCGCGGTGCGGACTTCTTAGTGTACCAGGGTCACTTTAGTGTACCAACGGTCACTCGACCCCCTTGCGCGAATTCGTTGCTGGTAGCGCAGAAAATCTACGTTTTTCACTGCGGATAGGCCCATAATCGTCGACTGCAGCACGCCACGATAGGTGCGGATGACGTGAAGCCAGTGCTGACCGGCATGTCGAAGATGACGTTGTCGATCCCGCGCGACCGGGCCGGCACCTTCGACCCCGAAATCAGAGGCGTTTTCCCAAGTTCGACGCCAAGATCGTATCATGTATGCGCGCGCATCAGCGTGCGCGAGATCCGCGGCTACCTTGGGGGGACTCTATGGCATCGACGTCTCGCCGGACCTGATCTCGGCCGTCACCGACGCCGTGCTCGAGGACGTCGCCGAATGGCACAGGCCGTTGGAGGCCTAGCATCGAGAGGCTGGTGCTGTGCAGCACCGCATGACTATCTACTTCACTTCGCTTCTCATTCGGCGCAATAGTTGTCACCACGCCGGCTTTTTGGCTGCTCCTTCAGCTGGCGTCGGCGTCGGAATTTATGTGGCGCTCGGGGTGCGGCGCCCAGCCTTTCTCCCCGCAAAGGAGCCTTCGAGCGCCACATCATCAACCTGGAGTTCCGATCATGCAAGCGTGCTCTTTCTGGCGGTCTGGCTGCGTTAGCAGCTAAGGCGATATCCTGAGGCGTGAAAGGCCCGTCATGCGCAAAGTAGATCCATCGCGCGACAATCAGCAGTTCATCGGCAGGCAATACCCAGCAAGGTGACATGGGCAACCCCATCCACCGTGGCGCGATGCACAAGATAGCGCTCCGGCTTGGTGATGTGTCAGTATCTTGTGGTAATTGAAGAGGGCGTCGAAACTCGGCGACACCTGGTAGAGCCGCCGCCTGACTGTCGCCAGTGATCCAATCCAAGGTGCCATCGCGATTTGGCATCAGGAACCGCACGGCCGCAGCGAATTTCTTTTGCGGAGATCCCATTCATCGCCGATGACAAGCTTGATGTGCTCGGCGACGAGATCGATACCGTAAGCCCGCTGAACCAGCCGAGTATTGGGCCCACCCGCGATGCGCGGGTTTACTTCAATGACGACTGGTCCACGCTCCGTCCACCGGAGTTCAACGAAGGATGGCCCCCAGCCAAGGCGGAGAGCTTGCATACAGCTCAGCGAAACATCGATTATACGTTCATTCTCGTTATCAGTCAGCGGGGCCGGATGGGTGTACTCACGAAAATGAAATGCGGTGGGCGGCCGAATTCAGCTGCACAAATCCCAATGACTTCAGTTCCCATTATGTCAGCGCTATACAGGGGGCCTTGCGCGAATTCTTCGACCAGTATCCTTGGCGAAGACCGCCACATGTGCTCGCCGCCCAAAAGATACTCTGTATGTTCGGCTACCTCGTCGAGGCTGCCGCACAATCGGACGCCCATGCTTTCGATACCTACGGTGGGCTTAAGCCACCGGCGACCCGATCTCCGCGGCACCCCGTTCAACCTCCGTCGCATTCGCTGCCAAGCGATAAGTAGGGATTGGAACGCCGGCCTCTGCGGGTTGACGGTGGTCGAGGCGGATATCGCCGTACATGCCCTCCAGATCCGACAATCCGCCGCCTGATGACGTTGTCCGGCCTCGACGTCACCGTGGCTGCGAGCGTTGCCGCGGCAATCGGCGACATACGGGCTTCAGCGATCCACAGCAGCTCTTGCCTACCTTGGCGCCAATCCGAGCGTGCGGCAGTCCGGTGAGGGGCCAGCTTATCACGGGCGCATCACGAAGCAGGGCCGCGGCCATGCGCGGGGAGTGCTGGTCGAGGCGGCATGGGCGGCTGCGCGCTCGCCGGGTCCTCTGCGCGCCTTCTACAAGCGGATCGCCTCGCATCGCGAGAAGCACATCGCGGCCGTCGCCACTGAGCGCAAGCTTTGAAATGAATCTGGCACATGCTGAGCAAGGATACCGACTACGTCTGGGCTTGGCCGGCCTTGCTCGCCCGCAAGTTCAGATCGGTCGAGCTGCGCGCCGGCGTCCCGACTAGTCATGCCAGGCGCGGCTCCGCGTTCGACTACAACATCTCGGCCAAGCGCGCAGAAGAACGATCCCGAGTCGAGAAGGCGGAAGCTGCCTATGCAGCAGCGATTTCCCGATGGCGGGCTCGGCCGGGCAAGACGAAGGTTGTGGAAAAAGACGGTATCGTCGCCGATAGGGCTATTCTACAACATCCGTCTGCATCGGCTTGCCCGGCGCGATGTAGTGCCATTCGATCCCGTGATCCTTCGACCATGCAAGGATGGCATTCGAGGTGAACTCGGTGCGATGGTCGAGACGATTATGCCTGGCTTGCCATGCTGGGCGATCAGTTCCGTCAGCTCGCGAGCAACCCGACGGCCGGAGATCGAGGTGTCCGGAATCGCGACTGCCAGACATTCGTGTGTCACGTCGTCGACGATGTTGAGCACACGGAAGTGCGGGCCGCAGGCGAACTGGTCATGCACAAATCCAACGACCAGAGCGCATTCGGCTTTGCCTCGACCAGGATCGGCGCCCGCGTGCCGACTGCTCGCCGTCTTGCCCGGCGCTTGCGCACCGTCAGTCCTCGCGATAGATACGGTAGATACGGTTGATCCCAGATGCCTCGCCTCGGGCCTGAGCAGAATGAACAGCCGCCGGTAGCCGAAGCGTCGGCGCTCGTTCGCGAGGTCACGCATCCGACCACGCAGCTCCGTCTCTGGCGGTCAGCGAGACTGGTAGCGGATCATCTTGCGACCGGCGCAGACGAAGGAACAGGCCCGACGCTCCGATAGGGCCTGCAGATGCGCGACGGCTTCAGGCGTGGCGGCGGGTCCTACCATTAATGGGATGGTCCGCCCCGTCCTCCTCGCTCATCATGCGGAGGTCAGATCAATGGAGGAAAGTAGGATGGCGCACCGCAATTTGCCGCGACCCGCGGCTGTCTATGGAATCGATATTCGCAAGAACATTTTCCACGTCGTTGGCCTGAGCTGCGACGGCACGCCTGTTCAAAAAGCCCGCTTTCGGCGAGATCCTTCTGCAGTTCTTTACGCGCGCAGTTCCGAGCATAGTCGGCATGGAATCCTGCGCAGGTTCACAGTGGCTCGCCCGGAAAATACAGGCACTTGGTCACACAGTGCGCTTGATCCCCGCGCAATTCATGAAGCCGTACGTGAAGTCGAACAAGAACGATATCATCGACGCTGAGGCGATCGCGGAGGCTACGATACGGCCGACAATGCGCTTCATCACCGTGAAGGAAACTGATCAGGTTGATCTTCAAGCGCTGCACAGGTTCGTGACCAGATGATCGGCTCGAGGACGCGCTTGATCAACCAGATGCGGGTTTTCTGCCTCGACTACGGCGTCCCTTTGCGTCTAGGCGCGGGATTGTTCAAACTTGATCTGCCGCACGCCTTGAATGACGAGGAGAACGATTTGCCGCCGACAATGCGCCCGCTGCTGAGCGATTTAAACACCGATCTCTCTTCTTGAAGAGCGTATCCGCCAGGTGACGAAGGGGATCGAGGCGCATTAGGTGCGACTGCATTGCTCGCCGCTATCGGCAACGGGCAGCAGTTCATCGTTGGCAGCGGACGCGGCGCGGCAGTTGATTAGCTGGTCACCCACTTGACGGGCCGCGCCGTCGCGTGTTGTTCGTGCAACGCCGCGAATTAGGTTTGTGTCTCCTACGAAGCCGGCCACGAAGATGTCTACTGGCGATGCGTAGATGTGTCCTGGCGCCCCATGCTGTCGGACATGTCCGTGGTCCATCACCAACCTTGTCCGACAGCAGGAAGGCTTCGTACTAATCGTGGGTGACATAAATGGCAGTTGTCCCGGTTTCTTGCTAAATTCGGCGCAGCTCGCTCCCGAGTTGCTGCCGCAAGCGGCGGTCTAGGGCGCCAAGGGACTCGTCCCGGAGCAGCACTTTCGCAATCGCCGTCCCTCCCAATTTGAAGAGCGCCCGAAACAAGATTGTTACAGAAAATCTTAGATCTTTAACTCACAAACGCGCATTTTAGGACATCATGGTCCCACGATTGTTTTGGGCGCCACTCGTGATGGTTGCCCACTCAGTCTCCGTCTATCTGACGCTGCTACATTCACGAAGCGGGCACTCATCGGTCTGTCCCTCATACGATAAGCCGGCCTGACTCGGCCGCAGGCTGTTAGTTCGAATGAGTTCGCCCCATGAACAAGGAGATTGCCACTATGGACAAGAAACTTTCGCCTTCGAACGATGGGAGCATTGCGATTTTTGAGCGCCTCGAGTCTGAGGTGCGCGGCTACATCCGGTCATTTCCGATTCTCTTCGATCGCGCAGTTGGCACTACCCTTGTAGGTGCAGACGGTCGTGAATATCTTGATTTTTTCGCCGGGGCAGGCGCCCTTAATTACGGCCACAATAACCCCGCCTTCAAGAAGCCGTTGCTGGATTACATCGAGCGCGACCGTATCGTGCATGGGCTAGACCTTGCCACGAGTGCCAAGAAGGCGTTCATCGAAGCTTTTGAGCAGTACATTCTGAAGCCGCGTGGTCTGACTTACAAGTTGCAGTTCACGGGTCCCACAGGGACCAACGCGGTCGAGGCAGCGCTGAAGCTGGCGCGCCTAGTAACCGGCAGGGCGAATATCGTCGCATTTACCAATGCGTTCCATGGCGTCAGCGCTGGATCGTTGGCTGCAACTGGAAACAAGAAAGACCGTAGTGCTGCAGGTTATCCGGTCGCGCACGTGTCATTTTTGCCCTACGATGGTTATCTCGGCGCTTCCGTTGACACGCTCGATTACTTCGAAAAGCTGCTGAACGATCCCAGCAGCGGCCTCGACAAACCTGCCGCGGTGATTCTGGAAGCGGTTCAAGGGGAAGGGGGCATCAATCCTGCAAGTTTTAAATGGTTGCAACGGCTGAGTGACCTCACCGCGAAACATGGGATCCTGATGATCCTCGATGACATCCAGGCAGGTGTCGGCCGCACGGGACAATTCTTCAGTTTTGAAGCTGCCAACATCGTGCCTGACATTGTCACGTTGTCAAAGTCCTTGTCGGCAATCGGAACGCCGATGTCGCTCGTTCTTCTGAAGCCTGAACTGGATATTTGGTCGCCTGGTGCGCACAGCGGTACGTTCAGAGGCAACAACCTTGCTTTCGTCACTGCGCGCGCGGCTCTTGAGACCTATTGGGCCGACTCCAAATTCGAGGAGGAAATCGCTCGCAAGTCCGCGATTCTGGCGGAGGAACTCAAGTCAATCGCAAACGATTTCCGCAACCTTGGTCTGAGTGCACGGGGCCGCGGCTTGATGTACGGGCTCGTATTCCAAAAGCACCCCTCATTGCCGGTCAAAATATCACGGGAAGCTCTTCGTCGCGGCTTGGTGATCGAGACCTGTGGCGGGCGCAATGAGGTGCTGAAGTTCCTTGCTGCTCTCACCATTGCCGAGGCTGACCTGCGCGGTGGTCTATCGATCGTTCGCGACAGCATTGGCGCGGTGCAGGACACCACGGAGACAAGCCCGCCGTTAGGATGGTGAGAACGCACAAGACATATCGTCGTGGGAAAGCGCCACCAAGCGAGTGAGGACGCTAGTCTAGCCGTTGCAATGGCGTCACCGGCCACCAGCGGCCGTGCCACCTCGCCCGGTAAGGAGCTCAAGACGACGTTGGTGTCCCAGCAGCCCTCGCGGCCGGGAAAATGTCCCGAAGTGGCCGGGTCGTGAGATTGAAGCAGGAACATGACCTGCTCCCGTCTCAGCTCTGGCCAGAGCACATTAGTGTATGCATCCGTTGCCACCACGATCCAGTTGGCCTTGACCACCCCTTCCGCTGTGCGAAGCATCCACCCGCCGTTCGATGTCTCCACGCTCAAGACCGGACTTGAAGTAAACACCTTGGCTCCGGCGGCGATCGCGGCGCGCGCAAGTCCTCGGACATAGCCAAGTGGACACCTCGAAAAACGTGGCAATCGAGACCGCATTTTGATTCACTTCGCCTGGTGATTTGCACGGAGGCGTTGGATGCGAGGCCAGGCTGGATTCTGGGACATTGACGAGCGTTATGTCCGGCTAAGCGCGGCCGGCGATCCACTGGAGAAGCTGAACGCGGTGGTGCCTTGGGAGGTTTTCCGGAAACCGCTGGCCAAGGCGCTGAAGCGCTCCGATGGCGCCAAAGGCGGCCGGCCGCCCTTTGATGCGGTGATAATGTTCAAGGTTCTGGTTCTGCAGGCGCTCTACATTCTCTCGGACGATCAGACCGAGTTTCAGATCCAAGACCGGCTTTCCTTCATGCGTTTCCTCGGGTTGGGGCTCGGCGACAAAGTGCCCGACGCCAAGACGATCTGGTTGTTTAGGGAGCACCTCACGTAGGCCCGGGCGGTGGACAACCTGTTCGCCCGTTTTGACAAGCACCTCACCAAGGCCGGTTATCTGGCGATGGGTGGCCAGATCGTGGATGCCACGATCGTGGCGGCGCCGAAGCAACGCAATTCCGATGCTGAAAAGGCTGACATCAAGGCAGGAAAGGTGCCGGACGAGTGGCAGAAGAAACCAGCCAAGCTGCGCCAGAAGGACCGGGACGCGCGCTGGACCGTGAAGTTCTCGAAGGCCAAGGCCGATGAGGAGGGAAAGACGAAGCAGCGCGATATCGCCGTTCCCGCCTTCGGCTACAAAAACCATGCCTCGATCCATCGCCGCCATGGCTTCATCCGCGGCTGGAACGTCACCGGCGCCTCGGCTTGGGACGGGGCGCAGCTTCGCAACGTGCTGGCAAAGAACAACACGGCTCGACGGTATGGCCCGACACCGCCTATCGCTCGAAGAAGAAGAAGAAGGCGTGGCTGGACAAGAACGGCTACGTCTCCGACATTCATCACAAGAAGCCGAAAGGCCGGCCGATGAGCGAGGCGATGGCACGGGCCAATGGCCGGCGCTCAAAGATCCGCGCTTTCGTCGAGCACGTCTTCGCGCAGCAGAAATCCCGCATGGGCCTGTTTGTCCGCACGATCGGCATCGCTCGCGCCTGCACCAAGATCGGCATGGCCAACCTCGCCTAGAATCTCACCCGCTTCGTCTGGCACCAAGGGCGAACTGCGTTCGCCTGACGGCGAGAGCGGCGGAAAACGCCGCCGCGATGCCGAAACCGGCAACCAGCATCAGCCCCAACGACCGAAATCCAGCCCCGCCGCGCGTCAGGCTGTTCGCAACCTCATTGTCGCGCCACCCACTCTGGAAAATGCCGGTAGTTCAGGTGTCCAAGTGGCTGAATTATACCCGCACGCAGATCGAGTAGCGATCCGGAATAATCTGTTTACCTATCCGGGCTGCCGTGTCCTTTGCAATGAGCAGCTTAACTGGTGCGCCTTTAACCACTGCTTCTCGAGTTCCCTGAGATCGTTAAGACCGGACTCGCCGACTGCGCAATGGAGGGTTCCGTTCTTCACTGGCTCGCACTCAATAGACTGAGCCAAACTTCGGCAGGCCCATTGCCGAGAAGTTCGAATAGTCGTTCGCCGAACGGCTCGCCGAGACTTACTTTTACGTCCTCTGGTTTCATCCAGAGACCGGCGTTCACGAAGCCGAAACTGTCCTGACGCACCGCACCCTATCTCAACGGCTTCAAGAACAACCACCCGAAGACCCCCCTCCGCTAGATCTCCGGTTAACCTCCGCCCACAATGGCGACATCTGAATCGCGCGTACCTTGTAGAAAAGTCGTATGAGGCGCCCGATGCGCAGTCCTTTCCAAAGTCATGGGAGCGTTGGTCATTCTGCATACCATTACCTCAATTGCCCCCCTCTGGCCGATCCACGCTCCAGATCTTGAGGACGCGCTGGCGCAAAATAGCTCGCCCGCCCGTCGCCAATCGTCTCTTTCTCCCATTCCAGGGGCTCTGCGAAAGATTGCTGGTCCCTGAGTGCTGGACCACCTTTGGCTTGTAGACGGACCCGGTCCGGTTAACCGGAAGTAGTCACATCCTGGCAATCCGACTCGATGGGAAAGCCGCACGCAGCTCTGGAGAGACAAGCTCCTTGGCATGGTACCACTCGCCTTTCACTCGGGTTTGACTCGGGTCATAAAAAGCGCGGAGGGAAGTGACTGCAGGGTGCTTTTCGCCTGCGATTTCCACCTCAAACCTCCCCTCAGACAGCCACTGGGAAGTCACCCCGTCATCGGCACGCAGGTAGCCTACGCCGATCCCACAACCTACGGTATGGCCGAAACCGGCGGACCGGAGGTACCCGACCAGTTTTCCGTCACGCCACACAGGTTCGGTTCCAAACGCCAGAGGAGCTTGCTTTGGCAGTGCGAGCTGGACGAGACGGCGTCGTGGGATTTTGCCCCGCTGTGCCTCCAGCGCTGCGCGCCCGATGAAATTTGTCGCCTTGTCCCACGCTACCGTGAAGCCGCGGCCCGAGGCAAGCGGAGAGTCTTCGTCGCCGATATCCGATCCCCAGTCACGGTAACCGGCTTCAAGGCGTAGTGTATTCAAAGCCACGTATCCTGCATGGCGAAGATTAAGGTGGCTGCCGGCGGCAGCTAGGGCATCATAGGCGCCCAAGGTTTGCTCGGTCGGGATATGGAGTTCCCACCCGAGTTCTCCAACGGACGTCTTGCGGAAGGCGAGGGCTAGCCCGTAACCGATTTCGACCTCGCGGACGGTCCCGAATGGAAATGCATCGTCCGAGAAGTCGGCGGGGCTGACACGCGCGAGCAATTCCCGTGACCGGGGGCCCATCACCGAAAGAGTGGCATATCCCGACGAGACATCTGCAACAGTCGCGTTTCCGGCTCCTCTGGCATGCACCCGCAACCAAGCGAGATCCCGATTGCGCTGGACGGCTCCGGTGACGATGAGGAACTCCTCGACCCCGGTTCGAGCGATATTAACATTCGACTCCATTCCGCCGCGCTCGTTCAGCCAAGGTGTGTCAACGATGTTTCCAACGGGTACATCGACGTCGTTGGTGGACACCCGCTGCAGCAGCGCTAGGGCGTCGCCGCCCTGAACCAGCAAGTGACAAACAGACGTCTGATCAAACAGGGCTACTCCGGAACGTGTAGCGTCATGTTCCTCGCCACTAAACCTGAACCAGTCGTCGCGCGTAAACGTGGCATGGAAAGCCGACGTCGAGCTGCCCGATCCGAACCACTGCACCCGCTCCCACCCCGCAACCTCACCGAAGTTCGCACCAGCCAGCGCCAGCCGGTCATGTATTGGGGAGACGCGTACGTTGCGGGCTGTCTCCGGCGATTTATATGGCCAGTGCAGTGCCCAGAGATTGCCGACCGCTTCGACGGTCCGGTCGCAGAGGTAGCGACGGTTGCGTTGGAATGGCATTGCGCGGCGCACGTCCATTTCCCAGTAGTCATGTGAGGGAAGGCCCGTGGACATCCACTCTGCCATGACTTTCCCGGCGCCACCTGACGACTCGATCCCACAGGAATTGAAGCCGGTAGCAACGTAGAGGCCGCTAATATCGGGAGCAGGACCCAGTAGAAAGCGGTTGTCCGGCGTAAAGCTTTCCGGGCCGTTGAAATTCAGTTGCAGACCAACGTTGGCAAGCGTTGGTATGCGCTCAATAGCAGCTGCGAGGTATGGCTCGATGTGATCGAAGTCGTCAGTTAGGGCGTCGAAGCTGAAATTGCGTGGAATGCCGTCCACGCCCCAGGGCTTACCCTTGAGCTCGAAAAAGCCGACCAGCAGCTTCCCGGCGTCCGCTTTAGCGTAAAACCTCGCGTCCATGTCACGGACCGTCGGCAAATTGGCTGGCAAATCCGGGATGGCTTCAGTTACTACGTAAAAGTGCTCGGCAGCATGCACCGGGACTGACCAGTTGAGCTCTGTGGCCAGTTCGCGGCTCCACATGCCAGTGCACAGAACAGCCCTGTTAGCACGAACGATGCCCACCGGCGTTTCGACCCCAGTAAGACGCCCCTCCTTAACAATTATTCGCGTAACCGGCGTTCGCTCGAGAATCTTTGCTCCCCCCTGCCTCGCCCCGGCGGCGAATGCTCGTGCCGTGTCGATCGGATTGGTTATGCCGTCGGTATCAATCCATGCCGCTCCGAGGACGTCACTTACGTCAATTAGTGGCACGCGCCTCTGGGCGTCGGCCGCATCAATCATTTCGACTTCGAGACCGAACGCTTTTCCCATGGAGGAGCCTCGCTTCAGTTCCTCCATGCGATCTGCGGTGGCCGCAAGGGTAATAGACCCGCTTTGCCGAAAACCGGTCGGCTGACCCGTTAGTTGTTCTAGGTCCCGGAATAATTCTGCGGAGTACCTTGCGAGTCTTGCCATGTTCTCGTTGGCCCGAAGCTGAGTAATCAGCCCGGCAGCATGCCATGTTGTGCCACATGTCAGCTGGTCGCGCTCGAGTAGCAGAACGTCCCGATGCCCCAAGCGTGTCAGGTGAAATGCGACAGAGAGCCCAATAATACCGCCGCCGATGACGGCATACTCGGTATGTGAAGGTAATTTGCTTTGCATCCGAGACCTCGACAATTCTGAGTCAGACTAATGCCTAAAATCGTGTCTTCTGCATATGGCTATGCAGTAACGTCCTGCAACCCATGTGGTTGACGTGCTATCGCCTACATGGATTGGTTGGTATGGCCCAATCCGCCACCACAATGACGGGTTAGTCGCGCTCTTGACTGTCGCCCCAAGGCGCGCTTGTACATGATTCCACGAGCACTTAGTCTCGCACGGAAAGACTCTACACTATGTGCGTTGATCCTTTGTTTAACAGCGCGAGTGGTTTCAGTTAGCGATTCGGCGGTATACCGAGATATGCCGATTGGAACTGCCGGTGAACGCACCTCTCCGCCAATCCCCCCAGCGCTCCGACAGTTTCAGACCTACGCATTCTGCCATTGTGTCGAGTTCCTGATGGTAAACGTAACGAACTCGGGTGGGTAAACGTCTGACTGATTCGCCAGAAAACCAGAGTGACCTCGAAATTATGCTTTGATTTATCGGGTCATGTGACTGCACACTTAACAGTATATTCTCATTGTGCAATCGCACAGTAGTTCTATGGCCGCCAACAAAGTTGTCGAGGGCTGGAACATCCATTTCTATCACCAAAACACCTTGATCAGATAGCGCCTCAGCGGCAGATCGAAGGCAATCAATTTGATCTTCACGAGTAGGCAGCAGAGTGAAAGTACCGTAAACGCAAAATACGAGTTCGTACGGTCTTTCTGATGTGAAATGAGATATATCACCCTTCCACGTCTTGATCAGGTTGGTGCGCTGATTGAGAAGCTTCAACATGACGCCTGAATTGTCGATACCCTCCACCTTGACGCCACTCTCACTTAGAGGCACTGCTACACGCCCGTCCCCGATACCAAGTTCAAGGGCAGCGCCTTCATGGGAATATTGCTTCAGCAAAGCCACTGTTTCATGTGTCTCTGCTATCTTACCTGACATAGAAGCATATTCGCCATATACCGGCGCCCAATTCTCGCCATATTCTATTTCGTCATTCATACGCCCATCTCTCTTGCTGAACTTTCGTCTGAAATGAGAGCCACTCCCTTTACTGGGAACTCTTCCCTCCACTCCGGCATTCTGCTCTCTCTTAGCCCGGGGCGCTCCGGCCGCGCGACCACCTTCATACTCAAGAAACGTGCCAACCCGCGGAGTCGGTTAGATCAAGGGCCGGAGGGAAGATCCTCGGCTTCATAACTATTTGGTTCGTCTCGTTCAGCGCCGGTAGGAGGCGGACCTGATCAAAAGCGGGCCTTTTCTCGTCGGCAACGGCGTTGACCAAAATGGACCGCGGTCGCCATAGGTGGGTTTGCCGGACACAACCTCGCCCCGTCCGAAGATCCAAGGCTAGCCAGATACAGTCTCGCTCGCCTGAAAATCCGATCCAACACGGTCTTCATCGCCGCCCCCGTCAGCCGCACACTTCCACCAACAATATGGCAAGGATGGTGCCATATCGGCTGTTTGCCTAAGGGACAACATTGTTCATGCGGAGAGGATTTCCATTCGCAATGTCGGCAACAAAACCAGTTTTGTTCCGTCTCTGCCATCTTCGTTTTGGGTCCGACAAACTCACGAGATTGGCTGCCCTGGGTAATATAACCCACAGCTTTCATCCCCACCCTCCCCCAGGGCTATCGCATATGAGTACGACGCTAAGTGGGTTTTGATCGGCCCATCGTGCCTTGAGTCGTTTGTGGCTGAGCGGGATGTTTTCAGGATCGGCTCTGAGAACATTGAGAGTGAGGCGGCGAAGTATGGCGTGATTCGCGGCCGTATTGTTCTTGCGGCCTCTGATTTGATCTTCGCCGAGCAGAACGTGAGTTGCCAGTGCAGATCATTCTCGATGCTCCAGTGGCGGCGTACTGTGGCGAGCAGTTCGTGTGCCGGCATTTTGCGCGACAGCGCATAGCAGCGGAACTTGTGCGGGTCTTGCCATCGACGGTGCGCCTGCTTTCGACACGGCCGACGGCGCAAAGGTCAACGAGTGCATTCTTGCTCGGCGGCTGCGCAAAGGGAATGACGAAGGCACGCCGCACCTCGTGAGGGCCATGGGCATCCTCTTTGGTCTGATGGAACTTGGTCGCTTTGCCCGCCGCTGCCTTGTCGAGTGCGATGCTGGCTTCGGCGGTCAGCTTCGACTGGTTGCCCTTGATGGTGATAGCGTAGTGGCCGCCACGGTCGCTGATGGTCTGGGTCATGCGGCGATGCAGTGCAAGGCATCGGCGGTGTCGGTCAATCCCTTGAGCGACAACAATTCGAGCGCCGCGATCTCGGCCTGCAACTCCCCGCCTTTCTGCGCCACAGTCGGGGCCAGGCTCATGAAGGTCTCGCAGCCAAAGACGGTCACCACCAGCGGCGGCATATGCGAAACGCCCTTGGCATAGGCGCGCCTGAGGCTCTTGCCGTCGATGGCGATCTGGCATTTCGGCGCATCGATGCGCGCCTGCGCGCCGAAAAGCGGCCATGAAGCGCATGAAGGAATGGTTGAGGGCGACAGGATCGAGGGCCGCCAGGACCCGGCTGAAGGTGCCACGCTCGAGCAGGATGAACTGCCGCAACAGATCGAGCCGATTCCTGGCAAACAGCTCCCTTTCCGTGCAATGCGTTGCGCCGCTAAGGACCGCCGCAAGCGATGCGAACAAAATCTCCGCAACCGGCGGTGTGCGGTCGACCGGACCGAGGTGAGAGGAGATACCGTGGCCGAGCGCATCGTGGCCTTGTGCCGCCAGCGGTTGACCGGCAAGCACATCGCCATGGAGGTCGGCGTCTCGCCCGCCACCCTCAGCCGGGTCCTCAAGGGAGCCGGACTGCGCGGATCCCGGGCCAACGTCTCCTAAACCTGCCGAACGAGGCCTTGCATCCCGCGACGCATGTCGGTCCGGCCAGACCGCCAACCAGATCCGCATCTGACTCGGAACCGGGTTCATGAAAAGCCCAGCGCCTTCACCATCGCCGGCGGCGTGGTCAGCGGAATCCGCAGCGGCACCTTGCCGGTGATCTCAAGCTCGATCACCACTGGTGGCGCCGCCAACAACACCGAAGCGGAGGCAGGCTCATCGGCAAGCATGACAACTTCGGCAAAGCCGTCTCGCAGGCTCTGAAAGGGGTGCAGTCAAAATGGTAACAAATTAACGTGAGGCAACACGACACTGGTTTCGTCTACCTGATTCTGTTGCTATCACCATAGAACTAACGCAGCTTCAATTGTTTTCCTGACTCCATTTAGGATGCGAATAAACGTGCCTCATCAAGGGCAATCATATTGGCATTGCATCCTATCCCGGATTATTCGACGAAATTGATATTCTTGGGGTAATCAGATAAGTTTTGATATTTTTGTGTTATTTCCTCATCCACCTTTATTTCCTTAATCGCCACAAGGCTGGCCCATGCGCCTGATATTTCATCAGTCCAAACCGTTTTTGCATTCGGGAAAAAAGAATGATTCACTAACGAGGCAAGACCGAAAACAACGTGGCGCTCTATTGGGTCAACTTTATGATCTTTTCCATCTCTAACGAAATAATATTCTAGTAACCCAGTAAGATCTATAAGACCAGCCTCCCGATTATCAAATACCCAGGTCGGGCATCTTTCGATTAGATCTCCAGCCTTGAACGGAGTATTTGCAAATAAACCGCGACCTTTTCGCGGAATTTTCTTGACATACAGTGCGCCGCTGCGATCAAAAACCCTGTCGACCATCGTGTGTACCTTTTAATGCTGCTCAGCTTGGAACATTTCCATGAGAGGTGACCATTGAGCTTCTGGCAGCGATTCGCCAGCAATACTGACTTCAAATAAGTTGACAGCGGATTTTGACCGCAACTCGCCTACGAGACTCACTGTTGTCGCCGCAAACCTCCTCCTCCGCCGTGCTACCCTTGAGCTTAGGTCAAATCCATTGTGCCTTCGCCACTACGGATCCCATTGCCCCTCCGAGCGGGCACCTCCTTCCGCTAAGCTTGGAATTGGCAAGGCACCAGTTCTAAAGGAAGACGTCCTAAGAGTTCCATCTCACAAGTTGTTCTCCGAGTGCAAACATAGCTTGTTCTCAAACTCGTCATACCTACCAATACGCGTGGGCGACATTAGCCAAGCTCAGCCCTTACGTTCGTCTCCAACCGACGCGTCGAGGTGTCGGCGAAGCTGTTGGTGATTTTCTCGAACTGCACGCCTACTGAGGCTGCAGCCATTCCCGCTATATGGGACAGGGTCGCCCTTGGCTTCAGCGTGTCCGCCCGATCCCGTTGGTCACCATATAGGAAGTTTTTCGAGTAGAGGCGCGGACGGCGCCAATGTCGCTGGTTTCCTGCGCGGACAAGAACAAATTCGCACGAAACGCGGCCCTCGATCTGCTATTGTCAGGCACTGACGACCAAATTGGAGCTTGACCAACGGTCCCCGGAGTATCGGGGCGCGAATTTGAAGGGGAACCACACATCAGACTTCCGTCAACAAATGGGCGTGAGGTCCGCCTCACCTGTGTTGGTGACAGCGCAAAACAAGAAGGAGGAGTTTATGGACAAGTGCCAACGCCTTACAAGCCGAACCGATCCCCTGAGACGCAAAGTTCTAAGGGGAATGGCCGCACTGA
Source organism: Mesorhizobium sp. M0029 (assembly GCF_040323735.1). Taxonomy (NCBI): domain Bacteria; kingdom Pseudomonadati; phylum Pseudomonadota; class Alphaproteobacteria; order Hyphomicrobiales; family Phyllobacteriaceae; genus Mesorhizobium; species Mesorhizobium sp. M0029. Next base: position 19,390 of record NZ_JAMYVF010000035.1, read on the forward strand.
GCATCACGACGGTAGTAATGACCTCGCTAGCTGGCTCTGCCTTGGCGGGGGGGGTGCTGGACAGGATTAAGAATGGCGGACCGGTCCGCATCGGCTTCTCCACTGACACAGCCTGGTCGTTCAAGGGAGATAATAACGAGATGCTTGGCATCGGCAACGTCTTGGTGATGGAGCTCTTGAAGAAACTGGGAGCGACAAAGTTCGAACCTGTGGACATGGAGTGGGGATCACTTATCCCCGCCATGCAGGGAGGCCGCATCGATGTGATCACTAGTGCGATGTTCGTGTTGCCTCAGCGCTGCCGCAACGTGCTATTCACGGATCCGTTCGGGACGGTATACGGCGGCCTTGTGGTACCCAAAGGCAACCCGAAAGGGGTGCATTCCTTGCCAGACATTCGTGACAAGGGGCTGACATTCGTTACTGGTGCCGGATATGCCGACGTGAAACGGGCGCAACAGACCGGCATCCCAGACGACAAGATCATGCAGGTTGCCGGCTATGTCGAGATAGTCCAGGCAGTCAAGTCTGGTCGCGCCGATGCCGGGGGTGGTGAATATCTGGGCATTAAGGGTGCGATCCGCAACGATGATTCACTCGAGCTCGCTAACCCGTTCAAACCAAATTACAAACCTGGCTATCCTGCCTTCGCGTTTCCACAAGGCGAGCAGGACACAGTCGATGCAATCAACGAGGTGATGAACGATTATATCGGCTCTGATGAGATGATGTCATTAGTTAGCAAGTATGGATACGATAAGTCGCTTTTGCCGGACGGTAGCAAGACCGCCGATCTCTGCAAATCGTAAGGCTTAGTATCACCGTTCCTCCCGGATCCTGATGCGTCTCCCCGGTCTACGGCCGGGAGCGTCAAATTGGATAGAAACATGAACGAATTCTCTCTCAACTTCAGCGTTTTGGCGCTCGCCCACGGCCTCCTGATCACCGTTATCATAACCATCGGGGCTTCTCTGGTCGCAGTAGTGCTCGGCCTCATCGCGGGTTTAATTCGGGTCTCCTCCCTTTGGCCGCTGCGATGGTTAGCCGTTGCCTATATCGAATTCTTTCGTGGAACTTCACTGCTGGTGCAGGTCTACTTGTTGTTCTTTGTGCTGCCGTTCTTTGGCGTCGCCCTTTCGCCGTGGGCAGTCGCCATCTTCGGCATTGGCATGAACTACTCTGCCTACCTCGCCGAGGTGGTGCGCGCCGCAATCCAGGCTGTCGACCGCGGCCAGTATGAAGCGAGTACCGCGCTCAACTTCCCGCGCCTGAGCATGATGCGCCGCATCGTAGTGCCACAGGCGATCCGAAGCATGCTGCCGCCCTCGGGCAACCTGCTGATCGAGTTGCTTAAGTCGACCTCGCTCGTATTCTTCATCACCATCACCGAGTTCACCACCGCCTCCAAGCTGGCAGCCGATGCCACCGGCAATTACCTGCTGTTCTTCGCGGTGGCGCTGTTTGGCTACTACCTGATCGCGCGTGCCCTGATCACACCCCTCGTGCGTTGGCTGGAGCGCCGCCTCTCAAGTGGCTTCGTGCGGGAGGCGCTGGCATGAACATGTGGGACTGGTCCTACGTCTGGGAAGCGTTGCCGTATCTCTATCGCGGCGCAATAGTCACAGTTCAGGCCACGGTCCTAAGCTTCGCGATCGCACTGGTGCTAGGTCTTGTCGTCGCGCTGATCCGTCAGTCGCCGAACCGCTACGTGTCCGCAGCCATGACGGAGATCGTGGAGTTTATCCGCTCCACGCCTCTGCTGCTGCAGGTGTTCTTCGTGTATTTCGTCGGACCGCAATTCGGCATACTCATTCCCGCCTGGACAGCGGGCATCGGCATGCTCGGCATCCACTACGCCGCATATTGCTCAGAGGTATATCGCGCCGGCATCCTGGCGGTTGAAGAAGGCCAGTGGGAGGCCTGCACGGCGCTCAATCTGTCGCGAATACGAACTTGGCGCACCATCATTCTGCCGCAGGCGATCCCTCCCATCGTGCCTGCCTTGGGCAACTACTTTGTCGGCATGTTCAAGGAAACGCCGATCCTGGCCGCCATCGCGATCCTGGAGATGTTGCAGCAGGCGAAGATTTTTGGCGCCAATAACTACCGCTACACCGAGGCCATCGTCATGGTCGGCTTCTTCTTTCTCGTGTTCAGTCTGGCCGCTTCTGCGATCGTGCAGTCGGTAAGCATCTGGCTCAACCACCGCTATCGGCTGCAATAGGAGGTATGTCATGAACGAACCCAGAATCCGCTTCGAAAATGCCGCAAAGAGTTACGGGGCGCTGACCGTGCTGGACAATCCCGAGACCGCGTGCAACGAGAAAGTCATGAACGAACCTATGGTCCGCTTCGAAAACGTCACAAAGCGCTATGGCGCGCTAACCGTGCTCGACGAGCTCAATCTCGAAATCGCCCGTAACGAGAAGGTTTGCATAATCGGGCCTTCGGGCTCTGGCAAGACCACAGTCCTGCGCATGCTCATGACGCTGGAAAAAATCCAAGGAGGAGTGATCTGGGTCGATGGAGAGCCGCTCACGCATATGCAGAAGAACGGCCACATGGTTCCTGCGAATGATCGGCATCTCAGGCGCGTCCGCAGCAAGATCGGCATGGTCTTTCAGCACTTCAATCTCTTTCCTCACATGACGGCGCTGCAAAACTGCATGGAGGCGCCGGTTTCCGTGCTCGGGCTGCCGAAGAAGCAGGCGGAGGAGCGCGCCGCCGAACTGCTCGACATGGTGGGGCTCAGCGACAAGAGGAATCACTTCCCGATCCAACTTTCCGGCGGACAGAAGCAGCGCGTGGCGATCGCTCGTGCGCTTGCAATGCGGCCCAAGGTGATGCTGTTCGACGAGGTGACTTCGGCGCTCGACCCAGAGCTGATCGGGGAGGTGCTCAATGTCATCCGCAAGCTCGGCGCCGAGCATGACCTCACCATGCTGATGGTCACGCACCAGATGGGCTTCGCCAAGGAGTTTTCCGACCGCGTCTGTTTCTTCTACGCCGGCAAGATCGCCGAGCAGGGCCCGCCCGACCAGCTCTTAGGCAACCCGCAGAACGAGCGGACGCGTCAATTCCTCAGTGCCGTGCTGGAGGCGAGATAGGTAGCGGCGCCTATCCTCCCTCGCGGGCCCCCCCGGTGGGCAGGGGAATCGCATTTGAGTAGATGGGACATGGCTTGCCAAATGACGGGTTGTGGATTCTTGGGAGGGCTCCGTTATTGTGGAGCTCTCGATGGAAACGATCCATGCTGTGTTCGGTCATCTCGATCCGCGCGACCAGAACGCTCGACACGATTTTTGCGAGATACTGTTCATTGCGTTCGCCGCGATGCTGTGCGGCGCCAAGAATTGTTCCGACATGTGGCGCTTTGGGCAGGAAAAGGAAGCAATGCTGCGCTAGGTGCTCACTTTGGGGCATGGCATCCCCTCGCACGACACCTTCTCGGCGCTGTTTGGCCTTGAAGGGCAATCAGAGGCTGCTTCAGCCGATGCCGAGCGCCTTTACCGGACGCCAACGCCCCAGGCGGCGCTGGCCGTTACCGAGGAGGTGAGCCACGGACGCCTGGAGCGGCGGGCGGCGCGTGTCGTGCGCGCGCCGGGGCTTGGCCGCAAGCACGGCTTTGCCGGCCGGGCGGCCATCGGCGACGTCAAGCGCACGCGTGTGATCGATGGCAAACGGCAGGAAGAGTGCTTTCTCTATGTGCTCTCGCGACCGATGTCCGCCAACGACCCGCTCGCCGTCATCGCCGTCACTGGGATGCTGGGATGTCGAGAATGGCCTGCACCGGCAACTCGACGTGTCTTCCGCGAGGACGACTGCCGGACCAGAAAGGATCACGGCCCCGAAAACCTCGCTCTGCTGCGGCGTTTCTGCCTCAATAGTTTCCGAGCCGACAGCAAAAAGGACACCATGCGCGGCAAAATGATGCGCGCAGGCTGGAACGATGCTTATCTCTTCCAACTCATGACTCAAATGCGATAGCCCTGCCCCGGTGGGCGAACGGAGCCAAGAGGGTGGACGCGACGCAGGGGGCCGATGGCGTTTACAGCCTGCCCGAGCTTTGCCGCTAGAGCACGTCCTGTGATCGATGATCGATTGTGCTGTGACGGCTGCGTTTCGTGCTTGTTTCAACATCCACCCCGATGGAGGTGGACGATAGGAAGAGCATTGAGCGGGATCTTCGGTCGCGGTCTTGAAGGCTTCGGACGAGGGCTGTCGGCGCGGCGAGCGCTGCCGGGCCGCACGGTCATGTGTGGACGCCCCGACGGATGCAAGAACAATCTTTGGTGCAGGCTGCTGCGCGTGTTCGGGTGCTGCCATGTGTCCGGCCTCTCATTGCGGCCTTCTCATGGCTGCGGGCCCGTATGGGAGTTCGAGTATCAGGTCCACATCACTGGAACGCGCTCGAAGCGCTCCCCATGCGCCTGGT
>NZ_JAMYVF010000036.1:0-20674 GCF_040323735.1 Mesorhizobium sp. M0029
CGGAAATGGTTATGCCCGGCGACAACATCACGGTCGATGTCGAGCTGATCGTGCCGATCGCCATGGAAGAGAAGCTGCGCTTCGCCATCCGTGAAGGCGGCCGTACCGTCGGTGCCGGCATCGTCGTCACCATCAAAGAGTAATTTGGACTTAAACCGATCTGTCGCGGGCGCAGGATTTGCCCGCGCCGCGCCAGAACAAGGAAGTGACGCATGAACGGACAGAATATCCGCATCCGCCTGAAGGCGTTTGATCACCGCGTGCTCGACGCCTCGACGAAAGAAATCGTGTCGACGGCCAAGCGCACCGGAGCAAACGTCCGCGGCCCCATTCCGCTGCCGACGCGGATCGAAAAGTTCACGGTCAACCGGTCGCCTCACGTCGACAAGAAGAGCCGCGAGCAGTTCGAGATGCGCACGCACAAGCGTCTGCTCGACATCGTCGATCCGACCCCGCAGACGGTCGATGCTTTGATGAAGCTCGATCTGGCCGCCGGTGTCGACGTCGAGATCAAGCTCTAAGGGAATGAGAGCGCGGTAAGGGGCGGTGCCCCTGGCCCGGAACTCTAAAGGAATTGAACCGATGCGTTCAGGTGTGATTGCAAAGAAGGTGGGAATGACCCGCATCTATAATGATGCCGGGGAACATGTTCCCGTCACCGTTCTCCAGATGGAGAACTGCCAGGTCGTGGCTCAGCGCACGCAGGAGAAGAACGGCTATACGGCCGTCCAGCTCGGCGTTGGCCTTGCCAAGGTGAAGAACACGTCGAAGGCGATGCGCGGCCATTTCGCGACCGCTTCCGTCGAGCCGAAGGCGAAGGTCGCCGAGTTTCGCGTCTCCGCCGACAACATGATCGATGTCGGCGCCGAGATCACCGTCGAGCACTTCGTCGCCGGCCAGAAGGTCGATGTGACGGGCACGACGATCGGCAAGGGTTTCCAGGGCGTCATCAAGCGCCACCACATGGGTGGTGGCCGCGCGACGCACGGTAACTCGGTTTCGCACCGTACGCACGGTTCGACCGGCCAGCGTCAGGATCCGGGCAAAGTGTTCAAGGGCAAGCATATGGCTGGCCACATGGGCGACACCCGCGTCACCACACAGAATGTCGAGATCGTTTCGACCGACGCCGATCGCGGCCTGATCCTGATCCGCGGTGCGGTTCCCGGATCGAAGGGCGCCTGGATCCTGGTCCGCGATGCGGCCAAGGTGGCACTGCCGGCCAATGCGCCGAAGCCTGCCGCGATCCGCGCCGTTGCTGCCGAGAGTGGCGCCAAGAACGAGGCTCCGGCCGCAGAGGGAGCAGAATAATGGATCTCAAGATCACAACGCTTGGCGGCAAGGACGCCGGCAAGGTGAAACTCTCCGAGGAGATTTTCGGCCTTGATCCGCGCGAGGACATCCTGCAGCGCGTCGTGCGCTGGCAGCTGGCCAAGCGCCAGCAGGGCACGCACAAGGCCAAGGGCCGCGCCGAAATCGCGCGCACCGGCGCCAAGATGTACAAGCAGAAGGGTACGGGCCGCGCCCGTCACCATTCGGCACGCGCTCCGCAGTTCCGCGGCGGCGGCAAGGCCCACGGCCCGGTCGTTCGCAGCCACGAGCACGATCTGCCGAAGAAGGTGCGCGCTCTGGGCTTGCGGCATGCTCTCTCGGCCAAGGCCAAGAGCGCGTCGATCATCATCATCGACGAGCTGAAGCTGACCGAGGCCAAGACGAAGGCGCTGATCGCGAATTTCGCGACGCTGGGCCTGACCAACGCCTTGGTGATCGGCGGTGCCGAGCTTGACCAGAACTTCAAGCTGGCGGCGACCAACATCCCGAACATCGACGTGCTGCCCATCCAGGGCATCAACGTTTACGACATTCTGCGCCGCGGCACGCTGGTCCTTTCGAAGGCCGCCGTCGAGGCTCTCGAGGAGCGCTTTAAATGACCGACCTCCGTCATTACGACGTGATCGTCTCGCCGGCGATCACCGAAAAGTCGACCATGGCTTCCGAGAACAACCAGGTTGTTTTCAACGTCGCCAAGAAGGCGTCGAAGCCGGAAATCAAGGCCGCTGTCGAAGCGCTGTTTGGCGTCAAGGTTACGGCCGTGAACACGCTTGTCCGCAAGGGCAAGATCAAGCGCTTCCGCGGCACGATCGGCCGCCAGAGCGACGTCAAGAAGGCGATCGTGACGCTGGCCGACGGCCAGTCGATCGACGTCGCGACGGGTCTCTGAGCTAGGCCGCGAGGACAGGACAATGGCACTTAAAAAATTCAACCCGGTAACGCCGAGCACCCGCCAGTTGGTCATCGTCGACCGCTCGGGCCTCTACAAGGGCAAGCCCGTCAAGGGCCTGACCGAAGGCCTGACGAAGTCGGGCGGCCGCAACAATCACGGCCGCATCACGGCCCGCTTCATCGGCGGCGGTCACAAGCGTTCGTACCGCATCATCGACTTCAAGCGCCGCAAGTTCGACGTCGTCGGCACGGTCGAGCGCATTGAATACGATCCGAACCGCACCGCCTTCATCGCGCTGATCAAGTATGACGATGGCGAGCTGTCCTACATCATCGCTCCGCAGCGCCTTGCCGCCGGCGACAAGATCGTGGCCGGTGAATCGGTCGACGTGAAGCCGGGCAATGCGATGCCGCTGGCCTCGATGCCGGTCGGCACGATCGTCCATAACATCGAGCTGAAGCCGGGCAAGGGCGCCCAGGTTGCCCGCTCGGCAGGTGGCTACGGCCAACTGGTCGGTCGCGATCAGGGCATGGCGATCCTGCGCCTCAACTCGGGCGAGCAGCGGGTCGTTCACGGCTCCTGCATGGCCACCGTCGGCGCCGTGTCGAACCCCGACCACGGCAACATCAACGACGGCAAGGCCGGCCGCACGGTCTGGCGCGGCAAGCGCCCGCACAATCGCGGCGTGACCATGAACCCGGTCGACCATCCGCATGGCGGTGGTGAAGGCCGCACCTCCGGTGGCCGTCATCCGGTCAGCCCGTGGGGCAAGCCGACCAAGGGCAAGAAGACGCGGTCCAACAAGGCGACCGACAAGTTCATCCTGCGCTCGCGCCATCAGCGCAAGAGCTAAGAAGAGGTAACGCCAAGTGACTCGTTCTATTTGGAAAGGCCCCTTCATCGACGGCTACCTTCTCAAGAAGGTGGACAAGGTTCGTGAAGGTGGTCGCAATGAGGTGATCAAGATGTGGAGCCGTCGCTCCACCATCCTGCCGCAGTTCGTCGGCTTCACCTTCGGTGTCTACAACGGCCAGAAGCATGTTCCCGTCTCGGTGAACGAGGACATGGTCGGTCACAAGTTCGGTGAATTCGCTCCGACCCGGACCTATTACGGTCACGGCGCGGATAAGAAGGCGAAGAGGAAATAATCATGGGCAAGGCCAAAGCTCCGCGCAGGCTTGCTGACAACGAAGCGCGCGCCGTTCTGCGCACGATCCGTATCAGCCCGCAGAAGCTGAACCTGGTTGCCGCGCTGATCCGCGGCAAGAAGGTCGCGACAGCGCTTTCCGATCTCGAATTCTCGGCCAAGCGGATTTCCGGCACGGTCAAGAAGACGCTGGAATCGGCGATCGCCAACGCGGAAAACAACCACGACCTCGACGTCGATGCGCTGATCGTGGCGGAAGCCTATGTCGGCAAGTCGATCGTCATGAAGCGGTTCCATGCTCGTGGCCGCGGTCGCGCCAGCCGTATCGAAAAGCCGTTCTCGCACCTCACGATCGTCGTTCGTGAAGTCGAAGAAAAAGGGGAGGCCGCATAATGGGCCAGAAAGTCAATCCGATCGGTCTGCGCCTCGGCATCAACCGCACCTGGGATTCGCGCTGGTTCGCGAACACCGGCGAGTACGGCAAGCTGCTGCATGAGGACATCAAGATCCGCAAATATCTTGAAAAGGAACTCAAGCAGGCTGCGATTTCGAAGGTCGTGATCGAGCGCCCGCACAAGAAGTGCCGCGTCACCATCCATGCGGCGCGCCCGGGCCTGATCATCGGCAAGAAGGGCGCCGACATCGAGAAGCTTCGCAAGAAGCTGATGGAGATGACGAAGTCCGAGACGCACTTGAACATCGTTGAAGTGCGCAAGCCGGAAATCGACGCGACCCTGGTCGCCCAGTCGATCGCCCAGCAGCTCGAGCGTCGTATCGCGTTCCGCCGCGCCATGAAGCGCGCCGTTCAGTCGGCCATGCGCCTGGGCGCCGAAGGCATCCGCATCAACTGCGCCGGCCGTCTCGGCGGCGCCGAGATTGCGCGCATGGAATGGTACCGCGAGGGCCGCGTGCCGCTGCATACGCTGCGCGCCGATGTCGACTATGGCACGGCCGAGGCGCACACGGCTTACGGCATCTGCGGCGTCAAGGTGTGGGTGTTCAAAGGCGAAATCCTCGAGCACGATCCGATGGCTTCGGAGCGTCGCGCGACCGAGGGTGATGCTGCGCATGGCGGTGGTGGTGATCGCGAACGCGGTCGTCGTCGCGAAAACGCCTGATTATTTAGGAATTTGGAGTTAGAACGATGCTGCAGCCAAAGCGCACAAAGTTCCGCAAGCAGTTCAAGGGCCGTATCCATGGTACCGCAAAGGGCGGCACCAACCTGGATTTCGGTGGTTTCGGGCTGAAGGCGCTCGAGCCGAACCGCGTCACCGCGCGTGAGATCGAGGCGGCCCGCCGCGCGATCACTCGTGAGATGAAGCGTGCCGGCCGCGTGTGGATCCGTATTTTCCCTGATGTGCCGGTGACGTCGAAGCCGACCGAAGTGCGCATGGGCAAGGGCAAGGGCGCTGTCGATTACTGGGCGGCGCGCGTCAAGCCGGGCCGCATCATGTTCGAGATCGACGGCGTCAACGAAGAAACCGCCCGTGAGGCGCTGCGTCTCGGCGCGGCCAAGCTCTCGGTCAGGACGCGCTTCGTACAGCGCATCGCAGAATAAGGACGGGCTGATCATGAAAGCCGAAGACATCCGGACGAAGACCCAGGACCAGCTGACCGACGATCTGGCCAGCCTGAAGAAGGAGCAGTTCAACCTGCGCTTCCAGAAGGCCACCGGCCAGCTCGAGAAGACCGCGCGCGTGCGGCAGGTTCGCAAGGACATTGCGCGTATCAAGACCATCGCTGCGGAAAAGTCCGCGGCCAAGAAGGCTTAAGGACGAAAATCATGCCAAAGCGCATTCTGCAGGGCACTGTCGTCAGCGACAAGAACGAGAAGACGGTAGTCGTCAAGGTCGAACGGCGCTTCACGCATCCCGTGATGAAGAAGACCGTGCGCATGACCAAGAAGTACAAGGCGCACGACGAGAACAACGCCCACAAGGTCGGCGATCAGGTGTTCATCCAGGAATCGAAGCCGATTTCCAAGGACAAGCGCTGGATCGTCGTGTCTTCGGACCAGGCGTAACAAACCGAATTTTGGACAGACCGGGGAGGGGCTTTGAGCCCGTCCCGTTAGAAGAGAAGAAGGCGGCCAGTCATGATTCAGATGCAAACAAACCTCGACGTCGCGGATAATTCAGGCGCCCGTCGTGTCATGTGCATCAAGGTGCTGGGCGGCTCGAAGCGGAAATACGCTTCCGTAGGCGACATCATCGTGGTGTCGATCAAGGAAGCCATTCCGCGCGGCCGCGTTAAGAAGGGCGATGTGATGAAGGCGGTCGTGGTTCGCACGGCCAAGGACATCCGCCGCCCGGACGGCAGCGTGATCCGTTTCGACAAGAACGCGGCCGTTCTCGTCGACAACAAGAAAGAGCCGATCGGCACGCGTATCTTCGGACCGGTTCCGCGCGAACTCCGCGCCAAGAACCACATGAAGATCATCTCGCTCGCGCCTGAAGTGCTGTAAGGAGCCGGACCAATGCAAAAGATTAGAAAAGGCGACAAGGTCGTCGTGCTGGCCGGCAAGGACAAGGGCCGTTCGGGCGAAGTCCTTTCGGTTCAGCCGAAGGAAGACACCGCGCTGGTGCGCGGCGTCAACATGATCCGTCGTCACCAGAAGCAGTCCCAGTCCCAAGAGGGCGGGATCATCACCAAGGAAGCGCCGATCCAGCTGTCGAACATCGCGCTGGCCGACCCCAAGGATGGCAAGCCGACCCGCGTCGGCTTCATCTTCCAGAAGGACGGCAAGAAGGTGCGCGTCGCCAAGCGCTCGGGAGAAGTCATCAATGGCTAAGGCTCAAACCACGAAGCCCAAGGCTGAAAGCAAACAGTCCAAGGCGCAGAACACGCCGCGCCTCAAGCAGGTCTACAACGAGACCATCCGCAAGGCGCTGCAGGAGCAGTTCGGCTACGAGAACGAGATGCAGGTTCCGCGCATCGACAAGATCGTGCTGAACATGGGCGTCGGCGAAGCGACCGCGGATTCGAAGAAGCCTTCGATCGCGGCCGAAGACCTGGCGATGATCGCCGGCCAGAAGGCCGTCGTCACCCGCGCCCGTAATTCGATCGCCGGCTTCAAGGTCCGCGAGAAGATGCCGATCGGCGCCAAGGTCACGCTGCGCAAGGAACGCATGTACGAGTTCCTCGACCGTCTCGTGAACATCGCACTGCCGCGCGTCCGCGACTTTCGCGGACTGAATCCGAAGAGCTTCGATGGCCGTGGCAACTACGCCATGGGCATCAAGGAACACATCGTGTTCCCGGAGATCAACTACGACAAGGTTGATCAGATCTGGGGCATGGACGTCATCGTTTGTACGACTGCGAAGACGGACGACGAAGCCAGGGCATTGCTCAAGGCCTTCAACTTCCCCTTCCGCCAGTAACGGCAGCGAGAAAAGGAAAAATCTGAAATGGCAAAGACCAGCTCAGTCGAGAAGAACAACAGGCGCCGCAAGCTTGCCGACCAGTACGGTCCCAAGCGCGCAGCGCTCAAGGCGATCATCATGGACCAGTCCAAGCCGATGGAAGAGCGTTTCCGCGCTCAGCTGAAGCTTGCTGCCCTGCCGCGCAACTCGGCCAAGATCCGCATCCGCAACCGCTGCGAAGTTACCGGCCGTCCGCGCGCCTATTATCGCAAGCTCAAAGTATCGCGCATCGCGCTTCGTGATCTCGGCAATAACGGCCAGATCCCGGGCCTGGTCAAGTCGAGCTGGTAAGGAGGACATAACATGTCATTGAGCGATCCTCTCGGCGATATGCTGACCCGCATCCGCAACGCGTATGGCCGTAAGAAGTCGAGCGTTTCGACGCCGGCCTCGCGCCTGCGTACCCGCGTCCTCGACGTGCTGAAGGCTGAAGGCTATATCCGCGACTACAGCCAGACCGACTTCGACAACGGCAAGTCCGAAATCGAAATCGAGCTGAAGTATTTCGACGGTGCTCCGGTCGTGCGCGAAATCGCCCGCGTCTCGAAGCCTGGCCGCCGCGTTTACGTCTCGGCCAAGTCGATCCCGCACGTCGCCAACGGCCTCGGCATCGCCATCCTTTCGACGCCGAAGGGCGTGATGGCCGATCACGAAGCACGCGAACAGAATGTCGGCGGCGAAATCCTCTGCCAGATTTTCTAATTCGGCAGACCTGAAACAAGAGAAGTGACGAGGACAACCAAATGTCTCGTATTGGAAAGAAACCCGTTTCGCTGCCGCAGGGCGTGACCGCGACCGTCAACGGCCAGACCGTGACGGCGAAGGGCCCCAAGGGCGAGCTGAAGTTCGTGGTGAACGACGAAGTGCTGGTCAAGATGGAAGGCAGCGAAATCGCTGTCCAGCCGCGCGACCAGACCAAGACCGCCCGCTCCAAGTGGGGCATGTCGCGCACGCAGATCGTCAACATCCTGCAGGGCGTCAAGGACGGTTTCGAGAAGAAGCTCGAGATCACCGGCGTCGGCTATCGCGCGGCACTCCAGGGCAAGAACCTGCAGCTGGCGCTTGGCTTCAGCCACGACGTCGTTTACGAGACGCCGGCCGGCATCACGATCACCGTGCCGAAGCCGACGGAAATCACCGTGACCGGCATCGACAAGCAGCAGGTCGGCCAGGTTGCAGCCGAGATCCGCGAGTATCGCGGTCCCGAGCCCTACAAGGGCAAGGGTGTCCGCTATGCCGGCGAGAAGATCGTCCGCAAGGAAGGCAAGAAGAAGTAGTAAGCCTGGCCCCGAAAAGTTGCAGACTTTTCGGAAAAGGCCAAGCCAAAGAAGTGCAACGCCGCGGGGAGCGGTCGCGGGAGGCGCTTTCGCCTACCGCACATGGCGGCCCCCGTTTTTTGAAGGCAAGGAAGACTATCATGGCTACCAAGGAATCCATCCAGCGCCGCGCGCAGCGCGTCCGCCGCCAGATCAAGAAGGTCGCCGGCGAACGTCCGCGTCTCTCGGTTCACCGCACGTCGAAGAACATCTACGTGCAGGTCATCGACGACGCCAAGGGCCATACCATCGCGGCTGCATCGACACTCGAGAAGGACCTCAAGGGTTCGCTCAAGACCGGCGCCGACACCGAGGCAGCAGCCGCTGTTGGCAAGCTGATCGCCGAGCGTGCTTCGAAGGCCGGCGTCAAGGAAGTCGTCTTCGACCGCGGCGCCTACATCTATCACGGCCGCGTCAAGGCGCTGGCCGAGGCTGCCCGTGAAGGCGGTCTGAGCTTCTAATTGCCTGTTCCCGAACCGAAGGTCAGCGCAGCAAAAAGTTGCAGACTTTTCGGACAAGATCATGCAAGGAAAAATAACTCGCCCCCGGTGACCCAAAGAGGCGCACCGGATTTTATCAGCAACCGTGCTTCCGGAAAAAAACAAGGAACAGGATATGGCACAGGAACGTAGGGATGGCGGCCGCGGCCGCGATCGTGAAGAACGCGATGACGGCATGGTGGACAAGCTCGTCCACATCAACCGTGTCGCCAAGGTCGTCAAGGGCGGCCGTCGCTTCGGTTTTGCAGCACTCGTCGTCGTCGGCGACCAGAAGGGCCGCGTCGGCTTCGGTCACGGCAAGGCGCGCGAAGTGCCGGAAGCGATCCGCAAGGCAACCGAGTCGGCCAAGCGCGACATGATTTTCGTGCCGCTGCGCTCGGGCCGCACGCTGCACCACGACGTCGAAGGACGCTGGGGCGCCGGACGCGTGCTGCTGCGCGCTGCCAAGCAGGGTACCGGCATCATCGCCGGCGGCCCGATGCGCGCTGTCTTCGAGACGCTCGGCATGCATGACGTGGTCGCCAAGTCGATGGGTTCGTCGAACCCCTACAACATGGTTCGCGCCACATTCGACGCGCTGAAGAGCCAGATGCATCCCAAGGATGTGGCTGCTGCGCGCGGCATCAAGTATTCGACCCTTCAGGCCCGCCGCGGCACCGCCGTTGCGGCTGAAGAATAGTCGATCTGACCAGGGATTTTGACCATGGCCAAGAAAGCAACCAAGACCATCACCGTTGAGCAGATCGGTTCGCCGATCCGCCGCCCGAAGGAACAGCGCGCAACGCTGGTCGGCCTCGGCCTCAACAAGATGCACAAGCAGCGCACGCTGGAGGACACTCCCTCGGTGCGCGGCATGATCGCTGCCGTCCAGCATCTCGTCCGCGTCGTGGACGAGGGCTGAGCAAAAGCGCAGGAGAACCCAGATGAAACTCAACGATCTGCGTGACAAGGACGGCGCGACGCACTCCAAGAAGCGTCTCGGCCGTGGCATCGGCTCCGGCTCGGGCAAGACCGGCGGTCGCGGCGTCAAGGGCCAGAAGGCGCGCTCCGGCGTCGCCATCAACGGCTTCGAGGGCGGCCAGATGCCGCTCTATCGGCGCCTGCCGAAGCGTGGCTTCAATAACATCTTCGCCAAGAGCTTTGTCGTCGTGTCGCTGGCTCGTATCCAGACGGCGCTCGATGCCAAGAAGCTCGACGCCAAGGCGACCGTGACGGCCGAGGCACTCGTTGCCGCCGGCGTCATCCGCCGCGTCAAGGACGGCGTGCGCATCCTCTCGGACGGCGAGCTCAAGGCAAAGCTTGCCTTCGACGTCGCCGGCGCCTCCAAGGCCGCGATCGAGAAGATCGAAAAGGCCGGCGGTTCGGTCAAGCTGCCGGAAGCGGCAGCGGAGTAACGGCAATTTGAAGCGCGGTCGGCAGGAACGGTATCCGTTTTTGTTCACGATTGCGCTTTGATCCGATCAATTAGGCGGCCGCGTCAACGCGGCCGCTTGCATGTTTGGAGCCCGGAGCTTATCTCGTGAGCTTCGGTGCCGCGCCGCCTGAGCTGCGGGCATCGAGCGTGACATACAAATCAAAGAAGTAGCGCATGACGTTGTCCGAAAACCGCTTCACACTTTTCGGCATCGTGCTCTAGCGGAGAATCAGGCATGGCTTCGGCTGCTGAACAACTAGCCTCGAATCTGAATTTTGCGGCTTTCGCCAAGGCGGAGGACCTGAAGAAGCGAATCTGGTTCACCGTCGGCGCGCTGCTCGTCTATCGCCTCGGCACCTATATCCCGCTGCCCGGCATCAATCCGGATGCATTCGCGCAGGCCTTCTCTTCGCAGGCCAAGGGCGTGCTCGGCATGTTCAACATGTTCGCCGGCGGCGCCGTGCAGCGCATGGCGATCTTCGCGCTCGGCATCATGCCTTATATCTCAGCCTCCATCATCATGCAGCTGATGACCTCGGTCATTCCGTCGCTGGAAGCGCTGAAAAAGGAAGGCGAGCAGGGCCGCAAGGTCATCAACCAGTACACGCGCTACGGCACGGTACTCCTGGCGCTGGTGCAGGCCTACGGCATTTCAGTGGGCCTGGAAGGCGGCAACGGCATCGTCAACGATCCCGGCATGTTCTTCCGCATCTCGACCGTCGTCACGCTGGTTGGCGGCACCATGTTCCTGATGTGGCTGGGCGAGCAGATCACCGCCCGCGGCATCGGCAACGGCATTTCGCTGATCATTTTCTCCGGCATCGTCGCCGGCCTGCCGCGCGCCATCTCCGGCACGCTGGAGCTCGGCCGCACCGGCGCTCTATCGACCGGGCTGATACTCGCGATCATCGTGCTGGCCATCATCGTCATCGCGCTGATCGTGTTCTTCGAGCGCGCGCAGCGCCGCCTGCTGATCCAGTATCCGAAGCGCCAGGTCGGCAACCGCATGTTCCAGGGCGATACCTCGCATCTGCCGCTGAAGCTCAACACGTCGGGCGTCATTCCGCCGATCTTCGCGTCGTCGCTGCTTTTGCTGCCGGCAACGGTCGCCGGCTTCTCGCAGACGACAAACCTGCCGGCCTGGGCAAGCACCGTGCTCGCTTCGCTCGGCCACGGCCAGCCGCTCTACATGCTGTTCTATGCGGCAATGATCGTGTTCTTCGCCTTCTTCTACACGGCCATCGTGTTCAATCCGAAGGACACCGCGGACCAGCTCAAGAAGCATTCCGGCTTCATTCCGGGCTACCGTCCGGGTGAGCGCACCGCCGATTACATCGACTATGTCCTGACGCGCATCACCGTCGTCGGCGCCATCTATCTGGTGCTGGTGTGCCTGCTGCCCGAGTTCCTGATTTCGGCGACTGGCGTACCATTCTACCTCGGTGGCACATCGCTTCTGATCGTGGTCAGTGTAACCCTCGATACGGTGGCGCAGATCCAGGGTCACCTGATCGCGCACCAGTATGAGGGCCTGATCAAGAAGTCGAAGCTGCGCGGGGGGAAGAAGGCCAGATGAGATTGATATTGCTTGGGCCGCCAGGAGCGGGCAAGGGGACGCAAGCACAAAGACTGGTAGAAAAATACGGCATACCGCAGCTGTCGACGGGTGACATGCTGCGGGCGGCCGTGCAGGCCGGCACCGAAGTCGGCAAGCGCGCCAAGGCGGTGATGGATGCCGGCGAGCTGGTTTCCGACGCCATCGTCAACGCCATCGTGGCCGAGCGCATCGATCAGCCCGATTGCATCAACGGTTTCATTCTCGACGGCTATCCGCGCACGCTGGTGCAGGCTGATGCGGTTGAATCGATGCTCGCCGAGCGCGGCATTGGCCTCGATGCCGTGATCGAGTTCGTCGTCGACGACAAAGCGCTGGTCGGCCGCATCGTCAAGCGCGCCGACGACGCCAAGGCCGCCGGACAGCCGGTGCGCAAGGACGACAATCCGGTGGTGTTCGAAGAGCGCCTGCGGGAATATTACAAGAAGACGGCGCCGCTGATCGGCTATTATTACGCCAAACGCTCGCTTAGGAGTGTCGACGGCATGGCTCCTGTCGACACCGTGACGGCGGAGATTGAAGCGCTGCTCGCGGCGGTAACGCGGGAGACCGTTACGGTAAAGTAAAGATTGCGCTTGACTGGAACGGTTCGCTGGGTTATGGCGGCCCGTCTTCCTATCAGGCATGAGGCTTGCTTGTCCGCAAGGGCAAGGCAGCCGCATTGAAACTAGGGAACTCCCGCAAGGGCCGGCCTCCACCGGACGCGGGGTAATTTGAACAGCGCCGCGCATGCCTTGTTTTGAAGGCCGGCCGGTCCCACATGGAGAAAGAAGAATATGGCTCGTATAGCCGGCGTCAACATTCCGACCAACAAGCGCGTCGTCATTGCGCTTCAGTACATTCACGGCATTGGCAAGAAGTTCGCCCAGGAGATCGTCGACAAGGTCGGCATCCCGGCCGAGCGCCGCGTCAACCAGTTGACCGACGCGGAAGTGCTGCAGATCCGCGAGACCATCGACCGCGACTACCAGGTCGAAGGCGACCTGCGCCGCGAAGTGTCGATGAACATCAAGCGTCTCATGGACCTCGGCTGCTACCGCGGCCTGCGTCACCGCCGTTCGCTACCGGTTCGCGGTCAGCGCACGCACACCAATGCACGCACCCGCAAGGGCCCGGCCAAGTCGATCGCCGGCAAGAAAAAGTAAGTGAGCGAATAGCGAGTAGCCATTAGCGAGTAGGGTCCCTATTCGCTAATCCCTGCTCACTACTCGCTTTCAAAGGTGGAGCCGCTGGCATTACGGCGGTGTAGAGATCAACTGAAAGGACTATCATGGCCAAGGAAGCCGCTCGTGTTCGCCGTCGCGAACGCAAGAACATCTCGTCGGGCGTTGCCCACGTCAATTCGACCTTCAACAACACGATGATCACCATCACCGACGCGCAGGGCAATTCGATTGCCTGGTCGTCGGCCGGTGCCCAGGGCTTCAAGGGTTCGCGCAAGTCGACCCCGTTCGCCGCCCAGATGGCTGCCGAAGACGTCGCCAAGAAGGCCCAGGAACACGGCATGCGCATGCTCGAAGTCGAGGTCTGCGGACCCGGCTCCGGTCGTGAATCGGCGCTTCGCGCCCTGCAGGCTGCCGGCTTCACCATCACCTCGATCCGTGATGTGACGCCGATCCCGCACAATGGCTGCCGCCCGCGCAAGAAGCGCCGCGTCTAAGACATTACCGAACGCCGCGTGAGCGCCTCAAGGCGCTCCTCCACGGCACTCCAGGTCGCCCGCCACGATTGGATGGTGGCGGGTCAACGGAAGGAAAGCATCATGATCCAGAAAAATTGGCAGGAACTGATCAAGCCGAACAAGATCGAGTTCTCGTCGAAGAAGAAGACGCTGACCACGCTGGTCGCCGAGCCGCTCGAGCGTGGCTTCGGCCTGACGCTCGGCAACGCGCTGCGCCGCGTGCTTTTGTCTTCGCTGCGCGGTGCGGCTGTCACCGCCGTGCAGATCGACGGCGTTCTGCATGAATTCTCGTCGATTGCCGGCGTGCGTGAGGACGTGACCGACATCGTCCTCAACATCAAGGAAATCGCCATCCGCATGGAAGGCGATGGTCCCAAGCGCATGGTCGTTCGCAAGCAGGGCCCGGGTGCGGTTCTGGCTGGCGACATCCAGACGGTTGGCGACGTCGAGATCCTCAACCCCGACCACGTCATCTGCACGCTGGACGAGGGCGCTGAAATCCGCATGGAATTCACCGTCGACACCGGCAAGGGTTACGTGCCGGCCGACCGCAACCGCGCCGAAGACGCGCCGATCGGCCTGATCCCGGTCGACAGCCTGTATTCGCCGGTCAAGAAGGTCTCCTACAAGGTCGAGAACACCCGCGAGGGCCAGGTTCTCGACTATGACAAGCTGACCATGACCATCGAGACCGACGGTTCGATCTCGGGCGAGGACGCGGTGGCATTCGCTGCCCGCATCCTGCAGGACCAGCTTGGCCTGTTCGTCAATTTCGACGAGCCGCAGAAGGAAGTCGCCACCGAGGCAGTCACCGAGCTTGCCTTCAACCCGGCGCTGCTCAAGAAGGTCGACGAACTCGAGCTTTCGGTGCGTTCGGCCAACTGCCTGAAGAACGACAACATCGTCTACATCGGCGATCTCATCCAGAAGACCGAAGCCGAGATGCTGCGCACCCCGAACTTCGGCCGCAAGTCGCTGAACGAGATCAAGGAAGTGCTCGCGGCGATGGGCCTGCACCTCGGCATGGAAGTGCCGGACTGGCCGCCGGAAAACATCGAAGACCTCGCCAAGCGTTACGAAGACCAATATTGAGCATGAATTTCCAAGGATCGGCGGCGTGGGCCGCTCGATCCGACGGTCATGCGGAAAACCATCAGAGGCCGTGGCCTCTTGAACAACTGAAGAAGGAAAAGAGCCATGCGCCACGGTTTTAAAGGCCGCCGCTTCGCCCGAAGCATTAGCCATCGCAAGTCGATGTTCGCCAACCTCGCCGTGTCGCTGCTCGAACATGAGCAGATCGTCACCACCCTGCCGAAGGCGAAGGATTTGCGTCCAATCGTCGAGAAGCTGGTGACGCTCGGCAAGCGCGGCGACTTGCATGCGCGCCGCCAGGTCATTGCCCAGATCGGCAATGAAGGCGTCGTCAAGCGTTTGTTCGACACGATTGCGCCGCGCTACGCCGACCGCAACGGCGGCTATCTGCGCATCATGAAGGCGGGCTTCCGCCACGGCGACAATGCCGCCATGGCGGTCATCGAGTTCGTCGACCGCGACACCGACGCCAAGGGCGCCGGCGACCGCGCCCGCCTCGAAGCCGAAGGCGCCAACGAGGAAGCCACTGCCGCATAAGGCTCGGTTTTCGCAAATGACTTTCAAGGGGCCTTCGGGCCCCTTTTTTGCATTGTCGCAAGGGCATGCTTCGCCGGGCTTTTTTTGCCTGCCGGCCAAGTGCTTTTGCACGACAATCGCCGCATTTCAGTGCATTAGCCTTTCATTCTGCACAATCGTCGGGACAATGCCCCCGAACTTGCCTTGGAGGATTCGCGAATGCGCGCCAACCGACTGTCTCTTGTTCTGCTCTTCGCCATGATGGCGTTCGCAGCCGCGCCGACAGTCAGGCAGGCTCTGGCTGAGGACGCCGCCAAGCCAGCCGATCCAGGGCTCTCCGATGTGCTGACCGACCTCCTGCATGGCGTCGAAGGCGAGAACGGCACCTCCGGTCCCGACAAGCGCGTGCCGTTCGGCCGCGAAGAGGTGCAGCTGTCGTTTGCGCCCCTGGTCAAGCAGACGGCGCCGGCGGTGGTCAATGTCTATGCGTCGCAGACGGCCAAGGTCACGTCGCCCTTTGACGGCGATCCGTTCTTCGAGGAATTTTTCGGCCGCGCGCAGCCGCGCGCTCAATCCTCGCTCGGCTCGGGCGTGCTGGTCGACCCGAGCGGCGTCGTCGTCACCAATTTCCACGTGATCAAGGATGCCGACGAGGTCAAGGTCGCGACCGCCGACGGGCGCGAATTCACCTCGAAGGTCATGCTCAAGGACGAGACGCTCGACCTCGCCGTGCTCAAGATCACCTCCGACAAGCCGTTTCCGGTGATCGCCATCGGCGATTCCGACGCGCTCGAGGTCGGCGACCTGGTGCTGGCCATCGGCAATCCGTTCGGCGTCGGCCAGACCACCACCAGCGGCATCGTGTCGGCGCTTGCCCGCAGCCATATCGGCGTTTCGGATTCGGGCTACTTCATCCAGACCGACGCCGCCATCAATCCCGGCAATTCCGGCGGCGCGCTGATCAACATGGGCGGCCAGCTGGTCGGCATCAACACCGCCATCTACAGCCGCAGCGGCGGCTCGATCGGCATCGGCTTTGCCATCCCCGCCAACATGGTGCGCGCCTTCGCCGACGCGGCCAAGGCCGGGCTCGATTTCTTCGAGCGGCCCTATATAGGCGCCGAGTTCGAAGCGGTCACACCGCAGATCGCCGAATCGCTTGGCATGGAGAAGCCGACCGGCGCGCTGGTGTCGTCGGTTGAGGAAGCCGGACCGGCGGCCAAGGCAGGGCTGAAGCCCGGCGATGTCGTGCTGCAGCTCAATGGCACGACGGTCGAAGGCATCGAGGCGCTGGATTACCGCATGGCGACCCTGTCGATCGGCACCAAGGCGACCTTCGCCATCCTGAGCAAGGGCCAGCAGGCGACGATGGAGATTGCACTGGAGCGCGCGCCGGAAGGCGCCAAGGCGTCGGAAGTGACCCTGCATGGCCGCAGCCCGTTCTCCGGCGCCAAGGTCGCGGAACTGTCGCCCAGGCTCGCCCAGCGGCTCGGCCTGCGCACCGACCTAAAGGGGGTCACCGTGGTCGACATCAACCGCGATTCGCCGGCCGCCGATTTCGGCTTCCAGCCGGGCGACATCGTGCGCGAGGTGAACGGCACGACGGTCGATACGGCGGCGACACTGGCGCAGCTTGCCCAGCAGGATACACGCTGGTGGCGCTTTACCGTCGAGCGCGGCGGGCAGATACTGCGCCAGGTGTTGCGTTACTGAGGCGATCTTCCCATTTCTGAGGATCGTGCTCCAACCAGAAGACCTAGATGGCCGATCTGTTCAGCGTCGATGAACCGGAAAGAGCGCCGCCCGGCCGGCCTTTGGCCGATCGGCTGCGCCCGAAAAATCTTGGCGAGGTCGTCGGCCAGGAGCATTTGACCGGGCCGGACGGCGCGCTGACGCGGCTGATCAACTCGGGTTCGCTCGGCTCGATGATTTTCTGGGGACCGCCGGGAACCGGCAAAACAACCGTTGCACGGCTGTTGGCCGGTGAGACCAGTCTTGCGTTCGAGCAGATATCGGCGGTGTTTTCCGGCGTCGCGGACCTGAAGAAAGTGTTCGAGGCAGCGAAGCTGCGGCGAACCAATGGCCGGCAGACGCTGCTGTTCGTCGACGAGATCCATCGCTTCAACCGTGCCCAGCAGGACTCTTTCCTCCCGGTCATGGAGGATGGAACAGTTGTTCTGGTCGGCGCCACCACCGAAAATCCATCGTTCGAGCTGAACGCCGCGCTTCTGTCGCGAGCGCGGGTGCTGGTGTTTCACTCGCTGGGCGAGGAGAGCATCGCCAAGCTGATGACGCGCGCGGAGGAGACAGAGGGCAGGGCGCTGCCGCTCGACGAAGAGGCGCGGGCGATGCTCATCCGCATGAGCGATGGTGACGGCCGGGCCTCGCTGACGCTGGCCGAGGAAGTCTGGCGCGCCGCCAAACCCGGCGAGGTTTTCGATCCCGAAGGGCTGCAGCGCATCGTCCAGCGCCGCGCGCCGATCTATGACAAGGGCCAGGACGGTCACTACAATCTGATCTCGGCGCTGCACAAATCGGTGCGTGGGTCCGACCCGGACGCGGCGCTTTATTATCTTGCCCGCATGTTCGACGCCGGCGAGGATCCGCTCTATCTCGGCCGCCGGCTGGTGCGCATGGCGATGGAGGATATCGGGCTGGCCGACCCGCAGGCACTGGTTATCGCCAACGCCGCCAAGGACGCCTACGACTATCTCGGCTCGCCCGAAGGCGAACTGGCCTTCGCCGAGGCCACCGTCTATCTCGCCACCGCGCCCAAATCCAACGCCGTCTATACCGCCTTCAAGGCAGCCACGCGGGCGGCGAAGGAGTTCGGTTCGCTGCTGCCGCCCAAGCACATCCTCAACGCGCCGACCAAGCTGATGAAAGAGGAGGATTATGGCGCCGGCTACCGCTACGATCATGACCAGCCCGATGCCTTTTCCGGCCAGGACTATTTCCCCGAAAAGATGGGCCGGCAGACCTTTTACGATCCGCCCGAACGCGGCTTCGAGCGCGATATCAAGAAACGGCTGGACTATTGGGCAAAGCTGCGCAACGAGCGGGAAAAATAGGTGCGCGGGACAAACGGGACGAACTCGGCCTGCCCGCGATGAACTGAAATTCTGTCCCCGCCAGTCACAGCAGTGTGATTGTACCGCATGACAAAAAGCCCTATCACGTCGCATGACTCGGCCGGGAGGCTGCCAGGACGGGCGATAATTCGGAACGGGGACAGCGCGCCGCGCGAACAGAAATGACAAAATCCCTTCGCAAAATGCTTCGCCAGGCTGTGATTGCTGTCCCGCTGCTCGCGCTCGGATTCTATTTCATTCCGATCCTGACCACGATCTGGATCGTCTGCGGCCTGATCGATGTGCTGCGCAACGCCAACAAGGATCTGTCGCTGTTGCGCGGCTATTTCCTCGGCAATGGCATCTTCACCTGGCTGCTGTCGCCCTTCAATCTGCTGGTGGACCTCGTTTGCTACGGCAACCCGGGTGTGTGGAAGCTGGAGCAGTTTCCTGCCGATTATCAGCGCGAGGTCAACGAGGTTCTTGACGTCTTCAAGGCGCGCAAGGACGAGATCATCGCCGATATCGACGCCAATTTCGGCACCGGTCGTCGCGGCATGTATGTCTATCAGTGGTACGGCAAGCACCGGATCGACAATGTCGCGGAATTCAACAAGGATTTCAAATACATCAAGACCATTGCCGTGTCTGTCTTCAGAGGCAAGGAATCGACTTCCTGGCATTTCGGACCGCTGCGGCTCAGCCTGCGCATCCTCTACAATCTCTTGCCGGTGAAGGCAGAGGTTTTCGTCGAATGCAACGGCGCCAGGAATTACTGGCACGACAACCCGCTCTATATTTTCGACGACACGCTGCTGCACCGCTCGGTCAACGAGTATGACGGACGCCGCTACTGCGTGTTCATGGACATAATCCGCCCGTCGCCGTTCCCCGGTTTCATCGCCGGACTTCTGGCCATCGTTTCGGTCACCGTCGAGCGCATCAATTCCATGTTCTACAAGAACTGGAAGATGATCGGCTCGAGCAAGGCAAAGAAGGTCGAGACGACCTGAGGCGTTGGCCTGAAGGGATTGACCGCACTGCCTTGGCCGGGCAGTAAACGGGCATGTTCAATCTGCTTCTTGTTGTGGTCGGCGGCGGCATCGGCGCCGGCATCCGCCACCTGACCAACATCGGCACCTTGCGCCTCGTCGGCCCCAACTATCCCTGGGGGACGATGGCGATCAACATCGTCGGCTCATTTGCCATGGGGTTGTTCATCGCCGCGCTGATGCGGCGCGGCGGTTCCAATGAGCTCCGGCTGTTCGTCGCCACCGGCATCCTTGGCGGCTTCACCACCTTCTCCGCCTTTTCGCTCGATTTCGCGACCCTATGGGAGCGCGGAGCGACGCTGCCGGCGTTGGGATATGCGCTGGCCAGCGTCGTTGGCGCCATTATCGCCCTGTTTCTGGGACTTTGGCTCGCAAGAACCGTTTCATAGTGTTATTGCCCGGCCTAGAGCACGGCGCATCCTCCTGGACGCGCTGCAGAAACTTTGATCTTGCGCATGATCCTTTCCGAAAGCCGGAGTAGATTTTCGGGGTCACGCGTTAGAAACGGATAAAGCGAAAATCATGGCAGGCGTAGAACAGATCACGGTGGAGGCCGGCGAGGCGGGCATGCGGCTCGATCGCTGGTTCAAGACCCATTTCCCCGGTCTCGGCTTTGGCCATCTGCAGAAGTTGCTGCGCTCGGGCCAGATCCGCGTCGATGGCGGCCGGGTCAAGGCCGACAGCCGTGTCGAGCCCGGCCAGGTGGTGCGTGTGCCGCCGCTCGAGGTCGACAAGAAGGGCGAGAGTGCGCTTACGGGTTACTCGATCCGCAACCAGGGCGACGCCGATGTGCTGGCCAAGATGCTGATCCACGAAGATCCAAAAGTCTTCGTCTTCAACAAGCCGGCGGGCCTGGCGGTGCAAGGCGGCTCGGGCGTCACCCGCAATGTCGACGACATGCTGGAGGCCTGGCGCAGCCAGAAGGGCGAGAAGCCGCGCCTGGTGCACCGGCTCGACCGCGACACATCGGGCGTGCTGGTGGTTGCTCGCACAAGGCTTGCGGCGATGAAGCTTTCCGAGTCATTCCGGGCGCGTGAGACCAAGAAGACCTATTGGGCGCTGGTCAAAGGTGTCCCGCCCAAGCGCGAGGACAAGATCTCGACCTGGTTGATCAAGGAGCCGACCGAGGACGGCGACCGCGTGCGCGTGGCAGCCCATGGCGAAAAGGGCGCCGACCACGCCGTGTCCTACTATCGCATCATCGAGCAGGCGGCTCAGACGATGACCTGGCTGGAAATGGAGCCGTACACTGGCCGCACCCACCAGCTGCGCGTTCATGCCGTCTATATCGGCTGCCCGATCCTCGGCGACCCTAAATATTTCGAGGCCGACACCAACTGGGACTTTCCGGGCGGCATTCAAAACCGCCTGCATCTGCATGCGCGCCGCATCGTCATTCCGCACCCGGACAAGGGCGTCATCGACGTCACCGCGCCGATGCCGCCGCATATGCGCCAGAGCTGGAACCTGATCGGCTTCAACGACGCCAGCGCGGAGGACTGACATTGGCCGTTGCCTCGGCATTGGATCGCCGCGATGCGGTCGATCTGGCGGCTGCTTCCATCATGGTCGGGCTGACTTTTTCCTGGGGGCTGAACTACGTCGCCGCCAAGATCTCCTA
>NZ_JAMYVF010000037.1:0-20537 GCF_040323735.1 Mesorhizobium sp. M0029
ACCAGGCGCATGGGGAGCGCTTCGAGCGCGTTCCAGTGATGTGGACCTGATACTCGAACTCCCATACGGGCCCGCAGCCATGAGAAGGCCGCAATGAGAGGCCTCCCCCGACCTCATCCCTATTGAGAAATTCTTCGCCAAGCTCAAGCATTGGCTGCGCAAGGCTGCTAAGCGAACGGTCGAGACCGTCTGTGACGCATCGGCCAAATCCTCGGCACTGTCACGTCAACCGAATGCAGAAATTACTTCATCGAGGCCGGCTATGCGCGCTGCCACAGCGACCGATAAGGTCAGAGCCAGCGAAAGGCAACATGCCGCACAAGCCATCGAGGCGAACGCCATCAGCGAATTCTGAGAGACAGTCCGCCTCAAGAAGCCGTTGCTCATCCCTGCGATGAATGCACCCATGCCGAAACTGGCCAACAGAATGCCATAGACTATCGGCCCTCTTGCCAGCTTATCCCGCACGACGAGAGGCAGCAGCGCGAGAATGGAAACGCTGGCCATGCCGAACAGGGTTGCCTGGGCGATTGCCGCTCTGATTTCCGAGAACAACGCCGTAAAGCGCACTCCGTCATGAATCGCCATCGTCGTTCTCAACAGGGGAGAGGAGAAGAGCGAACGTGCCATTTGGTGGGCCAAGTGCGATTGGAGGCGCCGGATCACTCAGGGCTGCGAGGGCGGAAGCGCCAACGGTCCAAAGAAGGCCAGGAAACGCCACCCAGAGCCGGGCCTATGCTCCTAACGATGTTGTATCCGACCGACATTAGCGTCACCGCAGCCGGAATGTCGCGTTTGTCAAGGATATCGCCGTCGGAAGCATGCCAGGCCGGGTCATTCAAGGCGAAGCCGCAGCCAGCTAGGAAACCCAGTATCAGCCAAGGATGGACAAATCCCAGGCCCACAGTATCGTCAGCGTTTTGGATGCCAATGCGATCACGCATTGGCCGCCAAACATCACCCCCCCGGTGGCTGAAATTGTCAGCAATGGCTCCGGCAAGAATGGAGAGAAAAGAATGCTGGCAATGTAGAGGCAGCCTGCACGAGCGCGACCATCAGATTGGGAGCGGAAATGGTGACCATGAGCCAACTGATGGCGACTGTTTGCACGAGCCATCCCAGGTTAGACATTTGTGTGGATATCCAGATCGAACGAAACACCGGTTTCCGAAGCGGGGCAACGTTGTGGGAATGGACGGATGAGTATCTTCGTGCTGCATACGTTTTGCCTTCGACGAGCCGATTGGTTGATTTCTCGGCTGCCACGACTGCCTTTTTTGCCTTTACGATGTTGAGTAAGTCGGTGGTTCCAGGCATAATCGAGCACCGTCTTCCTGTTTTGCAGCTACCAGCTGGCACCGGGTCAAAACCCGTTGAGGCCCCGAGGGCGGCTAACGTGAGCAGACTCTCAGCAAAATTGAACGCCCGGCAGGAGACTGAGCTCGCTGCCGGGCCGGTGCGCCTTGGGAGGTGGCGTACTTGGGAATCCTTTGCGAAAAAATCCTTGCTGATTGCCTATAGTTGTAGAGTTGTAGCGCATTCAATGGGCCGATTTACACGAATTACGCTCCCTCGACGCAGGAGTTCGGCGTTGGGCCGCTGCAAGTTGCATAAAAGCGGATGTCCAGCGCCTATCGAGGACGCGTGTGCTGGTCGGGGAATGCGGCTCCAGATGCGCCCGGGGGGGAGGGTCGTCCGGAAGAAGCTAAAGATTGCTAGCGCGCGCAAGGTCACTACCGTGTCGTTTCAGAGCCGAGCGTCGACGAGGTGGGCCAGTTGGGCCCCCATCTCATGGTAGTTTTCCTTGAGCGCACGGAAAGCCGGGGTTTCCGGGGTAGTGACGGGAAGTGGTAGATCCGCGTCTCCGACATTCCCGAGAATATGGTCGGCCAGCACACGCCCAAAGACCGTGGCTGGCGAAATTCCACGGCCGTTATAGCCGCAGATGCTGACTACATTCGGTGCAAAGCGGTGAAAACGAGGCAGGTGGTTACTTGTTGTCCCAATCATACCATACCAATCGGCTTCGAATTCAACTGCACCGATCTGCGGAAAGAGCTTGCGAATGGCACGCGTGGCCCATGCTCGGTGGATCCTGGCACCGGTACCCCCGAGCCCGCCGATACTGCCGAAAATCAACCGTCCCTCGCGGTCCAGCCGAAACGAACTCAAGATTTTCTTCGTATCCCAGCAGCCCTCGCGGTTGGGAAGAATCGAGTTCTGTAGTTTGTCCGAAAGCGGTCGGGTCGCGACATTGAAATAAGGAAGATGTATCTGCTCATGCCTAAGCTCTTGCCAGGGCACTTTAGTGTAAGCGTCCGTTGCAACTACGATCCAGTCGGCCTCGACCGATCCGCTCGCTGTGCGCACCGTCCACTTACCGTTTGCTCGCTCGGTCTCGGTAACTCCACTTGAACTATATACCTTGGCTCCTGCGGAGATAGCAGCGCGTGCAAGTCCTCGCACATAGCCGAGTGGCTGGATAGTTCCCGCGCGCAGGTCGAGAAGTGAGCCGGAATAGGCTGTTGTACCAATACGTGCCGCCGTCTCCTCTGCATCGAGGAGCTTCACGGGCGCCCCCCGTTTCTGCCACTGCCGTTCGCGTTCCCGGAGTTCATTAAGTCCCGGCTCGCCGACGGCGCAATGAAGAGTACCGTTTCTTACAGCCTGGCAGTCGATGACATGCTTGTCGATAAGAGACCAAACCTCGGCAGGCCCATTGCCGAGAAGTTGGAGGACCCGTTCACCAAAAGGTCCGCCTAGACTTGATTTCACATCCTCCGGCTTCATCCATAGGCCGGCATTGACTAAGCCAGCATTGCGCCCAGAGGCGCCAAAGCCAATCTCCACCGCCTCAAGCACGCTGACCCTTACACCGGCCTGTGCTAAGTGCAATGCCGTCGAAAAGCCGGTGTATCCGCCGCCAACTACGGCTACATCTTGCTTATGGGCGTATTGGAGAATGCTAGTACCTGGAGCCTCTGGCGCGGTTCGTTCCCAGAGTCCATGGGAACGACTATTATTCAGCATTTTCATCCTTTCATACCCTCATTCACACGGATTGCCCGTGTCGGCAAAACTCTACGTGATGGCAATTTGTGTGGTTCGTCGCGGTGGGACGCGCGAGGGGGCATTGGGTCGTCCAACCCGCTAGTTGGGCGACATCAGGAAATTTCGCGCGGAGTCGCAGAGGACGAGAGCCCCTATCGACAATGCCCGTTCGTCGACCCGAAATTGCGGATGGTGAAGCGGATAGACCGAGCCAAGGTCCTCGTTGCGGATGCCCAGCCGGAAATAGACCGAAGGGCACTTCTCGCTGTAGAAAGCGAAATCATCGGCGGCGGTCCAGCCTGGCGCGGTCAGCATATTGTCCTGTCCCAGCAGGCCGGCACCGGTTCGGCGGATGATCTCCACCATGTCCGGATCGTTGATGACCGGTGGTTCGCCACACCTCAGGTCCACCTCTGCACTGGCGTTGTGGCTTGAAGCCACGCCTTCTGCAATCTGACGCAGCCTCTTCCAAGCATGCTGGCGGGTCGCTTCATGCCCGCTCCGGATCGTGCCTTTCAGCCTGGCCTCGGCGGGGATCACATTGTAGGCGCCGCCGCCTTCGATGCCAGTGATGGAGACAACCAGCGGGTCATACGGATCGATCTCACGGGACACTATCTTCTGCAGTTCCGTCACTATCGAGCAGGCGACCGCGATGGCGTCGACGCCTTCGGAAGGTTTTGCGGCGTGCGCGGAATTCCCGGTGACGGTGATGTCGAAAATATCGCACGCAAGCGTATACGGCCCCGCGCCGACCGCGATCTTTCCGGTCGCGGTATAAGGATCGACATGGATGCCGATCGCCGCGTCGATGTCGTCCAGCAGCCCTTCTTCGACCACCCGGCGGCCGCCGAGCGGCTCCGCCTCCTCGGCGGGCTGGAAGATAATGCGAACGGTGCCGCTGAACGATTGCTTCTGGCGCTCCAGGAGAACGCTGGCGGCGTAGCCCATTGCGGCGTGAGCGTCATGGCCGCAGGCATGCATGATGCCCGGGCGCTCGGAGCTGAACGGCACGCCCGAGGCTTCCGTGATCGGCAGCGCGTCGATGTCGGCGCGGATAACGACCTTGCGGTTCGAAGGACCGGCCGCACCGACGACATCGACGGCGAGACCGAAGCCGGCCACGGGTCTGATGCCGCTCAACCCGGCTTCTTCGAGCAGCTCTCTAAGATAGACCTGCGTCTCGCTCTCTTCGTTCGAGAGCTCCGGATTACGGTGGAGGTGGCGGCGGATCTCGATCATCCGGCGTTCCAGCGCGAGATCCATCAATCCACTGCTTGTCTCAGCGTTTGACATGAATCTCTCGCGGGAAGCTGGTCAGCGTTTCGCAGCCGTCGGCGGTGACGAGGATCGTTTCGCTCACTTCGATCCCCCAGCCGTCCATCCACATGCCCAGGATAGAATGAAGGACGTTGCCCGGCTTCAGGATTGTCTTGTCGCCCTGGCGCAGGCTGATGGTGTGTTCGCCCCAGTCCGGCGGATAGGCGGCGCCGATCGAATAGCCGATGCGGGACTCCTTCTTCAGGCCGTAGCGCTGGATAACCTTCCGCCAGCTCGCCTCGACGTCTTCCGCCACGACGCCAGGCCCGATCGTCTCAAGCACAGCCTCCATGCCTTCGAGTACGGCCTTGCCGGTGTCGCTGACCTTGGCGGGCATGGCGCCCAGCTGAAGCGTCCTCGCCAGACCGGCGGCGTAGCGGCGGACGACACCGGCGAGTTCGAGCGCGATGGTTTCGTTGTCGCCAAAGCGGCGGTCGCTCCACATTATATGCGGCGCCGAGGCGTTTTCGCCACCCAGTATAGTCGGCGGCAGCGCGGTGATGTCGCCAGCGAAATCCAGCGAGCCGGCTATTTGGGCGGCCTGAATTTGCGCGATGGCGTCGCACTCGCGCACGCCCGGGGCAATCACCTCATAGGCCGCGGTGACCGCGGCCTCGGCCAGGCGCGCGGCCTTCCGGAGATACTCGACCTCGCCCTCCGATTTGACGCTGCGGATCCAGTTCACCAGAAGGTCTGCGTCGTGGAAGGTCGCATTGGGCAGGCGCGTGGTCAGCCGCGCATGCGCCTTTGGAGAATAGTAGTAGGCCTCGAGCTCGATACCGATATTGCCGCGCCCCCAGCCCTTCTTCGTGATCCAATCGGCAATCCAGTCCATTGGATGACGGTCGGCACGCTGGACATGATCTTCCGGGAAGCCGACGACGTTCTCGGGCTTCATCCACGCCGTCAGCAGCCCGCCCGCTGCATCCATGGCGCGGCCGATCCAGACCGGCTCCTCGCCGGCGAGCGGCACCAGCACCATTTGCGGCGTGTAGAACGACCAGCCGTCATAGCCGCTGATGTAGTGCTGGTTGGCGACGTCGTTGACGATCAGCAGATCAAGGTTGCGGCGCGCCATTTCCACGCGAATGGCGGAAAGCCTGTTCCGGTATTCGTACGGGTGGAAAGGCAATGGGATCATAAGTGAGATCATCTTCTCTATCGTCGGAGCGTCTATGGCAAACAGGCGGGCTGAGCCGATTTGCAGTGGAACTCTACAAGAACTCGCCGAACCCGCACCTCTTCGAATGCCCCGTCGCTGGCTTGGTACGCTTAGGCATTCATCAAAAAGCGCCGTAGCCGACCCCAAGGGCCAACACGGCTCGCAGCTAGTGGCAATTGGGCACCCTTTCGCTACTGTCCCCCCGATCGACTTGCAGGGCGTTATTTTCATGCGGACGGTGCAACTGCAATTTTTTTCGTTGGTAGAATGGTAATCGTGATTGATGCGGCGCGCATCCGTAGGCCTCGCGGTACGCTTTCGAGAAGTGTGATGCAGACACAAAGCCGCAAGCCATCGCAATTTCAACAACCGGCAGACGCGAGCTGATGAGAAGTAGGTGCGCCCGTTCCAGACGAAGATCCAAGTAATAGCGGCTCGGAGAACATCCCAGTTCCCGCCTAAACAGCCGCTCGATTTGACGCCGCGATAGGCCGGCTGACCCCGCAATTTCGTCCAGTAGTAATGGTTCCGTGAGGTTTGATTCCATCTGGTCGATTACCTTGATGACTGCTTGGTGATTGAGTTGCACTCTAGAATGAAGGGGTAGACGTTGGCGGTCGCCCGCTGCACGGGTCCTGCACGCGATAGCTTTTTCGCAAATACGGTTGACGATCCGCGTCCCATGATGCTGGTCAACCAAGGCGAGAAACATGTCAAAGGGGGCGTCGCCCCCAGCGCAAGTGTGTAAGAGCCCGTCCTGCTCGAACGCGGTTTGAGCGGCTAGCACACTTGGGAACCGCTCAGAGAACATAGGAAATTGCTCCCAGTGAACCGCGCAACGCCGCCCTTCTGCAAGTCCCGCCCGAGCAAGCACAATCGTACCGCTACCTATCCCTACCAGGCTGCCGCGGCGGTTCCGACACTCTCGTAGCCAGGCATCAAGTTGTTTGTGCGGACTAGGAGCATTGCGGCCGCCGACAACCACAACATCTCGTGCTGAGATCGATCGACGAGCTCTTTCACGTTCGAATACTAACGAAGAATCGGCGCAAACTAACAACCCGCAACTCGAGGCCGCAGGTTGCCCATCGTCCGAAATGACTTGCCAGCTATACACGTCCCGCCCCAACACCTCATTGGCGAGCCTCAGCGCTTCTACTGCCGACGAGAAGGCCTGGAGCGAAAAGGCCGGCAGGAGATAAAAGCAAAAGTTTCGGCATGTGGACTGTAAGTCTAGCACCCCGGCTGGTTCCTTTCCCGTATTCGGCAGCATTCTAGAGAAAGCCTGCCGGCCCGACGCGATCGCCTCGGGTTCCGAGCTAGACTCTCCTCTCCTGCCTGGGCGCTTTCGGCGCCGCCCCGTTGCGGTCGGGGCCAATGATTCTCCGATAAGCGTCCTTGATCTGCCCAATCACGTTGTCACCGGTGAAGCGCTCCGAAGACGGGGCCAAGCTGCGCCTGTTGAACGATCGGGCAGACCTTCAGAGCATCTCGCCATCGCATTCGGCTGCTGCCAGTCTAGATGTTAAGCCCGTCTCGCGTAAGCTCATCCATGACGAAGCGCACTGCGCTTTCGGCAATTGCAACAATCTCTTCCACCTCAGCCTTGGTAGTGACGAGCGGTGGGGCAAAGCCAAGGATATCGCCATGTGGCATGGCGCGGGCGATCAGACCGCGGTCGCGCGCTGCCTTGGAAATGCGTGCACCAACCTTGAGTGTCGGATCAAAACGCTTCCTGTTGTCTCGATCGGCCACAAACTCGATTGCGCCCATAAGACCGACGCCGCGCACTTCGCCGACAATCGGCAATTGCGCGAATTTCTCTTTCAGCTGCGCTTGGAAAAATGCACCGACCTCGCCAGCGTTCCCCGGAAGGTCTTCTTTCTCGACGATGTCCAGAACTGCGTTGGCCGCGGCAGCCCCGATCGGGTGACCTGAATAGGTGTAACCGTGCGAAAATGCGCCGACTTTGTCCGCCCCGTCCTCCAGGACCTTATAGACCTTTTCACCGACGACAGCTGCGGACAGTGGGAAATAGGCCGAAGTCAGACCCTTTGCGATCGTGATGAGGTCTGGCTCGATACCATAGTGCTGCGAGCCGAACATGGAGCCAGTCCGGCCGAAGCCGGTTATGACTTCATCTGCAATGAGCAGAACATCGTGCTTTTTGAGCACGGGCTGGATTGCTTGCCAGTAACCTTCCGGCGGAGGCGTGATGCCGCCCGTGCCGAGCACCGGCTCGCCGATGAAACCGCCAACGTTGTCTGGGCCCAAGCGTTTGATCAGCTGGTCAAGTTCCTCGGCGCGCCGCGCTGAAAATTCGCGTTCGGACTCGCCTGAGTTCGCGCCCCAGTAGTGATGTGGAACACCGGTGTGAACGATCTGGGGGAGTGGGAGATCCATGTGGTCGTGATAGAAGCTCATGCCGGTCATTGAGCCGGACACGACACTGCACCCGTGATAACCGCGTTCACGCGAGATGATCTTCTTCTTGTTCGGCTTGCCACGAAGATTGTTATAGTACCAAACAAGCTTGGCCTGGGTCTCGTTTGCGTCCGAGCCGGACATCCCGTAGAACACTTTGCTCATCTTGCCAGGTGCCATCTTCACGAGGCGATCCGAGAGGATCGCGAGCTCGTCCGTCGTGTGCGCCGCATACGAGTGATAATAAGCTAGCCGATAGGCCTGACGCGAGATCGCTTCTGCCACTTCGGTGCGGCCATAGCCGACATTGACGCAGTAAAGACCGGCAAAACCATCGATGAACTTGTTTCCATGCGCGTCTTGGATGCGGATTCCCTTCCCGGTCTCGACGATCGTTGGCTCGCCAAGCTTGCCGGTGGCAAAGTCCTTGAGTTGCGTGAAAGGATGTAGAACAGCGTTTCTATCTTTCTCGCTGATATTCTTGATATTTATAGTCACGGCGCTTTCCTTTCAGGCTGCGATGTTGCCGATGCACACATATTTGGGTTCGAGATATTCGGCCAGACCATGTCTTGAGCCCTCGCGACCGAGTCCGGATTGCTTCCATCCGCCGAAGGGTATGGGAGCGCCGGTAAATTTCGGAGTGTTGACGGCGACCATGCCGTACTCCAACTGATCGGTCAGCCGCATGGCGCGGTTCAGATCTCTTGTGTACACGTAAGCCGCAAGGCCCATTTCCGAGTTGTTGGCCCGGGCGAGAACTTCCGCCTCGTCGTCGAAAATCAAGATTGCCGCCACCGGGCCGAAAGTTTCTTCCTTGGCGATCAGCATGTCGTCCGTGACGTCGGCGAGAACGGTAGGGGTGACGAAATTCCCCCCGAGCGGACTGTCCTGTCCGCCAACAACTATGTTGGCTCCGGCACAGATTGCTTCGGAAACCTGCCGCCTGCACTTTTCGGCGATAGATGGTTTGGTCATAGGACCAATGTCGATACCAGGCTGCAATCCGTGCCCGACCTTCAGTTTGCTGGTTGCATTCGCGAATTCT
This sequence comes from Mesorhizobium sp. M0029, assembly GCF_040323735.1. NCBI lineage: Bacteria > Pseudomonadati > Pseudomonadota > Alphaproteobacteria > Hyphomicrobiales > Phyllobacteriaceae > Mesorhizobium > Mesorhizobium sp. M0029. Next base: position 9,006 of record NZ_JAMYVF010000037.1, read on the forward strand.
TCCACAAAACGGTCATAGCTTCCCCGCTGGACATAGATCCTGTTGGCTGCCAGGCAGTCCTGACCGGATGTGGCGAATTTGGCTGCCATGCAACCAACCACGGCGGTCTCCAACGGAGCGTCATCGAAAATGATAAAGGGAGCATTGCCGCCAAGCTCAAGTGAAGCCTTCTTTACGGTTTTTGCGGACTGCTCGAGCAGGATCCGACCCACCTCGGTCGAGCCCGTAAAGGAGAATGCCCGCACATCGCTATGTTCCAGCAGCCGCTTCGCGAGCGGCGGAGCCTCTCCCGTGATCACCTGAAAAACGCCCGAGGGGATTCCGGCGTCCTCGGCTAGACGTGCAAGCGCCAGAGCCGACAATGGTGTCTCGGGGGCGGGCTTGACGATCATGGTGCAGCCAGCAGCCAGCGCCGCTCCTACCTTCCTGGTGATCATCGCCGACGGAAAGTTCCAAGGGGTTATAGCGACCGTCACTCCGACCGGCTGGATCTGCACGGAGAGTCGGCTTCCCGTAAGATGGCTCGGGATGGTCTCGCCGTAGGCCCGCTCGCCCTCAGCTGCAAACCAGTCAAGAAAGCTAGCGGCATATGAGATCTCACTACGCGCCTCGGCCAACGGTTTGCCTTGCTCGGCGGTCATGATTACTGCAAGGTCTTCCGCATTCTCACGCATCCCGGCGGCCCATTTCCGCAGGTATGTGCCCCGTTCCGAAGGAAGAACATCGCGCCACCGAAGAAATGCCGTTCTCGCGAAGTTAACCGCAGTGTCCACATCGGACATCTCACAGGCTGCCACCTGAGCCAGTTCCTCGCCAGTCGCCGGGTCCACCACAGGGAGTGTTCCAACCTTAGAGAGCCAAGCGCCCTTCACATACGCGGACTTTTGCAGAAGGTCCTGCCGTTTGAGCCCTCTTAATGCGGTGGTTGCTGAACCTTTCATTGTGACTCCAAGTCGAATGTTCGATTTCATCAAACTAGCCACGCAAGTGCGGCGATTGGCAGCACAATCTACGGTCTCCAAGGCGTTCTCCTGCGAATAATGGTGTTCTGCTGAGTTTTTCTCCGTGTGATGTCTGTTTGGTTTAGGGTAGGCCCCTGAACTCCTGCCAATGTCCGCTGGGCCACGACGGTCAGGCGTGAACCCTCAAGGCTTGGCTGGTAGGTGGCGTCACCCCTGCCGGTAGCTCTGCGTCGCTGCGGGGATTTTGCGGCCACTTTAGGATAGGCATTACACGCCGATCAAGTTACAACAGTTGTCGCGGCGGTTCGAGGATCGAATAACCTCTCGCCTGAAAGAGCGATTGGGTGATGTGGTGAGCCCCATAACAGGGGTCTGCTGTTTAGCCATCGCTTCCGTGCTTTTAGAAATCAGATTTGGCCAATCCTTAGACTCGCCTCAGTCTTCTGTTCCTTTGTGAGCCCAAGATAAATTTGCGGTTGCATTCTCATCGGTCGCAGCCTGCCGGGGTAGGCGATGCAAAAATCACGAAAAGAGAGGATTGGCTGCGCAACCGCGGGAAAAACGCAGATATTGTGCGGCCGCTAAGGGCCGGCGGCACAAACCCCGCTTCTGCGTCGTGCTAGCTTGTAACGGAACACAGGCGGGCATGTGCCTGGCTCGCTCAAACAGCCCAGGTGCAGGGGAGACGCAACATGAGCCACACAATCAACCACCTGAAGGAACTCAGGTTCAGCGCAGCGAGCTGGCCGTTCCCGGCTCCAGCCCGGAGATGATCGATAAGGCGGCCAGCAGCGCCGCCGACTTCGTCTTCCTCGACATCGAGGACGCAGTTGCGCCGCCTGACAAGGAGCGCGCCCGCAAGAACATCATCCAGGCGCTCAACGACATCGACTGGCGCGCCAAGGGCAAGACAGTTTCGGTGCGCATCAACGGCCTCGATACCCACTACATGTATCGCGACGTCGTCGACGTGATCGAACAGGCCGGTGACCGGCTGGACACCATCCTGGTGCCGAAGGTCGGCGTGCCGGCCGATCTATACATGGTCGAGGCCATGGCCAACCAGATCGAGATGGCCAAGGGTTTCAAGACCCGCGTCGGCCTCGAAGCGCTGATCGAGACCGCGCTCGGCATGGCCAATGTCGAGGCGATTGCCGCGACACCCGGCCGGCTGGAAGCCATGCATTTCGGCGTCGCCGACTATGCCGCGAGCTGCAAGGCGCGCACGGTCAGCATCGGCGGTCTCAACCCGTACTATCCCGGCGACCAGTGGCATGCAGCCCTGTCGCGGATGACAGTCGCCTGCCGGGCCTATGGCTTGCGCGCCATCGACGGACCGTTCGGCGACTTCTCCGATCCCGAAGGCTTCAGCGCCGCCGCGCGCCGCGCCGCCGCACTTGGCATTGAAGGCAAGTGGGCGATACTCCGTCCCAGATCGCGCTCGCCAACGAGGTGTTCTCGCCGCCGGAAACCGAAGTTGCGCGCGCCCGCCGCATCATCGAAATGCTCAAGGAAGCGGAAGAGCAAGGCAAAGGTGCGGCCTCCCTCGACGGCAAGATGATCGACGCCCGAACGCATGGCGCGCAATGTGCTGGTCGTGCACGAGGCAATCAACCAGACCGCACTAGGCAGATAAGGGTTCAACATGGACATCCACGAATACCAGGCCAAAGAACTCCTCTCGCGCTATTTGGTGCATGTTCCGCGCGGCCGGCTGGCCTACAGCCCTGAACAGGCAGCCTATCGCGCCAGTGAGATCGGCGGCGACAGATGGGTTGTCAAGGCGCAGATCCATTCCGGCGCCAGGGGCAAGGCCGGCGGGATCAAGCTGTGCAAAAGCGACGACGAGATTTCGGCGGCCGCCGAAGCGATGCTTGGTCGCAAGCTGGTGACGCACCAGACCGGGCCGCGCGGCAAGCTGGTGTCCCGGCTCTATGTCGAGGAGGCCGTCGACATCGTCCAGGAGATCTATCTCGGCTTCGTGGTCGACCGCAAATCCGAACGAGTGATGATCGTTGCCTCCGGCTCGGGCGGCATGGAGATCGAGGAGATCGCCCAGAACGAGCCCGATTCGATCATTCGCGCCACCGTCGATCCCGGTGCCGGCATGCAGGATTTCCAGGCGCGCGAAATCGCCTTCGGGCTCGGCCTCGAGAATTCCATGATCGGTAAGGCGCCGAGACGCTGCTCGGCTGCTACCGCGTGTTTCGCGACTATGACGCCTCGATGCTGGAGATCAATCCGCTGGTGGTGACGCGTGACGGCAATCTGGTGGCGCTCGACGCCAAGATGTCGTTTGACGAAAACGCGCTGTTTCGCCGTCCCGAAATTTCCGAATTGCGCGACAAGAGTCAAGAAGATCCGCGCGAGACCTTCGCCAGCGACCGTGGCCTCTCCTATGTCGGCCTCGACGGTAACATCGGTTGCATCATCAACGGCGCCGGGTTGGCCATGGCGACGATGGACATGATAAAGATCGCCGGCGGTGAGCCGGCAAATTTTCTAGACATCGGCGGCGGCGCCTCGCCGGAGCGAGTCGCTAAATCGTTCCGCGCGGTGCTCGGCGACAAGAATGTCGAGGCGATCCTGGTCAACATCTTCGCCGGTATCAACCGCTGCGACTGGGTAGCCGAAGGCGTCATCAAGGCGATACGCGAGGTCGGCGTCAACGTGCCGCTGGTGGTCCGTCTCTCCGGCACCAGGGCCGAGGAAGGCAAGCACATCCTTGCCGCGTCGGGCGAGGCGATCATCGTCGCCGACACGCTGGCCGAGGCGGCCGAGAAGACTGTCGCCGCATGGCGCGCCGCAGCTATGAAAAAAGCCAACTGAGGGAGCTAAAGCCATGCCAATTCTGCTCAACCGCGACACCCGCGTCATCGTCCAGGGCTTCACCGGCAAGATCGGCAGCTTCCATGCCGCGGACATGAAGCGCTACGGCACCAAGGTGGTTGGCGGCGTCACCCCTGGCAAGGGTGGTCAGACGCATCTCGGCCGGCCTGTTTTCAACACGGTCAAGGGCGCGGTGCGCGAGACCGGCGCGGAGGCCAGCATCGTCTTCGTGCCGCCGCCCTTTGCTGCCGATTCGATCATGGAGGCGGCGGACGCCGGTATTAAGCTCTGCGTCTGCATCACCGACGGCGTCCCCTCGCAAGATATGATGCGCGTCAAGCGCTACATGCGCCGCTACCGCTACGAGGACCGGCTGCGGCTGGTCGGCCCGAATTGCGCCGGCCTCATCACGCCCGGCCAGGCGCTGATGGGCATCATGCCCGGCTCGATCTACCTGCCCGGACGGGTCGGCATTGTCGGGCGATCGGGAACGCTCGGCTATGAGGCGGCCTCGCAGATGAAAGCGCTGGGCATCGGCGTCTCGACCAGTGTCGGCATCGGCGGCGACCCTATCAACGGCTCTTCGTTCCGCGACATGCTCGATCTGTTCGAGAAAGACGAAGACACCGATGGGGTGGTGATGATTGGCGAGATCGGCGGGCCGCAGGAAGCGGAAGCAGCACTGTGGGCGCGCGACAACATGAAGAAGCCGCTGATTGCCTACATCGCAGGACTTTCGGCGCCGAAGGGCAAACGCATGGGCCATGCCGGCGCGATCATCTCGGCATTCGGCGAGTCGGCGCAAGAGAAGGTCGAGATCCTGCGCGATGCCGGCGTGGTCATCGTGCCGACACCGTCCTCCTTCGGCGAGGTGGTTGAGGGTGTGATGGCCGAGGGGCGAAGGCCGCATAGCGCGCAACGTGAGGTTTGCTTCAGAGACTCCTAAAGCAGGTACCTGGCGGTGCGGTGTTCCGAAGGTGACGAACGCACCCATCATCGTCAGTTGCGGACGTAAGCTTCAGCATGAGCCAAGTTACGGTCCTCCCTGGCAGAGTCAATATAGGACAACTGCTCATAGTATGTCTACAGCTGACGGGTGTCTTCAAGGCGAGCTGCGGCATGCAGATGGCGGCATGATTATGTCTTGCCTTCCCTAACAATCCGGAGATCTCGTCGCGCCGCTTGAGGAACTGTCGAGATCGGCCGGATCTGAAAATAGCTTAGGTGTGGGAGGATTACCACGTGGCTTTGCGGGACCGCGCCAGAGCCTTGCACAGGCGGCCCTTACTACCACCAACGGGCTTTTTGTAGACATTTCTTTTACAGTCTCCTGGGACCATCATTGTGATGGTCATGCGGGGTCCGTGTCGCGGTGGTCCGTCTGATCGTGCTGCCGCGCGCCCAATCTCAGGCCAGAAGTGCGCTGCTGTGGGGACCGAGGCCGTCGTTTGGTTGGACAATCAAGCCATCGGTGACCTTATGTCGAAGCGCTGTTCGGCCGGATGGTGGGGAGCCAACCGTAGCGCACGCGCAGCACAATTGCGCACCAAACCCGCAAAAATGCAGGTATTCTGCGGAAATCGGGGAGGGTCCGCGCAAAGCGGTCTTTCGAACCATGTTAAGTTGTCAGCCAGTACGGATGGGCAGGGAAAGAATGCTTGGTCCGGTCAATCAACAAGGTGCAGAGGACGACGACGAAATGGACTATGAGAAACCCTTCCTTCCTGCGGAGTATCGACGCCGTGTCCATGACGTCAAGATGCGGATGGAGCAAGCAGGACTTGACCTGCTAATTTGCCAGGATCCCGCTAATATGTGCTGGCTGACCGGTTATGACGCCTGGTCGTTCTACACACCTCAAGTGGTTCTGCTGCACCTCAAGTCGGATACGCCGATTTGGATCGGGCGGCTGGTTGACGTAAACGGCGCCCGTGCCACGACGGACTTGCCTGCTGAGAACATTATCAATTTTTCCGATGACCGACTTCATCATGTGGAGCTGCACCCCTACGACGAAGTCAGCGAAATGATAAAATCACGCGGATGGGGATCTGACCGCATAGGGGTTGAGCTTGATGCGCATTTCTACACTGCGCGCGCGCACCAGCACCTCGTTAAAGGCCTTCCAAATGCAAATTTCTCCGACAGCCGCGGGCTCGTCAATTGGGCTCGCCTCGTCAAATCCGACGCTGAACTGGTCTATATGAGAGAAGCGGGGCGGATTGTCAGTCACACCATGCGGGAGGCGATCGCGAATCTAAAGCCGGGAGTTCCTGAGTACGAAATTGTGGCTCAGATTTATGCCTCTCAGACCAGAGGCGTTGATGGGAAATACGGTGATTATACCAGTCTTTGTCCCTTGATTCAGGTAGACGAGAAGACGAACGCGCCGCATCTCACATGGTCCGACAAGCCCTTGCCTTCGTCGGGGTTGGTTCTCTTGGAAATTGGCGCAGCGAGGCGCCATTATCATGCGCCGCTGACACGTACCATTTACATGGGAAAGCCACCTAAAGAGGCCCACCATCTCGCCAATGCCATAGTGGAAGGTGGCGACGCTGTCCTTGAAATGGCGAAGCCGGGTGTAGTCGTCGACGAGCTGAACACCGTCTGGCTGAGGGTCCTGAACCGCCACGGATACGTGAAAAAAGGCCGTTCCGGCTACTCAATCGGCATGAACTTCCCGCCGGACTGGGGCGAACGTACGGTAAGCATTCGCGCCGGCGAAAAGACAGTTCTCCAAGCGGGCATGTGCTTCCATTTCCAATCAGGCGTGAGGCCTCCTGCCTTCGGGGCCGCAATATCGGAGTCGTTTGTTGTTACCGAAAAAGGTGGTGAGCGGCTAGCCGATGTCGCCCGCGAGTTGATAGTCCTGGACTGATCGCGCGCTTTTAGTACGCTTCGCTTCCCGAGCCCTACTCCTGGCGCCGAATTTTCACCCAGTGGCAATCAGAGACGCTCAGCTTTCGGTGAGGCTAGTGTGGCGTGCCCTGAGCAAACGACGAAGACGCGAGCTGCCAAATAGGCGCCCGTGTCTTCGTCGGTATGCTTGGGCGCCCGGGCGAAGATCGCCAGAATGAGAAGTCCGATACGCAGTACGTTAAGCGGTGTCTGATCTTTGACTTTGAGCAAGCGGGCATGACCGATGCGGATAAATAGCCGCGTTCGAATGATCGTCGCATGGGCCGCATCAATGTCGACTAATGATAGAGCGGGATTTTATCATCTTGCATCGTATCCAACGCGGTGTGTGGTGGTGATGTCGCCGCTCCATCGACCGCCGGGAGCGACGACGGTGACGCCCGGCTGCATTGCGCAGGTGCACCTGGCGTCTGTCTAGGTCGCATTGAAGTCTGGATTGTAAGCGCAGTATCGCGGTGATCAATCACCTCCCGAACATGTGGCGCGTTGTGGCTGGTCAGTACGACGGCGCTGCGCTTTAGCTTCTCCGCCGCACCTCGAAGATGACACTGATGCCTATCAAGTACGAAGGCTCGACGATGCGGGTGTTCCGCAGCCCGGGGATTAAGGAAGTAGTCCAGTGGCCAGGGACGCCGACCCTTGAAGTTCGTCGCCTCGCGGCCAATTTCATCCCGGCGGTAAACCATCAAGACCGACGGGCGGGGACTTCCGACGCCGGACGGCTTCTCGACTAGCCTAAGCCTAGACTAGCCCGCAGCCAGAAGGGATAGCGCTGCGCTCGCTTGGCCGACGCGCGGGCCGGTGGTGCCTCAGTACATTATTTCGGTCAGGATCTGTATCCTGACGTAGCGGCACGATACCTCCCACCAAGAAGGTTAGTCGACACGCGACACGGCGAGCGGAAACCACTTCGGCTGCCTAACCGCAATCGAGGTGGTGATTGAGCGCGCGAAGCCGGCACCTTCGTAGGCCCTGTTTTGGATGTGGTGGCTCGCGGCCACGGCGACAAACAGCCCACCGCCCTAGGTGTGATTGATGCGGACCAAGCGGCAAAATACCCAGGTCCCAGTTGCATAGCAGCCGAGATGTGTAACGCGGCGCAATACAGTTCGGCTATCGCCTCTTTTCGCAATGTGGTGCACAGCTTCGGCGAGTAGGCGGCCAAATATGCAGAATAACATCGTCTCTCTTCACAAGTAGCACCATCTCGACCGGCATCGTCCCTTAGTCTGTCACAAAGGAAAGATTGATGTTGGCCGGCGGTGCGGCAGCACCGGAGGGCAATCTGCTTGACGATGGAAATGCCTTGGCGCGACCCCGCCTGAATCGAACAGGGATGCATATGATCACCAGCTCGCCCATCCGCCCCCGTGAACTACCCGCTCGCCATCACGAGATTCTCGTGATTGGTGGAGGAATTGCGGGAATGAGCGTCGCCTTCCATCTTGCAAAAAACGGTAAAAAGGATGTTGCGGTATTGGAGCGCCACAGCCTTACTTCCGGCACGACTTGGCACGCTGCTGGCTTGATTATGCAGACTCGCGGTACTCACGCGCTGACCGAGATCGCGAAATACAACGCGGAACTCTACTCCGCTCTCGAGTCCGAGACGGGGCAAGCGACCGGATTCAAGAAAAATGGGACGCTTGGGGTCGCTAGAACCAAAGAGCGCTTCTATGAAACTGCACGCAATGCATCAATTGCCAAGAGTTTCGGGCTTGAGGCCCATATGATCTCGCCGAGCGAGGCGAAGAGGCTATATCCAGCCCTCAATTCGTCAATCATTGAAGGTGCAGTGTTTATCCCTGGAGACGGTCAAACCAATCCAGTCGACACATGCATGGCGCTGGCGATGGGCGCCAAGCAAAACGGTGTGAAGATCTTCGAAAATTCCGAAGTCAAAGACCTCTGGCAAACACCAGGAGGCCATTATCAGGTTCGAACCAGCGAAGGTGTTGTAGAAGCTGCAATTCTCGTACTCGCATGCGGACTGTGGACCCGAGATCTTGCGTCCAAGTTGGGTGCGCGGATTCCCCTGTACGCGGCAGAGCATTTTTATATTGTGACCGAACCCATGGATTTCGTGACACCGACCTTGCCCGTGCTGCGCGATACGGACGGCCACGTCTACTTGAAGGAAGACACGGGGAAGCTGCTTGTGGGCGCGTTTGAGCCTTGGGGAAAGCCGCTTCCGATGGAAAAGCTTCCGAAAGACTCAGCCTTCATCGAGCTCCCGGAAGATTGGGACCACTTCGAGTTGCCAATGAGCAAGGCAATAGAAATTGTTCCTGAGCTGGCGAATGCCGGTATTGCAAAGTTTTTCAATGGTCCTGAAAGTTTCACGCCCGACCTTCTGTTTATGATTGGTGAAGTCCCCGGATTGAAAAATCTCTTCGTTTCAGCTGGGTATAATTCGGAGGGTATTGAATACGGCGCGGGAGCAGGGCGAGCTCTGGCAGAGTGGATCATCGCGGGCCAGCCGCAGATGGATATCAGCTTCGTCGATGTCGCGCGGTTTCACCCTTTCCAGATCAACAAACGGTATTTGCACGAACGAACAGCCGAAGTAATGGGCCTACATTACAAGATGCATTGGCCAGCTTACCAGCCTGAGACGTCCCGAGGTGTTCGCAAAAGCCCGCTTCACGACCGGTGGGCGAAGCTTGGAGCCAGCTTTGGCGAAGGCATGGGCTGGGAGCGCCCCATGTGGTTCGCGGGCGAGGGAGAATCGACCAAAAACCTCTATTCCTATGATGAGCCGAACTGGTTCAAGTATACCAGCCAGGAGTGCAAGGCCGCCCGCAACGAGGCCATCCTGTTAGACCAAAGCTCATTCGGCAAGCATCTGGTTCAAGGTCGTGATGCATGTCGTTTCCTCCAGCGGCTTTGCGCAGCGAATGTGGATGTGCCGGTAGGGAAGCTGGTGTATACTCATATGCTCAATGAAAAAGGCGGAATAGAGACGGATATAACAGTAAATCGCTTGTCGCAGACGGAGTTCCTCATTATTTCATCAGCGACTGTCCATCCTCGGGATAAAGCTTGGATTACAAGACATATTACAGCCGAATGGAATGTCACGGTCACTGACGTCACCTCGGCGTATGCAGTCTTGTCGTTGCAGGGACCGAAATCGCGCGAGATTCTATCCCAAGTTACCGATACAGATCTGGCAAATACAGCGTTCCCATTCGCCACCAGTCAGGAAATCGACCTCGGGTACGCTCGCGTAATAGCCAATAGGCTGACATATGTCGGAGAGCTTGGCTGGGAGCTTCATATTGCAGCCGAAATGGCTCAGCACGTGTTTGACGTTGTTTGGAAGGCCGGCCAAGCGTATGGGCTGAAGGCTGCAGGATACCACGCACTAGAACATCTACGATCCGAACGCGCTTACAGAGAATACCAGCTGGATCTTACACCCGTCGACACGTTGCTTGAGGCCGGCCTAGGATTTACAATTGACTGGAATAAGGAAGGCGGTTTTATCGGAAAAGAGGCGGTGCTCGCTCAGAAGAATAGTGGGCCGTTAAAAAAACGACTGGTATCGTTCAAGCTTCGTGACGAGAAACCTGTTCTTTTTCACGAAGAGATTATCCTCTGCGACGGGCAGATTGTCGGCTATATTTCATCTGGTGTGAAGAGCTTCACAATCGGTACGTCAATCGGATTGGGATATGTAAACCATCCCGCCGGTGTCACGAAAGACTTGATCGAAAACAGTCGATGGGAGATTGAGATCGCCGGCAAGCTCTACGACGCCGACGCGTCGCTGCGGGCATTTTTCGATCCAAATGGGGACCGGGCGAAGCAATAACCTGTGCACGACTGTCGAGGCTGTAGGGAAATACTGCTCTTCCGTTGGGTTGCAACGTGCCTAGTGCGGGTCCGACAAAACTTAGTGGGCAACGTAGACTTGGCCTGGCCGTAGGTTTCCTTCGCAACATTTCAAGACAACCATGAATAGCAAGCAAATGAAAATAATCGTTCCCGTGAAGCGGGTTGTGGATGCGAACGTCAAGGTCCGGGTGAAGGCGGACGGTTCGGCGGTGGAACTCGCCAACGTCAAGATGGCGATGAATCCGTTCGACGAGATCGCGGTGGAAGAAGCAATCCGGCTGAAGGAGGCCGGCAAGGCGGAAGAGATCATCGTTGTCTCGATCGGGTCGCAGCAGGCGCAGGAGACCTTTCGCACCGCGCTCGCCATGGGCGCCGACCGCGCCATCCTGGTCAAGACCGACGAGCAGACCGAGCCGCTGGGTGTCGCCAAAGTGCTGAAGGGCGTGGTCGAGGCGGAAAAGCCCGGTCTCGTCATTCTCGGCAAGCAGGCGATCGACGACGATTCGAACCAGACCGGCCAGGCGCTGGCCGCACTTCTCGGCTGGGCGCAAGGCACGTTTGCTTCCAAGGTTGTTATGATGGCGACAAGGCCACGGTGAAGCGCGAGGTCGATGGCGGTCTGCAGACGCTGAAACTGAAGATGCCGGCAATCGTCACCGCGGAAATTTGCGCCTGAACCAGCCACGCTACCCATCGCATCTGGAGCGACGGCACACAGTTCCGTTGGACCAGGACGGAAATGATGCCGGTCGCCCGCTGAACAATTGATAAACATCGTCCCCCCAAAGACTATCTATGTCCGGAACCCGACACATTGAGGCGCAAGTACCGATATCGCCGGGTAGTGTGCTGAGAGTTCTGCAAATTCGCTGAGAGGGGGGCGGTCATGGCAGGCTGGTGATTGTTCACGTCACCGATTCCCGCGAAGGAACGCCACCATGACCAAGACTGAAGTTAAGACCGCCAGCGCTGCCGTCAA
>NZ_JAMYVF010000038.1:0-19836 GCF_040323735.1 Mesorhizobium sp. M0029
CCACACCGAGGCCGGCGCCGCCAACCACGACCGGCAAGGTGAAGGCAACGATGACGGCAACGTTACCGTTCGTGGCGCGCCTTAGGCGGCTCAAAGCAAACCAGATCCGGGTGAACGCGTTGGATGCCATATGTATTAGAAACCATGAATAGATAAACGAATGTGTAAAAAACCCATTCCGATTCGATGAAGTCCGACCTGCCAGACGAAATAGGTGCGCTGCAATTCCTCCTCGCCTCGCATGTACCGAGATCAGGCCGCTCAATCTGCGGTCGATCTCTACGGGTTGGAAGCGGCGACCGCCGTGGCGCAGTGCGCTTTGGAGGCTCATTTCGACGGTCGACCAGATGACTATCGCTTTTGGTGCGATGTCTTTCACCAACTGAGAAGAGCAACTGAAGGAACTTTTGCCGCGAAATCGTGTTCGTTCGAGCATGACCAGAATAGCCGACCTTGGACCGCCTAAGCCCGGCAAGCCACACCAACCGCAGGACGGGCACGATCGATTTCACCCATGCCCGATCTGCGGCCAGCAGGTCGACAAGCGCGACTTCCGCCAGGTCATGTGGCACGAGCAACCAGATCATGAGCCGCTGGAGCTCGATCAGTGAGGCAGGAACAACTGGGCCGCCAGCCAGAAGCCGACGGCCATCAAAGACAAAACAACGAGTGCGACGAGGAACAGCCTCATCGCCGGTTCCTACCACGCGTCAGAACAAAACCCGCCGACCGAAGCCAGCGGGCTTTTGTTGCAGGGCCGTGGTTTGCTTAGGATGTGGATCGCGGTTCAACACTGGGTGCCAATTGCGCAGTCACTGCGCTCAGACGCCCACGTTTGGTCAGTACTGGCTTGCTGTATTCTTTCTTCATGCAGTCCCTCCAGTGGAAATTTGAGGCAAAGCGCATTTACAGCCAAAGGTTGTCAATCAGCCCGCGCCTTGTCAATTCAAAAGGTGCCCGCCGCCCTTGCGTCCGGCGGACGAGAGACGTCACACCGCAAGCATCTCACCAGCCATGGAATCGTCCAACACCGTCCAGGTACTGAGGTTACCTAGCCGCAGGAGGGTCCTGAAGCCGCACAACCTTGTCGAGATGTAGCCGTATCCGCTGGCCTTCAGCGAAGGACAGCGCAAACGATTCCAGGCCGAATGAGCGTGTAATTTCCTGGTCGGTCTCTATGATGCGGACGACCCATTCGCCACTGGCTCCGACCACTTCCACGCGAGGCGTGGCCTTGCGAATTGACACCACGTTGCTCATCACATCCTCCCTACGAAACGCAATGGCAAGTCGATTTAAGACCGTCGTAGTCGGTAGATCAATAACAAATGCTTGCTCGGATCGGACGAACCATCCTGGATGGGCATACAACGGGGGCTAATGCCACTTCAGTCAGGCGAACCCTCCGGGGAACCTCCCTTGAGATAGCCTCTGCTTCAGGTCGTTGGCATTCAGGATGGCCGCCAGCTCTTCGGCATACTCCATGTCGGGAAGGTCGACAGATGGGTGGCCCGCTACAATAGCCGGCAGCCCGGTGAACACGTCGAACACCGTCCACGTCCCATCCGGTTCCCGCCTTACGCCGTACCGCAGAGTTGCCATGAGGGGATGCTAATGGAAGCCGCGAATATATGGTACAAAAAATGCGAGCGGGCGATCGGACAACGGGCACGCCTTGCAGAAGTTTTGCCGCTACGACGGGTTCGGTCGGGCACGGCCAGAATAGCCAACCTCGGACCGCCCATCCCCGGCAAGCCACATGACCTGACTGGGAAGAGCATTTCTATGCGCGCCCCATTTGCGCGCAAAAGGTAGACCGTCGCGACTTCCGCCAGGTGATGTGGCACGAGCAACCGGACCACCAGCCGCTGGAATGCGACGCCTAAGAGCGCAGCACAACCCAACTGGTCATCGCTATCGAAGCAGCGTTTGCGGGGCGGCCGCTTCTAGGCGCATGGTGGCTAGATGACCCGAATATGGGTGGGATCGGATGGCGCCACGATTTATAGCGAAACCACTGTCCTGGCCGACCGAACCGGCGGCTGGCTGGTCCGGGCCGGAATGAACCGGGGCAATGCCCGGCTCAACGGCTACGCTCTCGATCAAGTGCACCTGGTCCCGGTAGATCGTGCCGTGGAGGTCGGTTTCGGCGGCGCAGTTTTACTGCCGCAACTTATCCGTGAGGCAGCATTCGTTTGCGGTGTTGACCGCTCGCAGGATGTCGTGAACGCTGCCTCCCACCGGTTCGCCGATGCAGTGCGCGTCGGACGAGCCGAGTTCCGAACCGGGCTAGTCGAGGACTTGCCCTTGCCGGATAGCACATTCGACAAGGCTCTCAGCGTCCACACAGTGTACTTCTGGCAAAGCCTTAGAGCTGGATCCGCAGAGCTCCATCGCGTCCTCAAACCAGGCGGTCGCGTCGTGCTTGGCTTCCTCCCGAAGGCACATATGGACCGGATGAACATGCCGGCCGATATTTTTACACCTCGCGAGCCGGATGAGGTCATTGCTGCCTTGCGAGAGGCAGGGTTCAGCGACCCTGAAGTGCGGAGACCGAGCACGGAAACCGCATGGCTCGTTGTGACAGGCACGCGAAGATAAGTTTCGGCGCCTGGAAGCGGAAAAGCCCGCCGCCGAAGCCAACTGGCTTTGTTGCAGGGGTTTGCCTAGGCTCCTCTGGGTTCAACACTGGGTGCCAATTGCGCCGTCACTGCGCTGAGACGCCCACGTTTGGTCAGTACTGGCTTGCTGTATTCTTTCTTCACTGCAGTCCCTCTCTAGCGAATTTCGGCAAAGCGCCTTGGGCCTAAAGGTTCTCACTCATCGGTGCAGGTTGATGGCGTGCACACAGCCGTTACGGCCGAGAGCTTCTCGCGCTTCTTTAGTTCCGGCTTCTGATAAGGCTTCTTCATGCAGGGTTCCCCACGTTTGTCCCTCAATGCGAAAATGCGGTGCGCCGACCACGATTGTCAACCGGAAACACTGAAGTAGCGGCCGAGCGACGCCAGGGGCCGGCACGCGCGGTCAGGGCGGCGTGCGCAGCGTGGATGCTGCAATTGCCTGGCCGGTTGCCATGGCCTGCTAACGAGCGCACACTGCTGCGGTCGCCTCGAAAAATCAAAAACAAACAGGCACGAGGCGCTTGGGAGCGATCATCAGGCTTTCGCCCGACCAGGGAGAAGGCCCATGCCCACACCGGCACAGAGCCGGCTCATATATTTTATGGGCCAACTCGTTCACAACGAGAGCATCGTTTCCAAGCAGGATATTATCGTCGGCTTACTGGATCACGAAGGCAGTCCGACGGCCGACGCCGACGAATTGCTGGCGAACTTGCATCGATCACTGCAACAGGCCCGACAGAGCTTGCACGAGGCGCAAGAGATCTATGGAGTCAGAAATGCGGAGTAGCGAAAAAACAAAACTCGCATACACAGCCGCAGAGTTCGCCGAAAAACACGGTTTGACCGTGAAGGCAGCCGAAATCATCCTGTCCGTGAACGGCTCCTCACGTGT
Organism: Mesorhizobium sp. M0029; assembly: GCF_040323735.1. Lineage (NCBI taxonomy): Bacteria > Pseudomonadati > Pseudomonadota > Alphaproteobacteria > Hyphomicrobiales > Phyllobacteriaceae > Mesorhizobium > Mesorhizobium sp. M0029. Next base: position 3,517 of record NZ_JAMYVF010000038.1, read on the forward strand.
CGCTTGCGATGCAGCAGCACGCGCATTCAAAGAAGCGGTTGCGCACCGAGCACACAGCAATGACGGCGAATGAGGCCCGCGCCTGCTTCCGAGGCTGCGCGGGCCGACCATGACGAGTGGAGAGGACATCTTGGTCACCGGCAGGAATCGCTGAAGAACGAGCCGGGTGTGAACGAACAGCCTCAGAGCGAGGTTGTTCCCGACTGACGCAAAAAAGCCCGCCAACATGAGCCGGCGGGCCAAGTAATGGGTCGCTGTCCAATGAACGCGTTAGGTGTCTTCAGATGGATTTTGGTCGAGAAGCCGCCGCGCGTCAGGCGCAACAAATCGGGCGCCGATTGAACGCCCTGCGGACGCAGGAACGCCTTCGTCTCGCGGGCGCTCCGCGTAAGCAAATCTTCGCCGCCGAGAAGCTCAATCGTCTCGGCCCAACCGTCGTCTGCAAGCAATTCGTGTGTCATCGCAGTTAGAATCCCACCCGATTCCGCAGGGCAATACCTATCTTATCGCCTAGGCCCTTTTGCCCCTACCGCCGAGACATGACCGCGCACCACGGAGCTGTCGAACATCTGCACCAGGTGCGACCGGTGTCGTTGCGCCCACTTCTGTGCCGGATAAGCAAAGACTAGGCCGGTAAACGGTGAACGCAGTTCGGGGAGTACCCGCACCAGATCGAGCTGATGGGCGAGATAGCCTGGAAGAAAGCTGATGCCCAATCCTATCGCCACGAGCGCCCTCACCGTTAGCAGATCATCGCAGGTGAGGCCCCCTGTCAGGTCAACACCGATCTTCCGGTCGCCCGCCAGCATCGGCAGCGGTCGCGCCCATGCCTTGCTGAGGGCGATTAGATCGTGATGTTCGAGTTGCTCCAGTGAGACAGGTGTGCCCCGGCGGCCGAGGTAGGCCTTGGAAGTGTCCTGAAGGACCCGTCACGAAAGCGCGTGAGATCAGGCTGGAATCGCGCAACGGGCCGACGCGCACGGCGAGGTCGATGCCGTCGGCGACGAGATCGGCAACGCGGTCGGTGACGACGAGATCAACGGCGACCGCCGGATAAGCCTTACGGAACGCTGCAATAACAGGCGGTAGAAGCGTCTGCGCGATATCCACTGACGCCGTCAGCCGAAGCTGTCCGTCCATCCCCGCCGACTCTGCGCGAAGCTCAGCTTCGACGGTCTCGATTTCTCGCAGCGCGATGCGACACCGCTCGAAATAGGCTTGGCCCTTGGGCGTAGCGCGCAGCTTTCTGGTCGTGCGCTGGATCAACGAGAGCCCGAGCCGTCGCTCCAGGGCCGCGACCTTGGCGCTCACTGTCGTTGCAGGCATGCCGAGACGGCGCGCCGCGCCGGCAAAGCTCCCTGCCTCGAGGACGTTGATGAAGACACATATCTCGTCGATGCGCATTCCCGGATTATGCAGAAAACGGGATGCTCATTCCAGTCATCTCATATTTTCCGGGCAATGCATTTGCGCGATGATTTCGCTTGTGGAAATCGCCAGCAGGGGAGCGGAGGCCATGAACGATCAATCGATCAATCCCAATGACGCCGCCAGCGTCGTCGAAAAATATGCCATCAACCCGCGCGTTCGGGTCGGTCACGTCCATCTCAACGTCGCCGACATCGAGCGATCGCTAGCCTTTTATTGCGGTGCCCTCGGGTTCGGCGTCACCATGTCGCTAAGCGAGGAGGCTGCCTTTCTCGCGGCGGGCGGATATCACCATCATCTGGCGCTCACTAACTGGAAAAGCCGCGGCGGCGCCGCGCCCCCGATTGGCACGACGGGCCTACACCATGTCGCCTTTCTCTATCCGACACGGGCGGCGTTGGCGGCTGCGCTGCGCCGCCTGCGAGCAGCAGGGGTGACGCTCACCGGCGCGAATGACCATGGCGGCTCGGAGGCGATCTATGTGCGCGATCCCCGGCAACGGGGTAGAACTCTATTGGGATCGCCCGGAAGCGGAATGGCCGCGCAACCCGGACGGCGCGCTGAAACTGGTCAGCAATCCGCTCGACGTGGACAATCTCGCCCGCGAGGGGGCATCAGACTGCTAAGCCGGCCACCGCCATGGCGGGCTGCGTTCGGAGGACTGCTGCGACAGTGCTAGCCATTCACCGAGCCACGGAGCCGGTTGGCTGCGAGCGGAGGGCAACCACTCGGCTGGCGGGCTTCGCCACCCCAGGTATTAAAGTGTACGCTTCGAGAAGACCGTCGGCAAACTCAAGCGCTTAAAATGCGTCGCAATACCCTGCGGGAAGAGAAGCGAAGCTTCGCATCCGAGCTTATAGGACTTGACCGGCGGCTAGCCAGACGGCTCCCGCGCGGCTGAGACGGCCCTGTCCCGTTCCTTTGGATGAACTGCGCCTTGTGGCCGGTGATGTTCTCGATCGCCTTCAAAAGGGGTCGATGGACCTCACAGAGCTTGGCATGCTCGCTGTGGTACGCACAGCGACCCGAATATGCTCTTGTGCAGCGCTTCGGCTGCCGCCAGGAAGCGCTCGATTTCAGCCCGGGAAAGCTGTTCGGAAGGTTTGGTTCTGGCCATTGGTGCTTGCGCAATTACTAATTTAGTGAAACCTTACGTTCTTCTGGGGAGTAGACGTGAGACCGGTCGGTCCAGCTATGGGCGGCATTGAACATGATGTTTTTTCCGCGATTACTGATTGGGATGTTTGCCACGTCGACCGTGGTAGCGACCTGGACTTACCTAGCAACCGATTCGTTCTGGAAGTCCCTTGCATGGACCTTGCTGATTTTTATCATCTTTCAGGTTGCATATTTCCTATTTTCATTCGCGCTTTTCTACAAGTAAGTTTTGGATGAAAAGAACCGAAGAAAAACCGAACACTGCCGAGCCTACCTGTCGAGACGGCGGTGTCTCATCTGAAGGGCGCTCGATGACGCTTTGAGGGAGACCGCCAGACACGAGAGCAGCGATCATGCTAATCTTTGCGAACCATGCGAAAGAAGGAAAGCCGTGGCAGCGCCAACAATCATCGAAAAGCGCGCTGGCGCTGGATGTCGCCACGGAGATCGTCGTTAGGGTGCGGACCGACGACGCCGAAGCCGAGGAGGGCGAGCGGGGTCTAAGGAGGAAACACAGATGGCTGCCTATCTGATAGCGGATGTAGACGTAAAAGACGCTGCCTTGTTCGAGGAATATCGGCGGGACGTTCCCGCTACCGAAGAGCGGTACGGTGGGCGGTACCTGGGCCGCGGTGGCGCCACCAAGGTTTTGGAAGGTGATTGGGATCCACACCGACTGGTCATTGTCGAATTCCCCGACATGGCGTCATTGATGGGCTGGTATAATTCGCCGGAATACGCCCGGCTGATCGAGATCCGCAAACGTTCCGCTAACACCAGGATCATCGCTTTAGAAGGGATTGCAACGCCTGCCGCGTGACCCATAAGCGCGGCCAGCGGACCCGACGACAGTTGGGCATCCTCAGCGTCATTTCTTCCTCACGGCGAGATGCCGGAGCAGCAAGACCACTTAGTACCGTCTATGATCAATTTGCCGCTGCGCCGGCGAGCGAGCAAAAGACGCGGGAACAGGTGTCTCGTGACCGCCGTGTTATCCCGATCATCCGAAGACGTTCGCTCTGGTGCGGGACGACTTCAAGTTCTTTTTCAAGGGTGTTCGGAGGTTGGCCCACGGCTGAAGGGCTGCACAACCAAGGGGCGACGATCAGCTTCTCCACCTTCAGACACATCGTGATAACCTGTCGGCCATGAAATCGGTGGCTTGAGAGAAACGTGGGCGGGCCCCAGGAGACTAATTTCTGCCCATGGGGAAGGCGATGTCCGCGCTAGCCGGAATGTCAGCTACCGAAGATCCGCCGTGTGAAGGCTGCCAGTCCGCTAACGGCCGCCCCAAAGCTGCCGGTCAAGACAAGGTCGCGTTGGAACCGATCCTTCGCATCCCCCGTTATCGAATGGAAGGGACATTACTTGCCATTAGGAGATGAAGAATGAAACGGCTTCTTTTTGCCACTGCCATGATGGCTCTTTCCAGCGGGCTTGCGTTCGCGGGGACGACAGGGACAACAGGGACGACGTCGAGTGGCTCCTCCACTACCACAACGATGCCGACGACAGATAACAACACGGATTCGACCACAACGAAGTCGACCAATTCGAACTCAGCGAAGGACTGTGCGCCCGGCCAGCAGAGTGGCAGTGCTAAGCAGGCCGCTCCTGGTCAACAGGATGACACCAGTGCCAAGTCCGCAGCCCCTGGACAGATGAAAACGACTGCCGAAGGTTGCTAATTGTGGCGGGAGGGGCTGGTTTGCACCGGCCGGAATGGATGCCTCCCGCTGCCGACCGGCGGCAACGGACCGGCCCGCGCCCTTCGATCAGCGCGGGCCGTTTTTCTGAAAGAACCTCCCTTAATCGTCCAAGGAGCCTGCAGCCTTTTCTTGGGCGAGCCGGAATGCATAGTTGGTTGCGGATGTGATTGTTGAATAGCGGCCCTTGGTGGGGCAGATTTGAACGCGACAAACGCCTCAAGCGGCACGCCCAGGAAATCGTATTGCTTCCCCCCTCGCTCAAACAGACCGAGAGAACCCTGGTCCGGGTCAATAGTCGAACTTGCGCATCGAGGTCGACGGCATGGTGCGTTTCAAGAAACCAGCGTGAGCCGCGGCCAGCCGGGTATGGACCGCCCTACAGGCTGAGCTGTATTCGAAGATGTGGCCGGGCGTAGAATGACCTCGCGTTCCGCCGCTTCGCGCGCCGCCCTGATCGGAGTTTTCGCGTTGACGGTGTGGGTGGCCGTCACGGCATCGGCTGCGATCTCCTCAACACGGTATTTCGGCACTTTTGTTCCTAAGCGTCGGTAGCGACTCCGCTTGTTTAGGGGTCGCCCTCAAAGAGGAGAAAAGGTGGCAAGCTCGTCGTCTCCCTGCCGCCGGGGGTGTGACCCGGCGGCTTGCACGTTCGACTAGGGTCGTTTCAGCGGTGACCGGTCTTACGGCGTTGGCGCAGGATCCTGTTTGGAAGCCATCTCGTCGATCTTCTCGGCAAGCACGCTGTTGGCCCATTCGGTGACCTCGGCGTCGACCGGCTTGTTGGCCATATCGGCGAGCGCGTCATCCAGCGATGGGACGGCGGCAGCAGCATCGGCCGCCGCTATATTGGCGGCATCGAGCGCCGCCTGCGCTGCATCGATCTGCTCCTGGGTCGGGACTTGGTCGGCCGGAGTATTCGGGTCGTTCAATTTGGCGTTCAACGCGTCGACTTCCGCTTGGGCGGCATCTACCGCGGCTTGGGCGCCCTTGGCGGCAGCCGAAGCTGTCACATAAGCCTGAATGCCGGCGAATTTCTTGCTCTTGGAGTTCATATAAGCGTTGATGTTGCGCTGCAGCGAGTTCAGCCGGCCAAGCTTGGCGTGAATGTTCTTGTCCTTAGGCGTCGCGGCGACCTCAATGTCGTCGACGGCGACCTGGTCTTCGCCCGAGGCCTTCTTTCCGGCGTGAGCCGATGCCGACTTGCCGTGCGAAGCGCTGTTGCCGGACTTCCCGCCGCCGTTGCCGGACTTGCCGCTATTGCCGTGACCACCGCCATTGCCGTGACCACCACCATTGCCGTGACCACCACCATTGCCGTGACCACCACCGTTTCCACCCGCACCAGCGAAAGCAGGAGCGGTCACTAGCGCAAGCGCGGCAAGCGCCGCCAAAAGGGTTTTTCGGGATGTCATGGTACCTCCTCAGGCGAATAGCCACCTCGCCGATTCGTTATAGAGCGGCTTATAAGAGTTTCCTAATTCGACTGAATGAACTTTAGATAAATGCTTGTTGCAATGAGCGACTGACGACTGCGAAGCGCTTTGTAACCCTCTGAAATCTAGCAAAAAATCCGGAGTCGCAGACCGTATCCCCCTTTAGCGCGACTGAAGTCCCATACCGATCGACCTTGGTCGGGCGATGCACAACCGCGGAATGCTTGCGGCATTTCGGAGTATGGCGTCACCATGTGGCTGTGACTGCGCATTGGCAGACAACTCGCCGGGCGAAGACCCCAACAACCTCGAGCCCGGCGAGCCTTACACCTGATCAGAGTACGCGATCAGGACCGGGGATCAGCCGGCGAAAGATGTGGGTGCAATATGGGTGCCAAACTATTCGTCCCAAATTGGGACCATGCTGCGGCCGGCAAGCTGCGCTTAGGTCTCATAAAAGGCTTAGGCGCTGGCATCGGAAATGGCGATCGCTGGTCGCTCTGCGCCAAGCCGCAGGACCAGCATCATGGTTGCCCCATTTTGCAGAACTTGACGCACACAACCCCCCGCGACAAAGGCTGCTGGGCCGTCGTAGCGCCGATCTGCTCCGGCATGGCCGCGTGAATGCCCGCTCGACTCCAGCAACAGCTTCATCCTTGGTTGCGACGTTCCCGCGCGCGCCGCCGTCATCGAGCGTATTATCTTACTCGCCTAACCCGGATCGTGCCGCGTCCGCTTTCCGGGACGCACGGATCTATGCTCAATACCTAATGTCAGGCGCGTACCTGAATGGGTCCTCGAGCCGAGATAGCGCGTTAGTCCATACCCGACATTGCGATGTCCAGAAATCGACCGTTTCGCGAACAGCGATGACTACTCGGAGCTGCTATCTCGTTTGCGCCACGAACTGTCCCCTGCCCTCAATGCTTCCAACGTCTCATTTGGGGGCCGATAACGGACTGACAGCTTCGAGCGTCGAGCCGTTGGGTTAGACCCTGACGCCGATGCGTGCGCCGACGGAATCTTCCAACAGTCAACAACGCCGAGCTAAGCATCGAGCAAAACCGTCCCTCGCGGGCGGCTGCAACATGCCAGGACATAGCCGGCAGATTTCTCTTTAGCATTCAGTCCGCCCAAATCGTCCATGGTAACCTCGCCGGATAGTTTGGCTATTCGGCACGTTCCGCAAACGCCCTGCTGGCAGGCGGTTGGGATGTAGATGCCACAGTTCCGCGCCGCGTCCAGCAGGGTCTCTCCGGGCGCGCAGCGATGCTCCACACCCGAGCGGACAAAACGGACCGAAGACGAAATCGCCAAGCCCAATTCCGACCGAGAACCATTGCTGCCTCCGAAACTCTCCTCGTGATACTGCGCCGGCGGGAAGCCTATTGCATCAAGGCAGGCGCGTGCCGTCTTCATGTATCCTTCGGGCCCACAGGCAAAAACGGTGCGCTTGTGAAGATCGGGAACCAGGCTCAGCAGCATCCGACCATCAATTCGGCCGGTTGAACCCGTCCAAGCGGGACCTCCCTGGCCGCAAACCAAAGTCACTTGAACATTGGGAAAGCGAGCGGCAAGTGCTTCCAGTTCCGCTCGGAAGATGATGTCGCCTGGGGTTTTCGCGCTGTGAATGAAGCGGATCTCCCTGTCGTCTGCGCGGTCTGTAAGCGCAGGCAGCATTGACATGGTCGGAGTCACGCCGCTCCCGCCCGAAAGGAAAACAGGTTTCTCCGACGGCAATTTATCCAGATTGAACGAACCGAGCGGCCCTTCGATCTCGATCTCGCTGCCCGGCGTCAAATGGTCATGGATCCAGTTGGAAGTGAGCCCGCCCTGCGTTCGCTTCACGGTGATCTGAAGATCAAGCGGTCGCGTCGGCGGTGACGATACCGAGTAGGCGCGCGTTATTGTGGCGCCGTTGATCCTGAGGTGCACGAGAACATACTGGCCCGCGCTGAAGCAGAACATCCGACCAGCGGCAGATGTGAGAACAAATGTTTTCACATCGTGCGTCTCGTCTATCACGCGACGGCAGAGCACTATATCTCGCGTCTTTTGTGCCCATCGCCGCTGACGCATGGTGGGCACGACATCTGAGGCTTGGATGGAGGCGTATGCATTCATCGTGCGGCTCGGCGTTAGGTCGAGCGAACATGCCAGTTCTTACCCCGCTGAACAGCAATATTATCCCAGCGTTATGATCGGGAATATCGATTAAACCTCCAGCGACATAACAGCGAGATGGAGAGCACGGATGCCTTTGCGAATGATCGGTTCGTGTTTGCGGCGTGCCAGTATCGCCGTATGGACTGGCTGGTGCAAGGTCGGCGCTCCTTCGACCAGGAACGATGGAATCTCACCGGTAAACCTGCGCGCATCATCGCTGCGCATGTAGCAAGTGCCGCCCGTTCGCCGGAGCATGATCTCCGCCAGAGCTTCCGATCCGGTCGAAAGTCGGCAGATCGCCAATTGAGCCAGCATCTCTGCGTGCGTTTTCTCCAGCACGACGGTGTAGCCTGGGCGGATGTAGGTGTCGGGATCGACGTCCGACAGGTTTCTGGCGGCAGTCGAAACCATTAAATATTCCTCGACCATCAGGTGCTCGTATGCGATCTCAGGCAAGTAGCGGGGGGCATAAAGCACCGCGATATCCAGGTTTCCCATGCTGAGGTCGCTGACCATCTGGTTCGAATAATCCGACTCGACATGGATTGAGGACTTCGGAAGTGCTTGGCACAGGGTTTCGACCCACCCGGGCAGGACTGAGCGGGTCATGCCCACTTGGGCGGCAACGCGCAAGGTGCCTTCGAAACGGTTGAAGGCCCGGACATCGTGGCGAGCCTGCGACCAAGTGGATACCAGAGATCTTGCGTAGGCTTCGAACCGGCGCCCTGCGGCAGTCGGCTCTGCCCCGGCGCGTCCGCGTTGGAACAGTTCAGATCCGATTGCGCTCTCCAGGTTCTTGATGCGGGTGCTGATTGTCGATTGGGTTAAGCCCAACCGATCTGCGGTGCGATTGAAATTTCTCGATTCGATGATGTCGAGAAAGGTTTCGATGTGATCAAGCTGCATGGAAATCCCGATCGAAAAATTCGATCATGTTCCTGCCTACCATAAGCTTGATCAAACAATACTCAAGGGGGAAGCTGCACCAGATCATCGGCCGGCGCACCGCCGGGACGGGCCACGGAGCGGAACAAAGTGTTCATAGTTGATTGCGACTGTCACAATTACTGGTCAAGCGCCACCGTGTTGACGCCATACCTTTCCGGCTTGTGGAAAGACATGTTCACCGAGGGCGAGAAAACAGGTCCAGTCGGCGCATTTCCGCATGGCCATCGCCCCTGGTTTCATCCGCAGGACTTCTCCCGCAAGGACGTCCGTCCGAAGACGGAAGCCGACAATTATCTCATCATGAAAGAGAAGCACCTCGACAAGTACAAAGTCGACGTGGCGATCCTCACCGGCGATGAGCCGATCGAGGCGTCGACCCTCGCCAATCCTTACTATGCCAGCGCCCTGGTCAGCGCCTACAATGACTATCAGATCAACCAATGGCTGCCGAAAGACGATCGTTTCATGGGTTCGATCATCATCGCACCACAGGATCCGAAGCTCGCTGCCGCCGAGATACGCCGTCTGGGCAGTTATCCGCGTATGGTCCAGGTTCTCGCTTCCCAAGGGTCCGTCAAGCCGTATGGAGACCCGTTCTACCATCCGATCTACGAAGCTTGCGCTGAAGTAGGGTTGCCGTTCGCCATACATCTGGGCGGGCATGGCGGCGTGAATTCAACTGCCATTGCGCCTGCGCCCACGACATTCTTCTGGGAAACGCATGCCATTTTGCACATGTCCGCGATGTCGCACGTGGCAAGCATGATCGCCCATGGCGTCTTCGAGAAGTGGCCGGACCTCTACTTCGTGATCATCGAGTGCGGTGTCGCCTGGGTTCCGTCGGTCCTGTGGCGCCTGGATGCCGACTACAAAGCGCTGCGTAAAGAGACGCCATGGCTGAAGATGCTGCCATCGGAATATTGCCGGCGCAACATCCGCTTTTCCACGCAGCCGCTGGAGCAACCTGCAAACATCCAACATCTCTGGTCCACGCTCGAAGCGATGGACGGGGAAAACACGCTGATGTTTGCGTCGGACTATCCGCACTGGGATTACGACGATGCCAACACGCTGCAAATCCCTCCTGCCTGGAAGAGCAAGATCATGGGACTGAATGCGTTGGAAGTCTACAAACGCATCCCCCGTGCGCAAGCCGCGAATGCTGCCTGAGGAACCATACGATGCCCGAGAAGACATATATCTGCCGCGTCCACGAGATCGAAACAGGATCTCCGTTTATCGCCAAGATCCGCAGCCTTTCGGTCGGGATTTTCCGCATCGGAGATTCATTCCACGCGCTGCTGAATGTCTGTCCGCACCGCGGCGCTCCACTTTGCGAGGGACCGCAATGCGGGACAACCGCGCCCGTTGAACAAGCGCAATTCATCTATCATCGCGAAAACGAGATCGTTCGATGCGCCTGGCATGGCTGGGAATTCGACATCAAGTCAGGTGAAGCCTTGGTCGATCCGTCCATTCGCGCTCGCACATTTCCAGTCACCGTCGAAGCCGGCAGCATCTATGTGACGGCCTGATTGGCCCAAAAGCCGATTGGGATTGGAAAAATTCGAAGAAAGATGGCCGAAGCCAACTAGCAGATTTGTTCGCAGGTGCTTGAAAAAAATAACGCGGAGAACTCCGCAATGGGAGAGTCAAATGTCAGAATCTGAATACAAGCTTGGTCTCGCGCAAAGCCTGGTCGGTGGCAGCAAAGTTTCCCGCCGCGACTTCATTCATCTTGGGATAGCCGCAGGCCTGACGGTCGCCGCCGCCGACACGCTCTTCGTCGCCAGGGCGCGTGCCGAACCGATGCACGGCGGCTTCGCCAAGCTCGGCATGGCTCATGGCGCGACGACGGATTCAATCGATCCGGCCGGCTACCCCGATACGTTCACACAAACCGCGTTTTCGGGCTCGCTATCCAACAGCCTCACTGAGGTCGACGCCAAAGGCAATGTCCAACCGGACCTCGCCGAGAGCTTCGAATCTTCGGATGGGGCCAAGACCTGGGCCTTCAAGCTGCGCAAAGGCGCAACCTTCCACAACGGCAAGACTGTGACGGCGGATGACGTCGTGACGTCATTGCAATATCACATGGGCAAGGACACAAAATCGGCGGCGAAGTCGCTGTTGGAGTCCGTCGCCGGGATCAAGGCCGACGGCCCGGAAACGGTGGTCTTCACGCTCAAGAGCGGCAACGCCGATTTCCCTTACATCATGAGTGACTACCATCTGGTCATCATGCCAGCCAAGGACGGCAAGGCGGACTGGGCTTCAGGGGTTCGCACCGGCGCTTTCCTCCTTGAGAATTTCCAGCCCGGCGTTTCGGCGAAACTCAAGCGCAATCCAAACTACTTCAAAAACGGCAAGCCCTATCTCGACGAGGTGGAATTCATCGCCATCACTGATCTTGCCGCTCGCATGGCGGCCTTGTCGACGGGCGAGGTGGACTATATCGGCCGCGCCGACCTCAAGACCCTCGGCATGTTGAAACGCAATCCGAAGGTGGAAATCGTCGAGGTCACCGGCTACGGACATTATACCTTGCCGATGAATGCCGCGATGGCGCCGTTTGATAATCCAGACGTGCGAACGGCATTGAAATGGGCGATCAATCGCCAAGAAATCGTCGACAAGATCTTTCTCGGCCACGCCACCGTGGCTAACGACAACCCGATCGCGCCAGCGATCAAATTCGCCAAGGATCCGCAACCGCAACACAACTTCGATCCGGAAAAAGCCAAGCACTACCTGAAAAAGGCCGGAATGGAGAACCTGAAGGTGGATCTCTCGGTCGCCGATGCCGCTTTTGCAGGCGCGGTGGATGCGGCTTCGCTCATTCGCGAGACGGCAGCCCAATGCGGCATCGACGTCAATGTCGTGCGGGAGGCCGAGGACGCTTATTGGGACAATATCTGGCTCAAGAAACCCTGGTGCGCATCCTATTGGAGCGGTCGAGCGACGGCCGACTGGATGTTCACGCAAGCCTTCGCCGCGGACTCCAGCTGGAATGAGTCGTTCTGGAAAAATCCCCATTTCAACGAATTGCTTGTTAAGGCGCGGGCCGAGACGGACGAGGCCAAGCGAGCGGGAATGTATGCCGAGATGCAGCAACTAACCCACGACGATGGCGGCAGCATCGTGCTGGTCTTCAACAATTTCGTCAGCGCCCAATCCAAAAAGCTCGCACATGGCGAAGTGGCGCCCAACTGGGAGAACGATGGACTGAAAATGGCCGAACGCTGGTGGATCGCCACGGCATGAAAAGGCGGCCGGGGCCACGATGGTTGTGAGGCTCCGGTCGGCTTGCTCCGAGTGCAGGACTGCCGCCCAAAGGGAGACGGCACTCACATGAACCCCGTCGCAAGAACGGTTCTGCAGCGCCTTGGCCTCGGCCTGGTCACTTTGTTCATCGTGTCCATCATCATCTTCTCTGCCATCGCGATGCTTCCGGGCGACTTCGCCAAGGCCACGCTCGGGCAGTCGGCGACGCCCGAAACGGTCGCCGCCTTTCAGCGGGAAATCGGCATCGATCGTCCGCCTGTCGAGCGCTATTTCGTCTGGGTCGCGCAAATGCTTCACGGCGACTTCGGCTCTTCGTTCGCGAGCCGCACCGGATATCGGCGTACCGTGGCCGAGATCATCGCGCCACGCCTCTACAATACGATGTTTCTTGCAGCGGTGACCGCGCTGATAGCGGTTCCGCTGGCGCTTGGGCTTGGCATTCTCGCCGCGCTGTACCGCAACGGCTGGTTCGACCGGCTGGTGAATGCCGTGACACTGACAACTATTTCGTTCCCGGAGTTTTTCGTCGCCTATATGCTCGCCTACCTGGTGATCTCGCGCGACACGTTCATTGCATCCGATTTCGCTCAATCCCTGCCCCATTGGCTCAGTATCTCACTGACCTGGGCACTCAATGCGGTTCCCAAATTTCCGACATTGTCGAATGTGAACGATCAGACCCCATTTTGGGAGCACCTCTGGAAAGTGGCGCTGCCGGCAATCACCCTTACACTCGTGATCGTGGCCCACATGATGCGCATGACCCGAGCGGCCATCATCAACATGCTCGCAAGCCCCTACATCGATATGGCGCGCCTCAAGGGAATGTCCCCGATGGTGATCGTGCTGAGGCATGCCCTGCCCAATGCCTGGGCTCCCATCGTCACTGTCGTGGCGTTCAATATGGCATATCTCATCGTCGGAGTGGTCGTGGTCGAGGTCGTTTTCGTCTATCCCGGGATCGGCCAACTGATGGTTGATGCGGTAAAATCCAGGGATGTTCCGGTTGTCCAGGCCTGTGCCCTGATTTTCGCCGCGACCTACATCCTTCTCAACCTGCTGGCCGACATTATTTCCATCGCCACCAACCCCAGGCTCTTGCACCCACGATGACCAGATCCCAATCTATCGCGGCGGTTCAGAGGCTGAGGCGCTCGCGTGCCAGCCGGGCGACAACAGCGCTGAAGAAGGCACCGCTTAGTGCATGGTTCGGCATCGTGGTGATCGTTGGCTACGTCCTTGTTGCGGTCTTCGCGCACTGGATAGCCCCATATGGCGAGACGCAGGTCTTCAGCGAAGCCTTCGCGCCGTGGAATCAGGAATTCGAATTGGGAACCGACCAGCTCGGCCGCGACATGCTCACCCGCTTGATCTACGGTGCGCGCAACACCATCGCTATCGCGGTCGCGACTACATTGCTCTCCTTCGCGGTAGGCGTGTCGCTCGGCCTCCTTGCCGCATTGTATAGGGGGTGGCTCGACCAGATCTTGTCGCGTGCGGTGGACGTGCTGATGTCGATCCCGAGTCTGATCTTCGCGCTGGTGCTTCTGTCGATCTTCGGCTCGTCGATCACCAGCCTGATTGTTATCATTGCGCTTCTCGATTCCACCCGTGTCTTTCGGCTTTCTCGCGCCGTTGGGCTTAACGTGGCCGTGATGGAATATGTCGAGGTGGCGCGATTGCGCGGCGAGGGACCGAGATGGATTATCGCCAATGAAATCCTTCCCAATGTCATGCCTCCACTGGTCGCCGAGTTCGGCTTGCGATTCTGCTTCGTGTTCCTGACAGTCGCGGCGCTGTCGTTCCTCGGAGTCGGTATTCAGCCGCCGACGGCCGATTGGGGATCAATGGTGCGCGAGAACGCAACCCTGATCACTTACGGCGATGTCACGCCGCTGCTTCCGGCCGGCGCGATAGCTCTTCTTACCGTATCCGTAAATTTCGTTGTGGACTGGTACCTGCACGCAACAAGCGGGTTGCGGGATGAAAAGTAGCGATCCAGGCTCACGCGAAAAAGGAAAGGATCTACTGCAAATCCGCAATCTGCATGTGGAGGGATCCTCGGACGAACAGTGGCATCCCATCGTCCGCGGGATCGATCTTACGCTGAAGCGGGGGGAGGTTCTTGGCCTAATCGGCGAGTCAGGCGCCGGCAAGTCCACCATTGGCCTTGCCGCAATGGGCTATGCCAAACCGGGCTGCCGGATCACACAGGGCTCGGTCCTGTTCGACGGGATTGATCTCCTGGCAGTCAATGAAAAGGGGCGCCGTCGTCTCCGGGGCTCCCGCATTGCCTATGTCGCGCAAAGCGCGGCGGCCTCCTTCAATCCGGCACATCGACTTTTGGAACAAACCATCGAAACCGCGGTGGCGCATCGAATCGTCAGCCGGGAAGAGGCGAACCGGAGCGCCGTGGATCTTTATCGGCGTCTTCAGCTCCCAGTACCCGAGAGCATAGGCTTTCGCTATCCTCATCAGGTCTCAGGCGGGCAGTTGCAACGGGCCATGACAGCGATGGCAATGGCTTGTCGACCGGACCTCATAATATTCGACGAGCCAACAACGGCGCTCGATGTGACCACGCAGGTTGAAGTCCTTGCCTCCATTCGCAACATCGTTGAGGAATTCAGTACTGCTGCAATCTACGTAACGCATGACCTGGCGGTGGTGGCGCAAATGGCGGATCGCGTCATGGTTCTGCGACACGGAGTTACCGTGGAGGTGGCTGACACACGCCAGATGCTGGCCTCCCCCAGCCAGGAATATACGAGGACGCTCTGGGCAGTCCGCAAGCTCGCCAAGCCCGAAGTTCCAGCCGATGACTATCTCTTGACGATAGACAACGTCACCGCGGCTTATGCCGGAGGGGTCAAGGTGCTCCAGGATGTCTCCATCAAGGTTCCGCGCGGAAGAACAGTCGCTGTGGTCGGCGAATCCGGTTCTGGGAAATCGACGCTCGCTCGAGTCGTTACCGGACTCTTGCCGCCAAGTTCGGGTTCGATTTCTTTCGCAGGCCAGCTCCTTTCCAAGAGCCTGAAGGCGCGGCCCAAGGAGGTCCTGCGTCGCGTCCAGATGATTTATCAAATGCCCGACAACGCCCTTAATCCGCGCCAAACGGTCGAAGAAGTCTTAGAGCGGCCACTCGAATTCTACCTCGGCCTCAAAGGCGCGCAGAGAGATCGCCGGATAAGCGAACTTATGCACCTGGTCGAGATGAGCGAGGATTTTCTGGAACGTCTACCTGGCGAGCTATCAGGTGGCCAAAAACAACGCGTCTGCATTGCGCGGGCATTGGCTGCCGAACCGGAGCTTATCATCTGCGACGAGATCACATCCGCGCTCGACCAAATTGTGCAGGAGGAGATCCTCAAGCTTCTGATGCGCCTACAGCGTGAACTCGGGATGAGCTACATCTTCATTACCCATGACATTGCCACGGTGCGCGCGATAGCAGACGAGATTGTCGTCATGCACGGCGGCAAAGTCGTCGAGCAGGGATTGAAGAGCGTGGTTCTCACACCTCCGCATGCCGCTTACACCGAACGGCTTTTGTCCTCTGTTCCCGAAATGGATCCTGACTGGCTGACAAGATTGCTGGCCAGTCGGAAAATCTGACAGGTTGCAAGGTGGTCAGGAATTAAGTCCCCGTCCGCCCATCTTCCACGTGCTTTGAAGGGCATGATCGAGCTCCACGCGCAGCGATCAGCGCGACTATTATGCACGCCTTCTGGAACCGTCTATCGCTGATCCAGGACCATCAGGCTAGGTTTGACGCTGAGGCGTATCGGAAATACGTTCGCGCACGGCATGCTCGGTCTTGTCTGCTGTGGACTTCACGATCTCGCCGAGCTGATCGGCTATCGTGTCTGCTTCCATATCTTGCCGGCCAGCTTCCTGCTTGATGGTCTCATAGGCGTCGGCGGCGACCTGCTTGGCCTCATCGAGGCCCCTGTCGAGCAAAGTTTCGGCGGAATCGCGAAGCTTGTCGCCATAGGCGCCTAGTTGCTCGTCCTCCGTTGCGGTATGGGGCAGAATTGCACCTATAGCGGCGCCGATGGCGAGACCGACGGCCGCAACGGCCAAGGGTTGATCCTCCAACAGATCTTGCGCGGAGCGGCTGGCTTTCGCCGCCATGTCCCCAGTCGTCGAGCTTGCATTGGCAGCGCTTCCCGTCAGACCCGCCGCAGCGGCTC
>NZ_JAMYVF010000039.1:0-19786 GCF_040323735.1 Mesorhizobium sp. M0029
GCATCTCAAATCCACCAACATGCTGGAGCGGCTCAACGAGGAAATCCGCCGGCGCACCTATGTCGTGCGCATCTTCCCCAATACCGAAAGCTGCCTGCGCCTGATCAGGGCGTTGGCCGTCAAGAAGCTCGCTCTGCGCCAAGCCGCATGACCAGCATCATGGCCGCCCCATTTTGCAGAACTTGACGCACACAACCGCGAAGGGCCGGTGCATGTGTCCTCTGGCGAGACGTGAAACGGACTGCATCCGCAGTAATGGCCAGTCTGTCGCCAGACTAGCTGCGAGGTCACCGCTCATGCTACTTTGGGGCCTTCTCGTTGATGTGGGAAGAGGCAGGCCTTGCTTGGCGACGTATTCATCAACTACCGACGGCAGACCGATTCCGGCGTGGCGGGCCGCGTCTACGATAATCTGAACCGCGCGCTTCCTGATGCATCCATCTTCATGGACGTCGACAAGCTCAACCCCGGCGATGACTTTGAGGTGGCGCTTGCCCGCAGTTTGGCCAGCTGCAAAATCATGCTGGCGATCGTGGGGCCGCAGTGGGCCGCGCTTACCGATGAGCAGGGCCAGGTTCGGCTGGAGTCCCCCGACGACTTCGTGCGCAAGGAGATCCGTACGGCACTCCAGGCTGGGGTGCGCGTCATCCCCGTGCTCGTCAACGGCGCCAGCATGCCAAAGAAAAGCGCCTTGCCACCCGATCTGCAGGACTTGGCCAAGCGTCAAGCCATGGAGGTCCGCCACGAGCGCTTCAACGACGATATTGCGGCGATTGCGTCGGCGATAGCGAGCCAGCGGCGCGGCGGCCGAGGCTCTGGCTGCTGTACGGGCTGGTCGCGATGATCGCGCTCGGCATCGGCGGGACAACGGTGGCGTTGTGGCCGAGGCCCTCCCCTTTGCCGTCGCCTATCGAGCCCGCAGCGATCGAGGCCAAAGGGTGCAAGGAAGGATTCGTCTGGCGATCGGCGATCTTCGGCGACAGCGTGTGCGTGAGTCCTGCCGACTACGGCGAGGTGCAGGCGCAGAATGCCAATGCCCGCAACAATCGTTCGCCGACCGGCGGACCTTACGGCGACAGCACCTGCCGCGACGGCTACGTCTGGCGTGAAGCGTTCGAGAGCGACTTGGTCTGCGTCACCCCTTTCGAACGCGACAAGGCCAGGAAGCAGAATGCCGACAACGCATACAACCGGATATGAGACCGTAACTCCGGGCAAGCACCGATTTATCAAGAAATTGAGTGGTGGGCGATGACGGGCTCGAACCGCCGACATCTTCGGTGTAAACGAAGCGCTCTACCAACTGAGCTAATCGCCCGCTCCGGCCGGACCTTTAAGCGGTCGGAACCGGCTTCGCAAGGCCAAATGAACAGCCGCGAGCTTAGCCGCACAGTGGTTTTCGCAGGCAAAGTGCCGCCCGTCAAAAAACCTTCTCCTGTTTGCGTTTATGCTGTCCAGCTGCGCTTGACACCCGGTGGCGAACCCCTTATCCACCGCCCCAACGACGAACACGGCTGACACGTGCTCGTCCAATGCGCGGGTGTAGCTCAGTTGGTTAGAGTGCCGGCCTGTCACGCCGGAGGTCGCGGGTTCGAGCCCCGTCACTCGCGCCATTAATTTCAAGGGGTTAGCTACCGCCCCTTGAAAAGTTTCAACTCTCATTCTCCGGAGAGTTTCAACTTTCTGTATTCGTTCCGTTCCAGGCCAAGCAGCGTTCTGCCCTTGCGGCGGCTGGCGTCAGCTGAGCGGACGGCGGCCAGATTGACCGGCATATAGGTCTTCTGCAGCGCCTTGTTCCCGTCGATCGAATTGCCCATCTTGGCCGAGATTGCCTCGACCGACGCGCCTCCGGCATTTGCCTCGACCGCGCCGGAACGCCGCATGTCCATCAGCCGCCGCTTCTCTGATGTCCCGAACACCAGCGTGCGCAGATCGGCAAAGTCGTCGACCAGAGAATCCTTGGTGTAAGGCACGCCGGCGCGCGGCCGGCCGCCCTTCGGGCCCGGCGCGAAACCGCGCGAGCGAAAGATCGGCGCATCGTCAAGCAGGGTGACGCCTAGTGATTCGACATAGGCCAGCACCAGGCGCTGCGTGCGTGACGACAGCGTGCCGAAAGCCGCCTCGCCACTCTTGCTGCGTGCAATCAGAAAACCCCATTCCTGTGCTGTCTGCATTGCCTGCGCCGGTGTGAGCGTGCGCACGTCGACGGGTGAGAAGCTCGTGTCCCACGCAACGGCGATGACGCAGGCCAGTCCGCGGTAGCCGGCGCGCCAGGCGCCCTTGACCATGCGCACCGCCTCGCCTGCCGTCCAGGTCTGGTGGCGCGGTGGTGGCGTCTGGCGGCGGATCGCCTGCGATGGGTCGGAGCCGGGCGGGCATAGCTTCATGCCGGCCATGACATTATAGAGCGAACGCCACGTCTTTACGGCACGGTAGGCGATGTCGACACCTTTGACCCGGAGCAGACGGCCATACCAGTCGTCGAGCAGCTCGAGGGTGATGTCGGCTGGCGGCAGGTCGGCGAAGTACGGCTCGATGAAGGTCCAGCCGCGTTCCCAATCCTCGCGGGTGCGCGGTGGCTTGCGCTTCCATGCATCCATGCGGCGATAGCGTGCAAAGGCGTCTCCGATGGAATCCTTTGGCCATACATGCAGGCGCGACGGCTCCCTGCCCTTGCGGAGTTCCTGCCAGCGGTCTTCCCACTCCCTGGCTATCGTCCAAGCCTCAGGCCCGTCGATTCCACAGGAAATGCATCTGAAGCCAGCTTCGACCATCTTCGGCGTCGGCAGCCAGTAGCCGTACCTGCCCTTACGGATGACGTAGTGCTTCAACTTGATCTTACCCAAGGGTCGCCAGCCTCGCTCTTGCAATGTCAATGCTAGACTGCCCGCCGGATCCCGATCCTGCAAGACCCGAGCGTCGATCGAGCCAGGAGTCGATCGCAACCATGTCGTAGTTGCCGGTGATTGGGCAGGCCTTGGGAAAGCCTTGATCCTGCAACGCGGGCAGCAATTCCATGAATTCCCGCAGCGTCAGGTGGAGATAACGCGCCGCCTTGACCGCCGGCACGAGCCGCGGCTGTACCGGGAAGCGGATAGATGACGGTTGTAATGTGTGGGTTTGGCTCATGGCACCAAAACTCTATCCACCGTCCATCGGGACAGCGGATGGGCGCTTGTCGTTGAGCGGGTGTGAATTTCGCCCGTGTCAGCACCTCCGCCGCACAGCATGCGATTTTCCTACTCCGTGATCTCGTTATTCCTGCATCGAGGGTGAATGAGGCTTAGAATAACGGCCTTTTTCCCCCATGCCTATTCGTCCAATCCTTAATTCGCAGAATCGGCGGCCACAGGGCGAGAATACTTGTAATCGGCGGCTTCAAAGCCGCTACGCCCGGGCAACCCGGATACCCTCGGCGATGTTGACGCCACTACCCATCAGGTCGCCATCGTGCTCCTGCACGACGTCACCCAGATGAATGCCAATCCGGAACTCAATGCGACGATCATCGGGCACCCCGGCATTGTGCTTAGCAATAGCGTTTTGACGCGCGCAGCGGACTGCTTCCACAACGCTGCTGAACTCGACGAGGCTCCCATCGCCGCGATAGACAGACGCGAGTGTTGCCTGCCGGTCGCCTGGACTGCCCCCGCGCTCCCGCCCCACACAGGATGCCGGCAAGCAGACGCTGAGCCAGGCGCCTCCTCTCGGCTCGGGTGGAAATTGGCTACAGTGACAGGACACAAAGCCTGCTCCGCCACTTACTCGACGCTGCTGAGGAAGGCAGCTTTGCCGCTGTCGCACGAGACTGCGAAGTTGTTTCCCCCTTCGTCGCCCGACGCGTCGCTGCTCTCATAATATCCGAATTCTTGAAAGGCCCCGATATTCCCGAACTGGACGGCCGATGTTGCGGGCCAAAGAGCGTTAAAAAAACGAGGCGCCCGGACCAATCACATTGCCGAGACAGAAATTGCGCTGTCCGGGAATAAAACGCCGCTTGCCGTGGTCCTCCATGCATAAGCTGCTGATTGACCTTGAAGGAACACCACACTGCAAACCTACACATTGACGAGCACGACGGGGTCGGTCGGCGCATTCCAGGACCTCTGGAAGGCGAGAGGTCGGCCGCCTGCGGCCGGCTGACTCACCTGTCTACCGCAAGGTGCTGGCCCGGTCGGGATCAAGAAACCTCATGCGCTGCGGATGCGATATGGTCGTGAAATTGCTGCATTTCGAAAAGGATCTCGCCAAAGCGGGCGGCATGTTCGTCCTGGCCGTAGCCGGCGCCGGCGCGATATCTCTCGACAGGGTGCTGAACGGCCTCGTGAAGCGCCGGCAACAGGACAGAGAGACGGTTGCGGCGCTCATAGCGGCCGGTAGGCCTCTCTCGGTCGGCGAAATCAAGCTTCCATTCTAAACCGGCCAATACGCCGGGCATCATACAACCCGCCCGCCCAATCGGCACCCAGCACACTGCCTTGTGACGTCACCTCAGGGCATACCTTGATGTTATCAGCGATTACCCGTCGGCCAAGGCACCGGTTTTGAAATTCGCTTGATGGCGTCCCTGCCCTTGCCGTTCGACTCCGTCGAGTCCTTGTGTGTCAATTTGTTGCGACGAGAGCTAGTCCCTGTCGTGCTGGTCCGTCTCGTCTCATCCCGTGGCTCTGCAAAAACCGTAGCAGCATGTTCGCAACCTGTTCACCCATGTTGATTTCACGAGTTTCCGACTGTCGGCATATAAGAGGGAGAGGTCCGATGGATTTCATGTTGATGGTGAACATTGCCGGCGGCATCCTTCTGGCCATCGCAATCCTCTCGGTGTGTCTCGTCGGATGGCTGTTTTACCGTTCGGGATCGACAATTGAGAGGCGAAAGCTGTGACAATGAAAAGTCCGCCACCGTGAGCCAGACCAGAAAACTCATATTTTAGCACCTGCGAAACAAAGCTCGCTATTCCGCGTTGAGGCTCGTCGAACAACGGAGCTTCACGAATGGATCCGGCAACTGCAGCTGTGATGATTTTGCTTTCTTGCAGTCCCGCCCAGGGAGTCTGCAAGCCACTCGATACATCACCGTCCATGTTCGGATCCCTTGAGACATGCCAGTTAGCGTTAGCCGTGAGGCTCGAGGGCGCTCCCAACGGGGAGATCGTGGGGCGATGCAGTTCGATTGATCCCTCCGCTACAGGTTCCCTTCCAGCCGGGTATAGCACGATTGTCGTCACGCGGGGCACAGGGGCGGGTGCGGTGAGCAGTCGCTACATCGTGCCACACAAAAACTGAAGCCAGCCACCGTGAGGCAGCACCGGCCCGTTCTCAGCACGTCAGCCGGAACGGGCCATGAGCAGAAGCAGCCGACTAGCTAAAATCGCAAGACGACCGAAGGACCACGTCGGCGATAGCACCGGACCCGACGGCGCCCGTGTCGCCAGTAACTACGGCAGACTCTTCTCCAGCCGCGCCGGCGGCGGCGGCGCCGGTGGTAGTAATCTGGGTCGTAGTCTGGGTCGTAATCTTGGTCGTAGTAGCGCCGATGGTTGACCGGCTCCACTTCCGCGTGAGTACCTTCGTTGTCGAAGGCGTCTGGCGCGTCGAGTTCTTCGAGAATGCCGCTTTTTGCCGCTGGAACACCGGCCAATGCGTTGATAGGCCGGACCGCGCTTGCAAAGGCTGCTGCCCCTGCAACGCCAAATATCGCTGTCAAAAAGGATCGCCGATCCATAGTAAACCTCCCAAGTTACATGAGCTGAACGAAGCGCCCCGCCTGCTGAAGGAGCAGGCCCAGCGCACGGTAAAATAGAGGATTTGCCAGCCGCTCAAGCAACTCGCGAATCCTATCAGCGCAGGAAGGGACCTGGCTGCGCCGATCCAAGACATGTCAGCTAAGGACGACCGCCATTACCAGAAAGGTAACGGCTGTTGCAAAAATCGGTGCGAGCAACCATCGCGCCTGGCCAACACTTTGATCCATTTGTTCTCTCCCGTTGTGGAGAAACAACAAGCTGAAGCCCTAATCCGTTCCGCCTAGTCCAAAGGTAAGACCATTGCGTTGTACGGTCGGACTTTAGACCAATCGGATTAGACAAAGGTGCGTAGGCGGGAACGTTTACCCCGGTTCAAAGTTGGTTGCCGGGCAGTGCGGGACGATGGTCGTCGTGTGCCGGTCCTTGCAGGAGAGAAGATATGAAGATGCACTTTGTGAACACCGCCGCAGCCATGTTGCTCTTGGCGGGGATCGGCTCCGCCGCCGCTGACGACATTATCATCCAGCCGGAACAGGACACGGTCATCCGTGAGTATGTTAAGAAGCAGCCCTTGGCTTCGGTGAACCTTCCCGGCGTGGAATTGAACGTCGGGACAGCTCTGCCGGAAACTGTGGAGATCCACGAGGTCCCGAACGTCAAATACCGTTACGTGGTGGTCGACAACCGCACGGTCCTGGTCGATCCGGGTACCCGCAAGATCGTGAAAGTTTACGACTGAGATTTCGAACGAACCCACGCTCGCCACCCTTGGGTGGCGAGTGTGTGCATTCAAACGATACTCAGCCGGACAAATCGAATTGCCACTCAGCTGGACAATGAACATGACGAACCCTGAACTCGAGAGGACGCAAGCCCTGGTTGCCCGCTTGGCTGATCTCCAAGCAAGAATGCAGGCAGCACGTCTTGTTGGTGCCGAGGTAACAACCGTCCGAAAGGTTGCAGCCACAATCGATGACGGCTTGCGACAGGCCGGCCTCACACCGTTAGAAATCGCAGAAGGTCAAGGGGAACAGTTTAGCGATACTAAATGTTCGACTGGCTATGGACAGCCGAACCGTACTCTCAGCAGATCAAGTCAGAGCAGCACGAGCCCTACTGAACTGGCCGCGTGTGCGACTTGCCGCCAAGGCCAATCTTAGCGAGATGGTGATCAGCGCTTTTGAGAACGGATACAGGAAACCGCGTCCCCACAACATCGCCGCCATCCGCAAAGCGTTTGAGGATGCCGGAATCGTTTTCACCGTCCAAGGCACTCCATCGCTAGCCCGCTCAGAAGGTGATAGCGGCCTAGCCGCCGATAATAGACGGTGGCGGGGCCGGGAGAAAAAAGGATAGCGGGGAAAAGCCCGTGTACCCACTGCACCCGATCTCTAAAGCGGCCGCTAACAAGGGCGGTTGTTCACTGACTTTGTGCTGGCGCTCACCTTTCTAAGGTGCCGCTCGAATATGGCCAGCTTCTCTTCGTAGCCGATCCGCACTCTGGACCTGCAACTATCGCATTTGAAACCGGCAATCGTTTTCAGCCAGGATCCCCTTCTCACCATACGGCGTGAACAGGAGGGGCATTGGAATTCTAAAGGTACGTCGCGCAGTTCATCCAGTGGAATGGGACAGGACCGGCAAAGCCTCGCGACCGAACTTCTCGAGATTAGACGGATCCGTTGGCCTTCCGCAGAGGCCATGGCATAAGATTCGAGCTCGATCAGCTGTCTTCCTTGCCCTTCTCTATAACGCGGACCAGCCGTTCTCAGCAGGCTTCGGCCACTCCACACTGTCTGAGTTTGTGTTCTGAACTGTGCCGCCCATCGCAGTTCCCTCCACCTCCAACAGGCTAATTACGGATTATAAGACCTGGGGAATCGATCTTTCAAGGTGGAATCCGCATTAGCGCTGGATGTTGCATCGCGGCGCGGAGGGGTTTTATTAGCTCCCCCTCATCTTGACGCTGGCGCCGGCTGCTCCAAAGTCTTGGGCATGGCTCGGGGAACTATCAAAGTTGGCAACGAGGTCGCAGTCACGGCGATTGTGCGCGGCCGCGTGACGCCCGATCGCATAAGCGTGACGATCCCCTCCTACGACTTCCCGCATTCTGTTGTCGATTCGACTTCGAAGGCTGTAATTGGCCAGCATATGGAATTGATCGGCCCTGTCACACGCATCGACGGGGACAAGGTAACCGTCAGCCTCCGGCCATTGGTGACTGTCGACGCCGAGCACGTGCGCCTGGTCGAAAGCCACGTGGCGCTTCCGCGAGCGCGAAAAAGGCCGCTCGTTGACAAAGTTTAACTTGCCTGCCCACCCAAGGAACGGCCAGTGAAACTTTACCCATCACATCGGCTCTGGTCGCCTCCCGCTAGCTGCCGGCGCGTTGCGATATCGGCGCAGTAGACGGGTTGGCATTTTCCGAACTTTCCGCCATGTCGTCGCGATGACGTTGGCGAAGGCGCTTCAGCAGATCGCGTGAGGCTTGTATCGCCCTGCGCGATTGATCCATGTTCTGGCGAAACGTGGCGCGTTCCTCCATGGACTTCTGCCACTTCAGCAAGGTGGCCGTAGTCGCAGTAGCGGCTTGAGCGATTTCTATGGGCGTTGCAACCATCGCATCCTCCCAAAAAGGCAATGGTAAACGCAATCTCTATAGGCCCAACGAAGCCCTTTCTTCAATCAAAAACGACCATACAGCATACGGCAAAATGGCTATTCGGCGGGCCGCTCGACGGCGGCTTCGTCGACCTCGGCTTCCATCTCGTCTTTGACGGTCTTGGTCTTACCAAAACCAGCCATCGCCACACCGTCAAAGCCCTGCAGCCACGCATCGGCATGTTCCTGCCAGTAAGCTGGCGCCTCACGCTCCTTGCCATCCTTGCGCGCTTGGGCGCCGTACATCCAGGCGTAGGTGGCGCGCTATTTCTTAGGCACGGCCATTTCCATCATCCTCCCAGAATTCCAGCAGCCTTGCGTGCCGCAGCTTCTCATCGCCTTTTCCTAAGAAAGGAGAGGGTCTGTGGACAGCTGTGGCTCTATCCGGCTGTAAGTTGCCAGACCGCTACGCTGGCGAGGGCAAGGCCCGCTGCGCCTTCGATTGCTCGCGATATGGTATCGAACAGCCGTGGCCTGCTGTCGAAAAAATGCACCAGGTGCTCCCGAAACAAGATCGACAGTACCGCCACGCTGGACAGCGTTAGGGCCACGCCCACCATCATGGTGATTGCGAACAGAATTCCAGCTCCCGGCACCCCTCTGGAAATCGCGAAGGTCATGACAAAAAGGGTCAGCGGGCACGGAATCAAACCGGCCATGACTCCAACGGCCTCGCCCTCATGCTTGTGATGGTGGCCGTGGCTCACCGAACGCCAAAGCATCCAGACGCCGATCAGCCCGAGCAGACCGCGACTCACACCCTCAAGCAGTGGTGCGCGTCCAACGCTGCCCAATGCAATCGAGACGAGCGGCAGGGAGAATACGGCGATCAGCACCGCTGTCGCCACGTGAGTGAAGGACAGCGTAATCGACACCAGGAGGCCGCGCGAAACCTTCGCATCCGAACCTGCAAGGTAAGTCGCCAAGACAGCCTTACTGTGGCCGGGCGTCAGAGCATGTGCCGCACCGAACAGGAGGCCCATCGGCAGAAAGGCAAGGAACGCAAGCCAATCACCGCCAACTGACAGCAGCTTTATCTGATCTGCGAGCGCCAGGTATATGGAGCGCTGAAATTCGACAAGCGCCTGGAACATCAGCCGAGACCGGCAAAAGCGAGTGGTTTCCGGCAGTTGTCAGTGCTGGTGGCCGTGATGTTCGCCCTGATCATGAGAGTGCGGATGCTCGTGCTCACCTTGGTCGGTCGAAAACCGGATGTTGGCAGCTGCGAGCGCCGGCATGTGTTCGAACAGTTCGTTCTCCAGCGCCGCCGTGATCTTGTTTGCCTCTGAGAGAGGCAAGGTTCCGTCGGCTGCAATAGCGATGTCGGCATGCAACTTGTGGCCAATCCAGCGGGCCTTGGCGTCGACAACGCGAGCACCCTGCACATGCGCAGCGGCATGCTGAATTTCGGCCATCACGCCCGGCTCGACGCCGTCGAGCATGCGGGTGAGCACTGAGCGCGCCGATTGCCAGACGATACCGAATATAGCGACCGTGATGAGAAGCCCGATGATCGGATCGGCCAGTGGAAATCCGAGCCAGACGCCCATGGCGCCGATGACCACTGCAAGGCTGGTAAGCCCGTCGGTGCGGGCATGGTAGCCGTCGGCGACGAGCGCCGCACTGTTGATTTCCCTGCCGATACGGATGCGAAACACCGCGACGGCCTCATTCCCGAGGAAGCCGACAATGCCCGCCGCGGTCAGCCAACCGAGATGAGTCACTGCCTGCGGACTGACCAGGCGCTCGATAGCCTGGTACCCGGCGACGATGGCGCTGAACAGAATGATCAGCACGATAATGATACCGGCCAGATCCTCTACCCTGCCAAGGCCGTAGCTGAAGGTCCGTGACGGCTTGCGTCGTGCCAGCATGAATGCGATCCAGAGCGGAATGGCGGTTGTGGCGTCGCCTATGTTGTGGATCGTATCGGCCAACAGCGCCACGCTGCGTGACACCAACACCACGGCCATCTGCAATGCCGCCGTCATGGCCAAGATGACGAACGACCATTTGATGGCCCAGATGCCGCGGTCAGTGGTTGCAATCGTTGCGTCGATGACCCCGTGCGTATGGCCGTGCGAGCCATCGTCATGAGCATGCGCGTCATGATCATGTGACCCGAAGCCGAACCAATCCAAGACGCGTGCGCCGATACTGGTCATAGGTATTTCGCCAGTTGCTTGAGCTCTGCCAGCGAGTTGCCTCCCGCTTCCGTGTCGATCAGACAATGTTCGATATGATCGTGGATCAGTTCTCGCTTTGCGCTGCTGATGGCGCTCTCCACTGCATGGAGTTGCTGCGCCAGGTCCAGGCAGGATCGCTGCGCCTCGAACATGCCAAGCACGGATGCAAGATGCCCCTGTGCGCGCTTTAAGCGCTTCACGATAGCCGGATGAGAACTATGGATGCCTTCGGACATGCCCACCGGTATCCCCCCGGGGAGGATGCGTCAAGTATGATGTGAGCGCAGATCGGCTCTTGATCAGCCACCCCGCAGAGCGTGTATCCATGGCGCTGAATGGTTCCGGAAATTGGAATCTAGGCTTGAAAGGGCTGGCCCCTGTGCAATACAGGAACCAGCCATTAAACCTACCAACTCAATGAACCGTCCAACTTTATGGGGTCAGTTCACGACCGGGCCTTTCTTTGCGTGGTGAAACTGAAGAAGCCCGTCGGTCGGATCAGCGGGCTTTGTGATGGATGGCCCGCGCCTGCTTCCGAGGCTGCGCGGGCCGACCATGACGAGTGAGGGACGCATCTTGGTCACCGGCCGGACCGCTGAAGAACGAGCCGGGTGTGACCGAACTGCCTTGGAGCGGGAATGTTCCCGGCTGACGCAAAAAGCCCGCCAGCATGAGCCGGCGGGCAATCGATCTGGAGTAGCTGGACTCATCCAGCATAGTTCAACGACGGCGGAAGGTTCGGTAGCAACCCGCGCTCGTCGCTCCCCAAGGATCCAGGGAGCGGCGAGTTGTTGCCCAGCGAGCGCGACACAGAAACTTCGCCGCGCCATGAAAGGACGGCGTGGAGCGCGCAAGCTCTGCAACAAGCTGCCGGCGCTCTGGGAGGTCTGTCCGCTTTTCGGATTGCCAGTGCCAGTCCAGACGAGCACCCTGCCTGGTGAGAGTAATCCCGCAATTGCCTGCGCTTAAGGCGGCGTAGGGCCGCCCATTGGGCGAGACTGGACTTCTAGACTGGAAGCCACCAATTCCTGCACCGCTTCGGGAACGGCCAACGGCACCATCTGCGCCGGATAGGGGCCGTCGATCCAGCCGTTCGCGGAGCGCTCGCTATCAGTTTGGCCGTTCAGGCTAGCCATTCGCGCCACTTCGCAGAAAGCCTCCCGGTTGGGCCTTATGCGGCACGTCCCAACCGAAATAAACCATGGCCGGCTAGGACGACGTCTGGAGAAACTGTTGCTCTCTCGTCGGCGTCTTCGAAAACGCTGTGATTATCGCCTCGAGCGATACATTCAAGGCGTTGGAAAAGGTCCTGCCCCTCTGCCAAATCGCCACGTAGTGATAGAGCGCGGACGGTTCCACTGGCCTTACTCCCAACTGAAACGCCGCGTACTCACGTGCGATGATCTCGTTTGTGATCGAAATGCCCAGGCCAGCCGAAACGTATCCGGCTTCGTGACCGTTGCAATCGAATTCCACCAGTATGTCCGGCTCAACGCCGGCGAAGCGCAAGGCATTGAAGTTCATCTGGTGGGCGGCAAACTGGGGATCGATATCGACGATCGTTTCGCCTGCCAGGTCTTGCGCCTCGATGCAGGTCTGTTTTGAAAAGCGGTGGTCGGGATGAAAAATGCATACGTTTCGTGCCGACCCAAGCGGCGCCCATTCAAACAAGCCTGGATCCAGAGGCAGTCTCGAAATTCCAAGATCGGCGCGGCCGGCCAGGATGTGTTCGCCGATCTGCTCGTAGCTTCCAGAAATCGACCGGACATTCGAAGCGGTCTGTGAGCGGATAATCGCCACGACCTTGGGCAAGGTCACGAAACCGAAAACAGAGGGCGCGGCAATCGCAATCCGCTGCTTTTCCTCGTTCTTCATAGCGAAGATCGACGCGTCCAGGCGATCCAGCGACGTCAGGGCCAGTTCTACGTTTCGCAGGAGTTCCCAGGCTTCCTGCAAGGGGACGATGCGGTTGGCTGATCTCTTGAAGAGTGTGATGCCGAGCGTGGTCTCAAGCTGCTTCACATGTTGACTGACGGCCGGCTGGCTTATCCCGAGCGCAACCGCCGCCCGCCTAGTCGAACCGGCCCGCAACACTTCCCGGAAGACCTTCAGCTGACGGAGCTTGAGACGATGTCCCCGGTGAATTCGTTCGAGGCGGTCTTCTTGAAGGTGCCGATGGTAGCCATTGTAAGTCTCCGTTTTCTGTTCCCGAGCCCGCACCATGCGGCCTCGATGGCGATCGGGTGGCCGAAGGCGACCGACGACGCATCGCTTGCGACCGGAGCAACGCGGAGGACGGCGCAGGAACGACTTTCTTGTCTCGCGAGGAATGGCGGCGCTCGGGGTCCCCATGCGCTTGCGGCATGGGGTGGGAGCCGGCAGGGGAAGAAAGTCGAGATGCGCCGTTGCGGCCTAGGCGGTCGAGGCTTCAGCCGTCGTTCGGCCAGATCAGCCCATTGAAGAGGCCGTTTGGAGCGCTCTTGGGACAGATTGGGAACGGAGACGTTGGCGTGCAACGCGCCTCCGGCAGATCGCTACAGGCTTCACCGGCATCGCCCACGCATTCCAGGCACAGATTCCGCGCACCTGCAACGCCGCCGCCACCGCGCGCGCTGCCGTCCTGCTACCGACTTGTCGGTCTGCCATGGGCATCGACCAAAGAAAGTCCAAGTCCCAGACGGGGCCGCGCCGGCACGTGGCCGTTGCTCGATCCTGGCATGGAACCCGATTGCTCCAACCACCGATAATGAGGAGGCTAGGCCTTCGTCGGTCTGGTCCACCTGCGCCGCCCGCGGGGGTCTAGGCTCGAACCACGTCCCTGCCGGATTGGTCGGCTGACGTCATGCCCGCGACCCGCAGATATGCCGTGACGCCGACGGCGGTCGCGCCAATGACGGAGAAGACGACCTGCCAGGTTTCCGAAGGCATCATGTGCTTCGCGATGCCATGGGTGGCATGGTAGCCGGCAACCATCGCAGGCGCGACGAAGACAAGCGTGATCGCCAGCTTCGCCCACATGGAGCTGATAACGCCGAGGAGGATTTGGCCGACGCCGAGCGTCAACCCGGCTGCCAGGATGCCGACGAGGATCGCGCCAAGCCAGCCGGCGCCGGTGTTGAATGCCCACGTACCTGCGCTGACCCCTGCGAACAACGGAAGGGCGAAGATAGCAAGCGTGAAGAGCAACCAGCACAGGATGCTGATGGCCGCGATACAAACGAACATGCCGAGGATGATCATGGTGGTGTCTCCGAGAATAGCTCTGGCGATTGCGCCTTCCACCACCACCGCAACGCCGCGCAGAGCATAGCAACGAAAAGCACCGGCGAGATGCCAAAGCTCTGTTTCGCCAGCGGCAATGTTAGCCCCGTCCTGGGGCGAACGGTCGATTTCGCCGATGATGGCGGTGTCGTCGCCGTCATACTCGTTCGCCGGCACGACCGAGAGAGTGCCGTCGCCGGCACGAAAGATGACGATGGCGACCATGAGGGTGGCGGCGAGGCTGAAGGCGAAGGCATGCGCGTCGGCGAGGGACATCGATCCGGCTCCTGTTTGAAGCGGAGGACCCTCCCCCGCTGACAGGCGCCCGATGTGTTCGGCGGATGGCCGCAATCACCGCGAAGGCGAAGCCGGAGCGGCGGCACGCTTCGCGTAGTCCGACCCCTTGCGGGTTGATGGCGTCAGGCCGTCGGCTGGACCAAGGATCAGCGCAATGGATCGCGGGGGTGGGGTCATCTTCAAGTCAGGAGCAGCGGCGTCGTTAGCGCGACGCTTATGTTCCATGAGAGTCTGAGCAAGCCGCCGCGCGATGTGGCGGGCGTCGAGCGATAAACCGGACGGCCATGAACGCGCTGGGTCCCGTTGGAAGCCGCCACGCTGAAAATGAGGATGAAGCTGGGCGATGACGCTGTGCAGTTGCGGTGGCAGGCCCAATCCAGCTCTCTCGGCGTAACGAGCGGCCTTGCCGAGATCGTGCCCGATATGGCGGCGATTCCAGCGATCGTCGGTCGCTGTTCTGAGAAGATGCGACTTCAGGAGCAATTCAATGGCGATGGCGATGGCGTGAAGGGCCGCATTGCGCCTGCCCAGATCCGCCGCCCGGTCAGCGCCATCGAGGCACACTGCGGCATTGCGCAAGAAGGTGTCGGCCAGCGCGATGTCCGGTGAAGCTATCGGGAAAGGATAAGAGCGACGGCTTGAAGAATGCCGTGCCTCCCCTGCTAATTTATAGGGGGGGGTAAGTTCCGAAGGCGCATCGACCAGCGTCCGATATAGGCTGTCAACTTCTTCGTCGATCTCTTCGCGCCTGATCCCGAGCGCCTTAGCGTCGGCGTACAATTTGTGTGTGTACTCACTTATCGAAACCGTGTCGGCCTTCGCCGTTTCGGGGAGATTGTTGCCGATCCCAGCGATCGAGGAAATTGATACCGCGTGTACTCATGGAGCCTTAAGCTCCATTAAGCGCTTAGGTTCCGGCTGTTCGGTGGCGAGGTCATAGACTAGGCTGTTCGCAGCCGCCGAAGTAGCTTTTGACCTTCAATCAGGCCGCACGTCGGCCCAATCACTATGAATTGGCTTCGCACCAAAAATCCATGTGTGAGATGTAAGGCAAGAACCCCCATCGGAGTCCGTGAGTTCGACCTGGAGGATGATACCACCCCCGAACAGGCGTCATCGATCATACAGAAAGATGACGCACGACAGTCGCCAGTGATCGGGACCGACGAGACCGCGAAACAGATAGTCGCTCTGCTTCAGCGCGTCTCTCGCTGATTTCGTCAAGTTGCTCGCTTCGGGGGAGCTTCCAATCCTAGACGAGAAGACTGATCGCCAGCGAAAGCGACGGCATCTGCTTCATATTCGAATGCTCGGGAATACGTTTCACCGTTCCTCCCTATGATGCGAACAACCCACTCGCCCAACGAATGGCGGATCTCTAAGAAGAGGGAAGACGAAGGCGGCGGCCGGTACGTGACGCTGTGCAATGCCCTCGGGAGGCCTGTCCCGCCAAAATCGGCACCATCGGAGGAATGAACTTCACGCATGCACTGACTCCCGAGACCGCGAGTCAATTAGCGCGTACTTAATTAGTTCCAGAACGTTTTAACGAATCGTTGACCGCGCTGTCCCATTATAGGACGGCGCGGTCAAACCCCAACCTTGGCTGCGCAGGCGGCTTCGGCATTGAGTTCCACCCCGAACTGTCGGAGCCGCCACCCACATTTCACAATTTACCAGCAATGGTTGAATCAACCGTTACTGCACGTGCTTTCAATGGCGCTTCCCTGATCGTTAGACTTTGACGGAACAAACAGGGGATTCACAGGTTCGGCGTTCGAGACTCGACCGATGGAAGCGATCTTCGATGACATCGCCAACGCCCTCAGAGCGCCCCGCCAAGACGTGTGGCGCCCTGTCCGGCGCCTTCGCCATCGATATGGTCGGCGAACTCAACTCCCCACGTACGCCGCGTCCTGGCTGCGTCAAGGAAGCTCTTGGAACAGATGGCCGAACGCGAAGACCCCCCGCCGCCAAGTTGAGGCGGCTTCTATGGAAACCCGCTCATCTGACGCCAGAGCAGCGCTGGCAGGTCCATCAACCGGCTACCCTCAGAAGCAGTGCGACACCGACTCCATAAGGGATGAACACAGCCGCCAACGCGACCCAGATGCCCGGATCGGCGAGCACGTGCATTTCCTTGCGAAGCTGTTCCAGACCAACGGCAAAAGGCCGGCTGTGTTCCCAAACCGGAAAAGGCCGGCGCACACATGCGGTCGACGGGCATTAGGTTCCATTGCTAGATCACAAGCAAGCGCGCTTACCTGCAGCGGAACCTGACAGCCATACGACCGTTATTCGAAAGGACAACGAAAGGAGATCGCCATCATGGACTGGAATCGCGTCGAAGGAAATTGGAAGCAATTCAAAGGTAAGGTCAAGGAGCAGTGGGGCAAGCTCACTGATGATGATCTCGACCGCATAGCCGGCAACCGCGATCAGCTCGAAGGTACGATCCAGGAACGCTACGGCATTGAGAAGGATCGCGTGCGGCGAGACGTCGACGACTGGTATGGTCGACAAGACTCGTATTAGGACGGTGCGCCGTTCGGATCGACCTTGTCGGCTTCCAGCCGCGTTGATCTCCACAATGGAGATTGTAGAAATGTCCATCCACAAAGAAGACTATCGAACGAACAAGGCTGACTACCTGATAGCGAAAAGGCCAGATCTGGTTGAGAAGACCAAGCCGAAAAAGAAGACGTTGCGGCGTGACGATCAGCGTTCCGCAAAGTTATTGGAAAACCCCGCCGCGTTACCCGAGAGGCCGGCATCACGCCGTTAGAAATCGCAGAAGGTCAAGAGGAACATTTAAGCGATATTGAATGTTCGACTGTTTATGGACAGCCGAACCGTACTCTCAGCAGATCAATCCAGAGCAGCACGAGCCCTACTGAACTGGTCGCGTGTGCGACTTGCCGCAAAGGCAGATCTTAGCGAAATGGCCATCAGCGATCTTGAGAACGGATTCAGGAAATCGCGTCCCCACAACATCGCGGCGATCCGCAAAGCGTTTGAAGACGCCGGAATCGTCTTCACCGTCGAAGGCACTCCATCGCTCGCCCGCTCAGAAGGTGGCAGCGGCCTCGCCACCGACAATAGACAGTGGCGCCGGCGGCAGAGAAAATAATAAGGGCGAAAAGCCTACTCAGGAGCGTCTTAGGCTCGGAACTCATACCGGAAGGCTCGCAATGCGGAGCGCTGATTTACGGCTTTGAAGATTGCCGATCTCGTCGACCAAGGTCAGGCCGCTCAATCTGCGATCGAACTCTATGGGCTTGAAGCGCCGACCGCCGTGGCGCACTGCGCTTTGGAGGCACATTTCGACGGCCGACCAAATGACTTCCGCTTTTGGTGCGATGTCTTTCACCAACTGAGAAGACCAAACTGACGGAACTTTTGCCGCGGAATCGTGTTCGTTCGAGCATGACCAGAATAGCAGCCCTTGGCCCACGCATCCCCGGCAAACCACATTCGCCGGCAGACGGACAAGACCGTTTCGACCTTTGGCCCGATATGCGGCCAGCAGGTTGACCGCCGCGACTTCCGTCAAGTGATGTGGCACGAGCAACCAGATCACGAGCCGCTTGAATGGACGCTTAGAGCAGTTCAGATTTTGACTGAATCTGCGGGATTCCCGTGAGAGTGGTTTTGTGATTCAAGATGCTGGCTGGATCGGAGGCCAGCATCAGATGACGGCTCCCCCTCAACGTCCGCAGGAATTTGGAGGATCAGCTGCGCCAAAGCCAGAAAATGGAGGCGGTGGGGCAACTCACGGGCGGTATCGCGCACGACTTCAACAACATGTTGGGAGTTGTCATCTCAGGACTCAACTTGATCCAGCGGCGCGTCGACCGCGGCGAGCCCGGCGTGCACCAACTGATCGCAGCCGCGACCGAGGGTGCCCACAAAGCTGCCATGCTGACGCAAAGGCTACTGGCTTTTTCCCGGCAGCAGCCGCTTTCCCCTGAATCCCTCGACGTCGGCCGGATGGTGCAGGATATGTCGGAGCTTTTGCGCCGGACCCTGGGCGAGCACGTAACACTCAATACGGTCGTGCAATCCGATGACGGTGCAGTGCTCGCTGATCCCAGCCAACTCGAAAATGTCCTCGTAAATCTGGCGGTCAACGCTCGCGATGCCATGCCGGAGGGCGGAACCCTGACAATCGAAACCTCTGCACTCCTGGTCGACCAGTCGGTTGCTGCAGATCATGGCATTTCCCCCGGCCCCTACGTCCTTATTGCGGTGAGGGACACGGGCTCGGGTATGAGCGCGGAGGTTCTGGAAAGAGCCTTCGAGCCGTTTTTTACCACCAAAGGTGTCGGCAAGGGAACCGGCCTTGGGCTGAGTCAGGTGTTTGGCTTCGTCAAGCAGTCCGGTGGCTATGTCAAAATCGATTCAAAACTGGGGGTGGGGACTACCATCAGCATCTGGTTGCCAAGGCACAATGGTCCCGCCGATGGAGCACGGCGGGCGAACAGCCAAGACGTTGCCAATGGCAAGCCAGAGGAATTGATCCTCGTCGTCGAGGACGAGGCGAGTGTAAGACAACTGACAATGCAAATGCTCGAGGATCTCGACTATTCGGTGATTTCTGCTGAGAATGGGGTTGAAGGCCTGCGCATTCTTGAGGATCGAGGAGACGTTTCCTTGCTGCTGACGGATGTTGTCATGCCCGGAATGAACGGTCGGGAATTTGCGGATGCTGCCGTTGAATTGCGGCCTGACTTGAGGGTGCTCTTTACGTCCGGTTACGCACGTGATGCCATAGTTCGCAATGGGATCATCGATCCAAACGTTCAACTCCTGCAGAAACCCGCTACCCTCCAAGCTCTCGCCCAGAAAGTCAGATTGGTTCTGGATAACTAGCCATTCGGCAACCGGCCGTTCCGGTTTTCAGGCAAGAGGGTAGCGCGCTCGACCTGTCATATTAGACGCAAAGCGGTCATTGAGCTCTATTGAGAGCTTCGGGTCACCACGAGCGTCCGCGGTGATGCCGCCGACATTTCTCCTCGGGTCTCTACCGACGTGGTCGCGGGTGCAACAATCTGTTGCACAACTCTGCTATCTGTCCCGCCAATGCCTGACCCTCAACTTGCTCACCCCTGAATAAGTCATCGCTCGCTGTCACGGCCAGGTAAGCGACGGGACTCTTCGAACGGGCGCGTTGCATGCGGATCAGGCCATCGTTCCTCAAGATCAGCAAAGCAATCATCTATCCCAGCGGCGAGTGGATCGCTGGGACAAATCGATCGTGGTCGTCTGCAAACAAAGACGCGAACTGCCGCGGGAGAAGAAGACGGCACGGCCAGAGTAAGCAGAGAGGCGGTTCATTCGCCCGAGAGGCGTGGGTTAGAGAAATATGCGTGCGAATCCGTGCTCGATCGGGGCGTCACAGTTTTCATACATAACTAACCCGCTCGATACCCTTTGCGAACGCAGCGTCACGTCTAATCAGAATGGCTTTGAAGAGCGTGACTTGAGCATCTCTGTCGCGGGTGTTTTGGGGGTTAAATCCGCCCTTCCCTACGGTTGTGTGCGTCAAGTTCTGCAAAATGGGCGATCATGAAACTGGTCATGCGGCTTGGCGTAGAGCGAGCTTCTTGTGCTCGCGCAGATCATCCATGTTGAT
>NZ_JAMYVF010000040.1:0-18544 GCF_040323735.1 Mesorhizobium sp. M0029
CGTCCTCCGTAGCTTTCCAACTTCGACGAACCTGCGATGTTCCGTAAGTGAGAGCATTTATCTCAGCCGAAACGAAGAGCTTCGTCAGGCACGCACCCAGTCACCAGTGAGTTGCCCTGTCCCTCGTGCGGAGCGCCAGTTGCTCCGTACGAACGGGTGCGCCCGACATGGTTGACGCGATCCCAAAGAAAACCGGAAGAGCGGACTTGGATCGCTTGACCTGGGCAAATATGATCCTGACGCCTTGCAGAGGGACTGGATGGAAATCGGTCGGGTCGAGCGCAAGCTCTCGGCGATCCTTGCGGCTGACCTCGCCGGGTACAGTCAACTGATGGGCGCTGACGAAGAAGGTGCCCTCGAGCGCTTGAACAGCCATCAACGTGACCACCTCGATCCCTGTATTGCCACGCATCGCGGCAAGATCGTCGGCGACATCATCGAACAGGACGGTCACGTCTTGGGCGCGGGGGTCAACATCGCCGCGCGTCTGGAGAGGATCGCCGAGCCTGGCAGGATCTGCGTTTCCGAACGCGTGCAGGAACATGCAGCGGGAAAGATCGGCCTGCGCTTCGAGGACTCGTGACAGTCCGGCGGAGTGCCCAGAATTTTGCCTGGTATCGTCGCGCCTCATCCATTCGGCCCAGCTGAGCATTTGCCGCGAACATAACAGCCTGAGGGCTGGCCGTTTGGCGACGCCCGCTTTTGGTGAATGGACTGAACCGGGGAACCGACTGTCATGAGGCGCGAAGCCGCCGTTCGCGTCGTGAAAGACATACCTCCACATCGGTGAGATTGTGGAATAGCGGTGACCAACCTGGACTAAGATCTAGGGTCAAAGGGGGCGCTCACGAGCCGCCTAATCGATAGACCGGGATGCCGAGCTTGCGGGCCTTGTCGGCGAGGTTCTCCTGAATGCCGGTGCCGGGAAAGATGATGACGCCGATCGGCATGACCGCCAACATCTGGTCGTTGCGCTTAAAGGGAGCGGCCTTGGCGTGTCTGCTCCAGTCGGGCTTGAAGGCGACCTGCGGCACCTTGCGATGATCGGCCCAGCGGGCGGCGATCTTTTCAGCGCCTTTGCGTGATCCGCCGTGCATCAGCACCATGTCGGGGTGCTTGGCGCGGATTTGGTCGAGCTTTGCCCAGATCATCTCGTGATCGGCGGTATCGCCGCCGGAGAAGGCGATCTTGGGGCCGGCCGGCAACATGACCTCGGTTTCCGCGCGCCGCCTGGCCGCGAGGAAGTCGCGGCTATCGATCATTGCGGCGGTGAGATGGTGGTGGTTTACCATCGACCCCGTGCGCGGTCGCCAGGCAGAACCGGTGTACTGATCGTAGTGTTCGGCGGCCTGGTCACGCATGAGCTCGAAGGCGCCCCGCCGTTCGATCATGGTCTGGCCCTGGGCGGTGAGTGTCTCGAGTTCAACCGCCTTGATCTCGCTGCCATCCTGTTCGCGCTGCAGACAGCGCTGGGCCTGCTCGTTGTCTTCCAGTTGCCGCTCGATCCGTTGTACAGCTCGGTGGAAGACATTGGTGAGGGACCAGAGCAAGTCATCGAGGTCGGGTTCGAGGCGCGTGTCAGCCAGGGTGACGATGAGGGCGTCAAAGATGTCGGCCACGGCTCCGGCCACTTGGTCGCCACCGGGGAGCGGTCGCGGATCGGGCTCGTCCGCAAATGGTCGCCAGCCATAGAGCTGGAGTTCGGTGAGGATGTGATCGGTCGCAGAAGCGGCGTGGTGCGGTTCAGTGTCGTCGTGCTCTCTCATGGGGATGCTCCCGTCGGTTTGACCGCGACCCTCGCGGCCTTCATGGCGACGAGAGCCCACGGGCGGGACGGTCCGACACCCGCAGCGATGCGGAGGGCCGGAGCGCAGCGGAGGATGGCGGCGGCCGACTATTTTGCCTCGCGATGGAAAGGCGTCGCGCCCGATCGCTGCCATTCGCGACCAGTCGCGCGCGCCGGAAAATAGTCGGCCGCCGCCATTGCCTGGCCGGCCAGTTCGTGGGCCGATCGCCCTCTCGAAGGCCGGGTCTCGGGTCTCTGCCGGCGGGTCACTCATCCATGCGCCGCACCGGCACCGTGCGCCGCGCGCTTCCCCTCCCGGCTCATGCCGCCTGTGTCAGATATCGGATGCGATCTTTGCGCATGAGCTGGTCTGCAATCGAGGCCCGGAAGGCCGCAAGTCCGAAGCGGCTGAGGTCTTCGTTGAAGTCTTGCATCGCTGGCGACAGCACGATTGCATCGATTCCGGCGTCCGTCGCGCGCTCGAGCAGGCTGTCGCGGGCACCGTCACCGGCCGGATCGTTGTCGCGGATGACATAGAGCCGGCGCAGGGTTGGCGGGAACAGGATGGCGGCTAGATGGGCTGCCGAGAGTGCCGCAGCCATCGCCATATCGGGCAAGGCGCATCTGAGCGACAGCGTCGTCTCAATGCCCTCGCCTGCCGCCATGACGCTGCCGGGTGCACCGAAGCGGACGGCGTGACCCAGAAGGTCACCCATTGCGCGACGCGGCGTGTCGACGAGCGCCTTGCCGGTGCCGTCCGGTGCGAGCCAGGTGCGGTGCGCGCCGGTCAAATGTCCATCAAGGTCGGTGACAGCAGCGATCATTGCCGGCAAGGTCTCGGTCGGTCCATGATCGCCGGGCCGGTAGTAGCAGCGCGGATGGAACCGCAGCGATCCGGTGCCGGACAAAGTCGCAATGCCACGTCCACGCAAATAGGTTTCCACGAGGGTGCCGATAATGGGCTTCGACATGGCGACCAGTCGGCGAGCCGCTTCCGGAGATCCAATGGGGACCTGCGTGATCGGCGCGGCCGGTCGGGGTGGCATGGCATCTGGCATAGCGAGAAACAGGCGCGCCTCATTGGCGACGTCCCGGAAGTTGACCAGTCCGAGGGATTCGCGGATGACGTCGAGCAGGTCGCCATGCTCGCCGGTAGCGGCGTCGGTCCATTTGCCTGGCGGTCCCTTCGGGGATGGCTGCAGACGCACGAACGTCGACCGGCCCGGCGCATTGCGGACGTCGCCGACGCTCCAATAGTTGCCCTGGCGACGGCCATTGGAGAGGTAGTGGCGGCACACCGCCTCGGCATGTTCGGCGAGGCGGTGTGCGAGGTCGGATGCAGCGTGACGCGGAATCATGCAGCCTCCCGCTCACTGACCCGCTCGATTGGGAAGCGGTCGAGCACGCGCTCCAGCACGGCGAGCCCGTTGGCGTCGATCGGCACGAACATCCTGAGCTTCCACGAAATGATCTCGTGGAAGAGACCGTAGGCGGTGAGGCGCTCCCGCATCATGTCGGTGAAGCCCGACAGTTCGATGCGCCACGCGCCCATGACGCGGCTGCGGCGAAGCTGGAGACCCTCGGCGAGATCAAGGATCGTCCGCCCGTCGATCAGCGCCGCGAGCGCCTGCTCGGGCGATAGCGATGCGACGCCTGTCACCGTGGCGTTGGCGGCCCAGGCCGGCGTGACAAGGCGACCAATTATGCGCTCGCCCTCGTCGGTCTGAAGTCGAAAAACGCGGGTCGACTCGTTTGGCAGACGCTTCCAGATCGGCAACAACAGGCCCGTCACCATGTGCAGCACGGCATCGGCAAACTCGGGAGTCTCGGCGACCTCCGCATTCCATGCTGCAGCGAAAGCTTCACGGTGGGCCTCGACCCAGCGGGTTTCGCCCATAGCCTTGAGCGGCATGTTCTGGCCTTCCATTGGCCGGATCAGGCGGACCCGCGGCTCGATCTCGCCGTCGTCGAGCATGATGCTGGTGGTTGGGATCTGCACGGCGGCGCGGCCAGATTGCTCGTTGATCAGTAGGATGGCGCGCAAATCGCGAAGGTGATGGAGCGCCGCATCGAGCATGACGGGCCGATTGCGCTTGCGCTGGGTGATCGTCAGCAGCCGCGTTTCGGCGCCGGTGCGCGGATGGGCGTAGATGACCTGCCGGTCGGTGATGACGAAGCTCTCGGCCCGCAGGGTCTCCAGCCCGGTGTCATAGGTGCCCGAGGCGATGGCGCCACCGATCCGAGCGGCCAGAAGCTGCTCGAAGGCGCCGAACAGCACGCCCTGCACTTCGATGGTCAGCGCCAACAGGCGATTGAGGAAGGTGGTGATCGGCGGCAACTCGTCCTTGATGCCGTTGTTGTCCATCAGCTTGAGACCGGTCGCCGCCTCGAAACGCTGGAGTGTGCAACCCTCGACCTTGCCGCGTACGATCAGGAGATAGAGCTGCCGCAAGGCATCGCCGGCATAGTGGCTTTCAAGATTGTCCTCTGGCCGGAACAGCCCTTGGCCACCGGTCTGGCGCTGGCCGCGCGTGATTGCGCCCAACGTGTCGAGACGGCGGGCGATCGTCGAGAGGAAGCGCTTTTCCGCCTTCACATTGGTCGAGATCGGCCGGAACAGCGGCGGCTGCGCCTGATTGGTCCGATGCGTGCGGCCCAGGCCCTGGATGGCGGTGTCGGCCTTCCACCCGGCTTCGAGCAGATAATGCACACGCAGCCGCGTGTTCCGTGCCAAGAGTTCGGCATGGTAGGAACGACCCGTCCCGCCGGCGTCGGAAAACACCAGAACGCGCTTCTGATCGTCCATGAAGGACTGCGCCTCGGCCAGATTTGCCGACCCTGCTCGGTGCTCGACGACCAGGCGGTCGCGCTTGCGCACGATGCGGCGCGAGCGGCCAGTGACTTCGGCGACGAGGTCCGCGCCGAAATGTTGGACGATCTGGTCGAGCGCGCCGGGGACAGGCGTCAAGCTGGCGAGTTTCGCGATCAGCTCGTCGCGCCGGGCGACCGCCTCGCGGCTCTCGACCGGCTGGCCATCGCGGTAGACCGGGCGCGACGACAGATTGCCCTCCGAATCCGTGAAGGGCTCGTAGAGCTGCACCGGGAAGGAATGAGCGAGGTAGTCGAGGACGTATTCGCGCGGCGTGATGTCGACGCGAACATCGTTCCATTCCTCGGTCGGCAACTCGGCCAGCCGCCGCTCCATGAGCGCCTCACCCGTCGAGACGATCTGGACAACGGCCGCATGGCCCTCCTCCAGATCGCCGGTGATGGATTTGATCAGGGTCGGTGTCTTCATGCTGGTCAACAAATGGCCGAAGAAGCGCTGCTTGGCGCTTTCAAAGGCGCTGCGCGCGGTCGACTTGGCCTGGGCATTGAGCGTGCCGGTGCTGCCGGTGATGTTGGCCGCCTGCATCGCAGCATCGAGATTGTTGTGGATGACGCCGAAGGCCCCAGCGTACGCGTCATAGATGCGGACCTGTTCGGGCGTCAGCTCATGCTCGAGCAGTTCGTATTCGACACCGTTGAAAGAGAGCGAGCGGGCGGTATAGAGGCCAAGTGCCCTGAGGTCGCGTGCCAGTACTTCCATCGCCGCCACGCCGCCAGCCTCGATCGCCTCGACGAACTCGGCGCGGGTCGAGAATGGAAAATGCTCGCCGCCCCAGAGGCCGAGCCGCTGGGCATAGGCGAGATTGTGCACGGTGGTGGCGCCAGTCGCCGACACATAGACGATGCGGGCATTCGGCAGGGCGTGCTGTAGCCTCAGGCCGGCACGGCCTTGCTGGGAGGGAGCGGCGTCGCCGCGTTCGCTCTTGCCGCCACCGGCATTTTGCATGGCGTGCGCCTCGTCGAAGATGATGACCCCATCGAAATCCGGACCCAACCATTCGACGATCTGCTTGACCCGCGAAAGCCTCTCGCCGCGATCGTCGGACCGCAGCGTGGCATAGGTGGTGAACAGGATGCCGTCCGCCAGCGTGATCGGCCTGCCCTGCGGGAAGCGGGAGAGCGGGGTGACCAGCAAGCGCTCCATGCCGAGCGCGGACCAGTCGCGCTGCGCATCCTCGATGAGCTTGTCTGACTTGGAGATCCAGACGGCCTTGCGACGGCCCTGCATCCAATTGTCTAGGATTACGGCGGCGGACTCGCGGCCCTTGCCTACACCGGTACCGTCGCCGATCATGAAGCCTTGCCGGAAGCGCACGGCCCGCGCCGCGTCATCTGCCGCCGCGCTAATTACGTCAAAGGTATCGTCGAGCGTCCAGGCGCCGGCGAGATACTCGGCGTGAGCATCGCCCGCATAGATGACGGTCT
This sequence comes from Mesorhizobium sp. M0029, assembly GCF_040323735.1. NCBI lineage: Bacteria > Pseudomonadati > Pseudomonadota > Alphaproteobacteria > Hyphomicrobiales > Phyllobacteriaceae > Mesorhizobium > Mesorhizobium sp. M0029. The sequence continues at coordinate 6,101 of NZ_JAMYVF010000040.1, forward strand.
CGAGCTGCGCGTCCGAGAGCAGGTCAAGGACGTTCTTCGGCAGGCGCGGCCGATAACTCGGCTTGGGCGGCGCGACCGAGGCCATGGCCGCCGATTGCACGAGTTGGGTGGGGTGCGGCTGCGCGCCGGGAATGCGGATCGCCTGAAGCGCGTAGTCCTCGTAGATGGCGTCGCTGATGTGGCCGCCCTCGGCGGCCTTCCAGTCGAGCACCTGATAGGCGAGCTCAACGGCATCGGGATCAGTGAGCGGTGGCCGCGGTGTTATTCTTGCCGTGGGACCAAGATAGCCGCGCACTGTGCGGGGTGCGGCCGACGACGATGTGGGAGTTGCACCTGCGGGTATGGTGACCGGCAGCCGTGCCGGCACATGCTCGCCGACCCATGCGATCAGCGTCGCGGCATCCGGGGCAACGCCCTGATCTGCCGGGAACACGTCCGGATCGTCCGCCGGCACCCGGTCGATGACGGTGAGGCGTGTCGGAAAGGTCGTGCCATGCTTGGCGTAGGCCGAGCCGTCGATGGCGGCGGAGAAGACGATGCGGCCACGTTCCTGCAGGCGAGTAAAGGCGGCGGTCCAGGCCGGGTGGTCGGGCGCGAAGTTCGCACCGGTAATCGTCACCAGCCGCCCGCCGGGCGCAAGGCGCGCCAGGGCCGAGGCGATGTGCCGCCAGGCCGCGTCGGCCATGCGGCCCTCGACGTTGGCCATGACCGAAAAGGGCGGGTTCATCAGCACCACGCTGGGCACGGCGCCGGGATAGAGATGGTCGTCGATCTGGGCGGCGTCGAAGCGGCTGGCGCAGACGGCCGGAAAGAGGCCGGAGAGAAGTGCCGCGCGGGTTTCGGCAAGCTCGTTGAGAATGAGCGAGGCGCCGGCTATCTCGGCCAGGATGGCGAGCAGCCCGGTGCCGGCGGAAGGCTCCAGCACACGGTCGGCCGGCGTGATGGCAGCGGCCGTTGCGGCGACCATGCCGAGCGGAATCGGCGTCGAGAACTGCTGGAAGGTCTGTGCTTCTTCGGATCGGCGGGTATGCGTCGGCATGAGCCGGGGCGATCTTCGACAATGCTGACAGCCGGAGAGCCGGAGACGCGGCCTTGCGGAACAACGCCTTTCCGTACTTGCGCAGGAAAAGGACCGTCGCAGCCTCGCAGGCATCGTAGGCCTGCTTCCAGTCCCAGGCGCCGGCGGCGTCGGAGGCGCCGAATGCGGCTTCCATCGCCGCGCGCAACTTTGGCGCGTCGATGCTGTCGCCGCGCTCGAGATGGGGAAGCAGAAGGCCGGCGGCGGCGAAGATAGCGCCGGCTGCACCGGTTTGGGGGAGCGGGAGCGGCGCGGCTGCGGGAACTGCCACAGCGGGCGAGATCATGTACATGGTGTGAACCTCGGGAGAGCGGGGACAGGATCGAGCCGCGCGGCGCTCTCTCTGGACCGTGCGGATTCAAAACCATCCCGGCTCGCCTCTCCCTCTCTGGCCTCCACCGAAGCCAAAATGAAACAAGCGCCCCGCCATGAGGTGGAGCGCTTGCCGGTATCAACCGATCTCGATCATATTCCGCCGTCAGGCCCCGACTTCTGTAGGAAACCATTGGCGCTGTCGGGATCGGGCGGCAGGTAGGCATCATAGGGATTGCCGTCGGCAAGATGAGCGAACGGCGTGAACTCGTAGTGAAGAAGAAAGGGCCGAGCGACCCGCGCCACTCCGCCGACGGTGCTATCCGGCGGCGACCGCGTGTGCGGCAGTCTCATGGGTGGCCGAGCCGTCCTCGTCATCACCGGCCAGGAATTCGGGGAGGTCAGCTTCCTCGCCCACATTCGGCCGGGCGGCGTCATTGCCGCGAAGGCGGAGCGGTTCGGGTAGCCAGCCACTATCGGCCAGGAGGCGCTCGGCCTCTTTGGCCATGTCGGCCTTCTTGAGATGGTCGATAAGCTGGGCGGCCTGGTCGCCGGCGCCTTCGCGCACGGCTTCGAGAATGCGGGACTTGGTGACGCGACCGAGATAGTTATCCACCGTCGGCCGCCAGCCGGCATCTACCATGTCAAGCCCGGTGGCACGGGACAACCGATCGGCTTCACGCCGGCGCTGATCGAGTCCATGCTGGGAAACGCCGCTGCCGTAGGGATTGGGTCGTTCGAACAAGGCGTTGATCCCATAGCTGACGCAATGCGCCAGCAGCGTCTGCCGGCTTGCTTCATCGAGTCCGTCGAGCCACGCCCATAGGGCCTCGTCGTCATCCAGTGGAATGTCGCTCTTCCATGCCTCATGGCGCTCATGGACGGCCTTGGCCGCAGGGCTGTCCTTGAGACCGACGTCCTGCCACGGCAAGTGGACATGTCGGACGAAGGCCTCGACGCAGCCGATGGCGGAACGCTGACCGAAGGTGTCGAGGACGAGCCGGTGCAAGAGCGCCGTGATGGCCACATGCTGGTTCTCGGCCAGTGCGTTGCGCAGCGCCAACGTGCGATGGGCAGTAAGTTCGATGACCAGGCGCTCGGGTAGCGGCTTGATGGTGTCGCCGTCATCCTCCTCAGGCTCGGACGCCTGCGCGCCGATGGTGATAATCGCGCGGGCCGAAGGATTGTGTCTGCTGTCTTCGTTCTCGGTGGCGCAACCTGGCTCGGCCGAGTGGCCGTCGACCGCCTGCATCGCTTCGTCCTCGGGGCGCACATGGGCCCGATCGACGACGAGATCGCCATCACGATCGATGCTGATGAACACACCGGCGCGGGCGATCTCGGCCCCATCGTAGTGCATCGGCCGGCTCTCGAAGGCCTCAAGCGCGGTCTCGATTTGACCGAGGCGCTGATCGACATCGTCGGGGAGTTCGTCGGATTCGCCATACTCGGCTTCCAGCCGGTCGTACTCCGCCCGCAGGGCTTCGCGTTCCGCCCGCTCCGCGTCGGTCAGACCGACGGGGGTGCCAGCGATTGCCCGCAGACCGTGATTGTACCCGTAGGGCAGATCGGCATCGACCACGATCCACTTCCAGCCCTCCGCCGCGATCTCGTCGGCGATCGACTTCAGCCTATCGCCGACCAAGCGGTCGAGCAGAGCGGGGTCCTGCAGCCAGCCGCCATTGTCGGCCTCGAACAGGTCGCGCAGCACCACGCCGCCGGCAGCGACATACGCGTCGACACCGACGAACAGCGCCCGGCGATCGCTTGCCCGCACAGTGGTCTCCGTCAGCAGGCGCCGGATCTGCTGCGGCTCCTTCGACCAGGAGTTTTCGAGCGCCTCCCAGACCTGCTCCTGACGGGCGTGATCGTCGGTCACGGTGAACGCCATGAGCTGCTCGAGCTTCATGCCATCCTGCTCGTAAATCTCCTGCAGCTTGGCCGAAACCCTGGCCAGCCTGAGGCGCTGCTGCACGAATGTTGCGGAGACGAAGAAGCGTGCGGCAATCTCCTCATGGCTCGCGCCCTGGTCATGAAGTGTCTGGAAGGCGCGAAACATGTCGAGCGGATGTAAATCTTCGCGCTGAAAATTCTCGGCCAGCGAGTCCTCCTCGATCGGGACCGCGCTGTGGGCGTCGCTTATGACGCAGGGAACTGGCTCGGTCTTGCTTATGCGCTTCTGCTTGACCAGCAGTTCCAGCGCGCGATAGCGGCGCCCGCCAGCCGGCACCTCAAACATGCCGGTCTCGTTGCCCTCGCCGTCCAACACTGGCCGGACGTTGAGGCTCTGGAGCAGGCCGCGCCGGGCGATCGACGCGGCGAGGTCCTCTATGGTTTCCCCGCGCTTGATGCGCCGGACATTGGACTGGCTCAGCATCAGCTTGTTGAAGGGGATGTCACGTGAAGCGTTGAGGGTGATCTTCTGCTTGGGCGTAGCCATGTGGACTATCTCCGCGACGGGCGGCCGAAACTCTCTCGTCCTCCAAACCCGTCAAAAAAGACGGGCGCAGCCCTCTCACTCTGAGGACTGAGCCGCACCGAAGATCCAGAGGTGGGGACAGGGCCGCAGACACGACTGCGCATCTGCGGCTTGCGGATTACAAGCTGAGATCTCACTCGCCGTCTCGGCCAGATTGGCCGGCATGGTCGAGTTGCGTTCGGCGTCGCGAAGGTTTCCGCCCCGGCGGACCGCCTCTGCCCAGACGGAAATCGGCAGGTCGGTGCCAAAGAGCATGTCCCGCTCGATGCCGATGCCGAAAGGCAGCCGGATCGACGTCATCTCGAGCGCGGTTGCGAGCCAATTCCTTCGCCGAGTTGATTTGAAGAGCTTCACCACCCGTACGTGTTCGGCGTCGCGATCGCGGCTATTGGCGAGCAGGCACGCGCAGTTCCTCGGTGAGAACGATCATGCCGCCCTCTTCTCGATTTCGACCTCATCGACGCTGGCGGGCCCTGCCCTGGTTCCGTTGTCGGGTTGCGGAAGGAAGGCGAGCAACCAGTCGGCTGCCTTGCTGGCTTGGGAGGCGGCACGCACGATGGCTCGGTTGTCTTCGCGCAGGACGTCGAGCCAGGAGGCCAGGTAATCGGCGTGGCGCACGGTCGGCGCAATACCTCGCGAGGCGCAGCAGAAGGCTGCGTTCATTTCGGCGACCAGTTCCTCGAAAGCATATCGCTTTGTGCCGAAGGCGCAGCCGAGGTCACGGCCGACGCGGGAGGGATGGCCGGTCGCATGGCCAAGCTCGTGCAGGGCGGTGCGGTGCCAGTCAATGGTCTCGAAATACGCCTGCGGAGGCGGCACCTGCACGTAGTCGTGCGCCGGCACATAATAGGCGCTATTGCCGCCGATGCGGAAATCGATCCCTGTCGCCTTGATCAGTGCCTCGACGGCCGGTTCGATCAGTCCGGGCTCTGGTGCGGGCGGAAACACCGCCAGATCGTCGGGCAGATTTTCGCATTGCGCGACGTTGAAGACGGTGAAGCGCTTCAGAAACTGTATGGCCCGTGCTGCCTCGCCGGTCTCCCGCGCGCGTTTCTTCTCGTCGTCAGGGATGAAGCGGTCAGAATAGACGACGGTGGTCCCGTGTTCGCCCTTGCGGACATGGCCGCCCAGCGATAGCGCCTGGCGGAAAGTCAGCCAGCCCTGGACGGGAAAGCCATGCTCGACGACCGCACCCCACAGGATCAGCACGTTGATCCCCGAATAGGCACGGCCAGAGGCGGCATTGGCCGGCATGGCGAGGGGTGCTTGCTCCGCCGCCGTGCCCCAGGGCACCCAGGGAAAGCGCCCAGCCTCCAGCTCGGCGATGATCTTGTTGGTGATGTCATCATAGAGGCTTGCCCGGTCGGCGCCGGCGCGAGCGTAATGTCTGGACATCTGGTTTCTCCGCGACGGGCGCCGGAGGCCTCTCCTCCAGCTCTCAACCCGTCACGGCAAACCGGTCCGTACTCTCGCTCTAGAGGCTAGCCCAGGCCTCGAAGGGGGACGCTCCCGGACTTGGGGCAAAGGCGGTCCGCGCCAATCAGTAGTGTCGCTGACCTATGGTTATTGCTGCCGGACTGCGTGCCGAATGCGGTCGGTAAGCGTTTGTGCGACGTCGAAATAACCTTCCCAGGCTTCGCGCACCTGAGCCCGCGCGGCGGCGGCGAAGACATCGAAGCCGTTGGCGTTTTTCGCAGGTGGGCAACTCATCCCAGCTGACAGGCACCGCGCACGACGCCCCCGCGCGTGCCCGAGTCGACCAGGGGCAGATTGCAGTGGAGCCCTGGCCGTTGCGCAGGTAATCGAGAAACATTCGGCCCTTGCGCTTCGCCTTGCTCATATTGGCGACGAAGCGCGACGGATCTGTACGGGCCAGCAGTTCGGCGAAGTCCTGGCAGAAGCTCTTGACCTCGTCCCAGTCTGCCTCCGGGAGGAGCAGGACGACCACATGAACGCCCTTGCCGCCGGACAGCAACGGCCACGACTGCAATCCAAGCGCTTCCAGAATGCTCCGAATGTCGAGGGCTGCCTGCTTGACGGCAGCAAAGCCCAAGCCCTGTCGGGGTCGATGTCGAAGATCATGCGGTGCGGCAGATCCGGCTGCTGGCGACGGCTTCCCCAGATGTGGAATTCGAGCACGTTCGTCTGGACGCCCGCGATCAGCCCAGCCAAGTCATCGACCACGAGATGCGGCTTTCCTTACCGGACACCTTCTCCAAGTGGCCATCATGGATGGCCCTGGGCACGCCTGGCAGGTTGTGCTTCTGAAAGAAGGTCTGCTGCAGGTCGCCGTGAGTATCGCGCACCAGCGACAGCGGCCGATCCTGAATGTGCGGCAGCATCTTCTCGGCGACCACTGCGTAGTAGGCGGCGAGCGTGGATTTGGTCACCTTGGTGCCTGGATACATGACCTTGTCCGGATGCGTCAGCTTGACGCCGACAGGAGCGGCGATCTCGTTGCCGGATCGAGATTGGCCGAGTCTCTGGGCCGTTTGCGCCTTTTGTTGAGAGTGCCGTCTACTCGGACATGAGGAACTCGGATACATGTCAATACGCTGCCTGGGATTCGGTTCCATGCCCAAGCACCGCGCCGGCGACCGTCGGCGCTCAAGGAAGAACGGCGCATAAGCCGCAGTCCTGCGCGCGGCCGCAACAGCGGACAATTGTCACGCGCAGGACGGAGGAAATTCGCCCCCCGCCGCGGGCGGTGAACAGGACAGCCGTAGGAGCGTCAGCATAGCGCCGGCCCCAGGACGGGACGCGGGACCGACTGTCCCCGTCCGCGGTGGTCCGCATGTTTTGGTTCGAAGCCCACCGGCTGAGATCGCGCAGTTCAGTTCTCGACAGTCCGACCGCTGATCCGCGATGATGCAAACAGGATTGAACCACACCAGAGCCGAGTTTGGCTGCAAGAAATCGATCTGGTCTTGCACCCTTTCGGCTTCTTCCTCAATTGCGTTGCAGCTTGTGAATTCCAAGCCTGACAGGCCCTCCCCTGTCACAACTCGTGCAGAAAGCGCTCGCTCGACCGAACTGAGAATGCGGCTTTTCCATTGCGCTCGATGAGGCGTTTTGCCGTTGCATGGTGCGAACATGATCTGCAACAAGCTCGCAACACATGCCACTCGCGAAATGTCGAGCGCCCATACAGGCCACCGTGAACGCTGCCAGGCGCTCTCAAGCGTCAACGCCGGTTGCTGTTTAGCTGGCGACGTCCCTTGGCACGCTTTCGGTCGGAGAAAAGCGAATATCCGCCGTCCTCCCGAAATCTGCAGCGACGCATGAGCCCCGGGCTTGACCCATTGCGTCGCCGAGATTTATTCCCTTGGGCGCCGGCATGGTGTGCCCCAGGAACCTCTTCCACAGTCGCTAGCCAATAGCGGGGCTCGAATTGATGCGGCTGAGCCCACAAATTGGTCGATCGCGCGGCCAATCGAAAGCCATGAAGAGAGGTGGAAACCCTGTAGTGCCGAAGTATCACGTTGAGGGGATGGATGGTGCTACGCAGACGGCCATACGGACAGTCAACGCCCATGTGGGCCGGTAAGCATCCGAATGCACTCTGCGCGCAAGTGAACCCCTTGCGCTAACGCTTCGACGCGCCATCAAAGCATTGACCATGTTGGGGGGCGATCGCACCGCTGATGGCCAGCGAAGGCCAACAAGTGGTCCGGCTACCCTTGGAGCCAATCCGCATTTCTGGCGATTTTTCCCTGGAGCAATCAGTGCATTGACATGAACTCGGCCGTTTTATTGTTCCTTGCTGAGTGCAGGTAATCGTGCCGGAACTCAGCAAGAAAGGCCAGTCCTTCCCAATCATGGATGGTCAATTGGCCATTCACAAGTGATGTAAGGTGCTTCTCCCGAAGAGACTTGAGCGTGCGGTTGATGTGGACTGCCGACAGCCCTGTCGCCTCGCCAAGGTCAGCTTGAGTCACACCAAAAGCGCAGGTTTGATCGGACGCAAGTCCGGCATCTTCCATACGTAGCATGATTTCACAGAGAAGGTGGGCCACTCGGCCAAGCGCTTGGCGCTTCCCGACATTGACCACCCATTCGCGAAAAATCGATGCATCAACCAGTGTCGTTCGCCAAAGATTTGCCGCCAGCCTGGGGTGGCGTTCGCAGAGCAGCCGGATAGCCGAGTGATCTATGAAGCCAACACTGCAAGCGCTCACCGTTCGAACGTCGCTATCCAACAGATCGAGGTGCAGGCTCAACAGATCGGGCATGTCGCCAGGCACATGATAAGCAGTGACCTGACGCTTCCCGTCTCCTGTTACCTTCGAGGTGCTGGCTAAGCCAGCCAGGACCATTATGCACCGGGACGGCTGGTCGCCTTCCCGGACCAAGTTCTGGTTTGCGCCAATCGCAACGATCCTTATTCTTACCGCGTCGAGAGCTTGACGCTCACCTGACGTGAGGGTGAAGGCACGATGGAACTTGGCGGTTAAGGGGCTTTGATAAAGCATGTCGGCTCTCCGTTTGGGCGGGAGCGCTATGGTCTCTCAGTCACCCGCGGCCAGCAGAACGCGAATGATGCCCGACCTTATATCATAAACACCGGACCGACTTAACCTGTGATAAGTCTGGCACTGCTTCCGATGGTCCTTTCCCCATCGGCAAACACAGGCTCAACAGGATTGGTGCTTACGAGGGAAGCGGCCCATCATCGGGCCTCGAGTTGCGCAGCTGCGGCAGCAGCTATAATAGATCGTTCTCAAATTCGAGGACTCACACCATGACCGACGCCCCCGACCACGCCGCTGAACTGGTAGAACTCACGGCGGATGTGGTATCCGCGTACGTCAGCAACAATCCCGTGCCGGTCGCGGGCTTGGCGGACCTGATAGCCTCAGTGCACGGGTCGCTGTCTGGGATTGGCCATCGCGTGGCTGCCGCGACCGAAGAACCAGTGCCTGCGGTAAATCCAAAAAGGTCAGTATTTCCCGATTACATCATCTGTCTTGAAGATGGTAAGCGGTTCAAAACCCTTCGGCGACATCTGCGCGTGGATTTCGGTCTCACTCCTGACGCGTATCGAACGAAGTGGAACTTGCCATCCACTTATCCGATGGTCGCTCCCAACTATGCGGCCTCACGGTCTGCCATGGCGAAGTCGATCGGTCTGGGTAGGAAGGCACCGCAGCCCACGGCAACTGCAACGGGCAAGGCAAGGCCGACGGCTAAGGCTAAAGCGTAGCTTCCGCGATCACACCATTACCACCGCGGCACCAATCGGCGATGTATGCATCGCGGCGGACCTGTCCGCTCTTGGCCGGTGCCCACCCAGGTTCCCCAACCCATGGCGCCGGCCATTTGTGGCCCACACCTCAGCTTCGTATTGCTGCCCAATCTTTTCTTGTTGTAGGCCGCTTACGACGTTAATCTCCGCTTGGCCTGATTGCTGGGAGGCAACGCCATGGCTGACATAATTCCAATTCGCAAAGCACGCCCTTGTGTCGAAGTTGGCAAACCCTGTGGCGAGTGGTTTGTCCGCGTGATCGAGGAAGACCAGGAACTCACCCGATCATTCAAGCTCGAATCCTATGCCGTGGCCTTTGCAGAAGGCCAAAGGTCGCGTCTGCATCTCAACACGTTTTCGCGGCTGTAGAGCAAGCCTATGCAGAGGTCCGCAGGGTTACTGGCGAATTTGGGCGATAGCATCGAAGCCATCGCCGGCCACATTGCGACCATGGAAACGCGACAACTGCACCAATAGCTCAAGTCGTTGCCATCGAGATCGGAAATCGCCAGCGCGGAAATGGTGATGGGCATCCTCGTCTATCGAGAGGTTGAACTGCGCCGCCGGCGGGGGACGGGCGGCAACGTGCTGCCCTTCCCCGGTCTCGGGACTCCACTTATCCAGCACTAGGCAGCGACGCCGGACCTGTAAGAGGCCATCGGATAGCGCATCCCTGTCGGTGATTGTTCACGTTCTTGAGCAGCACTTCATGCGGATCCTGCACGGCCTGGTGATTGTCGCAGATCGGCGACAATCGGGCCGACGATTGCCTTGTGCAGCCGTTCCGCCTCGATCTTGAAGCGGGCGAGCTGTTCCTGCGAAACGTGTTGTGAGGGGTTTTCGTCTTGACCATGGTAGCGAACTCCGTTGAGGGGATCGCCGCAAACGGTTCTTGCACAAAAAAGCCCGTCGCGGTGAGCGACAGGCTATTATGACATCAGGGATTAGAACTTGTAGGCGATGCCGAAGCGAACCTCGTTGGTCTTCAGATCAACGTCGGCATTGACCAGACCACCAAAAGATTCTGTACCGAAGTCGGTATAGCGATACTCGCCTCGCAGCAGCAGATTGTCGGTCATGGCATAATCCAAGCCCACGCCTATCGTCCATCCTGTGAATGTATCTCCGAACGAAGGTCCGCCTCCATTATTACTTATGTCGACATCGCCAAACGCAACGCCACCCGCAATATAAGGAAGAAAGCGATCAACGGCATATCCTAGGCGCAGTCTTGCCGCCGCACTCCAGTTGAGTTCTTCGGTGGCGATGCCGCCCGGGATCGGGATACCAGGAGCGCTGAAGACTTGGCCGCTGCCATCAACATTCGCATATACGACGTCCAGCTCCGCGCCAATCACAATGTTATTGGACATCTGATAGTTGTAACCGGCGTAGACGCCACCAAGGAACCCGTCGGGATCTGTGTCGACAAAGCCCGGCCCACCGATTTCGTCTATGTTGCCATTCCCCCAAGCATAGCCTGCCTGTAGGCCGACATACCCACCCGTCCAGCTAAAGACCGGCGCGGCTTCTGCAACGATGGCATCGGCAGCATACGCCGACGAAGCCAGCAGAGACAACGACAGACCAAGAAGCAGCTTCTTCATAGGTGATCTCCTGTAACTAACCTTTTTGGTAGCAGAGCGCGCCGATTGATGCAGTTGTTTTTCTGCCACAGTTGGCCGAATTCAAATCGGCCGCCCGCACTTACATGAGAACCTTATGCCAACTCGCTGGTGGCGATCGGATCGCCCCTCGCCACAGTGGGCAACTGCTCGGCCACCCAAACTGTCCGGAACCTTCAGGCCGGGAACACTCATTCCGGTATCCCAAATTTAACATCGAGGAGGGTACGATAAAGGCTGTCGACCTCCTTGTCGTCGAACGCCTCGGTCAGCTCGCTTTCCGCAATCCCCTCAGCCTCTGCGTCGGCGATTAGGCGCTTTGCGAGCTGCTCGATCTCCGCTCGCTCTTTCGGCGCACCGGCGTCGGATAGATCGTGTTTTTTTATCCATTGGTTCAAAAATAGGACGGCCGGCTTGCTCATTCGGAAACACCTGGGGCAAAGTGCACGACGGCATCGACCAGCGTCCGATATAGGCTATCAACCTCTTCGTCGATCTCTTCGCGCTCGATCGTCAAGGCTTTAGCGTCGGCATACAATTTGTGTATGTACTCACTTACCGAAACGGCGTCGGTTTTAGCCGTTTCGGGGAAATTGTTGCCGATCCAGCGATCGAGAAAGTTGACGCCGCGTGTGCTCATGAAGCCTAAGCTCGATCCAGCGCTTAGGTTCCAGCAGGGCGCTCGACGGCAGCTTCGTCGACCTCGGCTTCCATTTCGTCGTTGACAGTCTTGGTCTTGCCGAAGGCGGCCACCGGCTCACCGTCAAAGCCCTGCAGCCACGCGTCGGCATGCTCTCCCCAGTAGGCTGGCACCGCACGTCTCCTTGCCATCCTTGCTCGCTTGGGCGTACATCCAGGCGTAGGTGGCGCGCTCCTGATCTTTCCTAGCCACGGCCATCTGTGTCATCCTCTCGGAAGTACTGCAGTGAGGCGTGGCGCAGGTCATCCTCGCCGCGCAGGTGCTTTACGCGGCCGATCAGCCCCGGCTTGACCCATTGCGTCGCAGGCCGCTTCATGACGCCCTTGGGCGCCGTGCCTGGGTGCTCTTGGACGCGTTTCCATAGCCTCTCGCGCATTTCCCGGTTCAAGGTGACGAACGCGCTGCCGACATAGCGCCCTGTGCCCCGCTCGGCCATGAGAGCGAAAGCCGGCTTGCCCGCTTCACGCTCGACGCCGAGCAGATCGAACTCGTCGATCGCATAGCACTTGGCCTTCAGCCAGTTGGCTGACGGACCGCTGCGGTATTTGCTGTCCTTCCGCTTCGACACCATGCCTTCAAGTCCGGCTTGGTCGAGCAAGTGAAGGATCGCCTTGGCTTCGCCGGGCAGAGGCTCGCTGAACTGAATACGCCGCCCGGGCTTGATCATGCTGGCCAGGATCTCGCGCCGCACCTCAAGCGCCATGTCGCGCAGATCGTGCCCATTGAGGTGCAATAGATCGAAGGCGACGAAATAGAGGTCTTGCTGTCGGCGGGTGATCGCTTTGCGCAGATCGCCGAAGTCCGAAAGGCCAGCTTCGTTCAAGACGATGATCTCACCGTCGACAATCGCGCTTTCGGCACCAAGGCGCTTGGCCTCTCTCACCAGGTCGCGATATTTCGCAGTCCAGTCGTGGCCGTTGCGCGTATAAATGCGTGTGCCGTCTTCATCGATGATCATCTGCGATCGGTAGCCGTCGAACTTGACCTCGTGGGTCCAGCCTTCAC
>NZ_JAMYVF010000041.1:0-17905 GCF_040323735.1 Mesorhizobium sp. M0029
ATCACGGCTCTGTGGGACGCCGTCGGCTCGCTCCTTGATCAGTTCACGCCAGCCGAATGCGCCAACTACTTCCAGGCCGCCGGATATGACCCAGATTAAACAGGACGTGCTCTACATCAATCGCTTAAAGAGACGATTAGCGGTAGATCTTCAGACGCGCGATATCCACTCCTCCGGAGCCGACTGCTGGCAGCCGCTTGACCCAACCGAAGTAAGGGCACCCGAAAAAATGGTCCCTGCATTAAATATGCGGAAGAACTCCAGGTCGACCGCGCTGCTCTCATGATTGTCCAGGACCTGATGGGATGAAAACTGCTGCACATACGGGATCGCCTTGCGCTCCAGATGGTATCGACTGATCTTCTAGTTCATCATGATCCGCGCCGTCCCTTTGCACTGCACGCTCGCCGTCGACGCGGTGCAAGATCACGCCCACTATCAGCTTAGTCAGCCGGCAGCGCGTCTCTTCAGCGCTTGCCATGGCGGAATTTGCGCCGTTTCCGTGGGCGGGAACGAGCCGTGGCTCAACCTAAACAGGCGGCGCGCGCCTTTTCGGCGTTGCACCGAACATCCCCAGACTCGCCGCCGAAGCAGGCGAGATCGAAGGGATTAATTCTTTACCGGATGGAGGCGATGTGTGGCAATGGCTGGATGAATTGCGATTTGCTTGGCTGGTGGAGCGAGGTCAGAGCCGGGGCGGCACCAAGGCGATCAAACCGCAAGGCCTGCCCGCCGACTGCAGCGGCTCAACATAGCGGCAGCTGAGCTACCAGGAGTTGGCGTTCTATCTTGAGGGGCGCCCGTTTCGCGCCTTTGCCCGCCTACCATGATCGTGAGCCCGCGACCCGCAAGACCCAGCACTCGCGTGGTCGATGCACTCGGGCGAAGTCTACCAGAGCTGACACCTTCAGATTATATGCGCGTATAAGGAGAGAACGCCGATTTTCTGCGTTCCGTGTCCACGATTTGCACAAGGCGGCCGACCCCGCGCTCCTATAGTTAGGCAGAGGTGCTGATCAGTCCGGGCCCAAGTACTAGACCCGACCTGGACACGGGCCAGTAATGCTAGGAAATGGGCTTATGATCAGTGAACATCGCATATCGGTTGGTGGCATCGGGACGTCGTACTGCGAGAACGGATCCGGTGAGCCAATTGTATGTCTTCACGGTGCCGGCCCTTTCACAGAGGGAAAGACGTCCTTTCTTCGACAGCTGAGCGGGCTATCCGATCAATTCAGGGTGATCGCGGTTGATCAACTCCAGTGCGGTGGGACGGATTATCCCGCCGATCGCAAATATGTTAACAGGCTGGGTCGCGTGGATCATGTGATCGGCTTCATCGAATCTTTGGGATTGAAGCAGATCACGCTCGTTGGCCATTCAGAGGGCTCATTCGTGGCTGCCCGGGTCGCGATAGTGCGCCCTGATCTTGTATCCAGGCTCGTCCTGCTGACCTCCAACTCCGTTTCGCCGCCGTTTGGAGACGACCGTGACGAAGCCTGGATGCAGGCCAGCCTGCAGAGTTACGACTATTCGGGCCCGATGCCGAGCGAGGTGGAATTCATGGCATTGTGGAAAGGTGCCCGCCCCTGGGGGAAAGATTTGGAGGATGCCAAGCGAGAGGCCTATCGACGGTCTGCAGCGCGCGGACAGTGGGAGATCTTCCAGAACCTGCCCGAAGAAGAAACCAATCAGCGTCTCTATGTGGCGCTACAGCAAAGATACATCTTCCCCTACCTCAATCAGCTCCAGGCCCAGACGTTGATCATCTGGTCGAAGAACGACCCAACTGTAACGCCGGATCAAGGCTTTAAGCTGGCAAAACTGATTAAGAATTCGGATTTCCACCTGCTGAAAAATGCGGGGCATAGCCCCCACGTCGACCAGAGCGAAGCCGTGAACAGACTCATCCGCCAGTGGCAGGGTTAAGGCGAACCAAAGAAACCGCTGTACTCCGCGGCACAATCAGATTTCCCGCAGTACCCAATGCATTCTGCGTTGTTGTGTAAAGTCGCCGCCATCCCCCGACGCCGGTGGACTAAGCCAAGTTGACATTTGTACTCCAGTGGAGTCATAAGGGAATAATACGTCATATGTCCTTCAATGTTCTGACAGCAGAGTTCGGGCACGAGACAAATACATTCAACAAGAACTCCACCGACTATGATGCGTTCTTCAAATACTTCGTCTATTTTGGCGATGACGCCATCACGAAGCGCGGTCATGTCAATACCGAGCTGGCCGGTTTCTGCGACTGCGCCCGCGAGTACGGTTGGAAGCAAACGCATGTTCTCAGCGCGAACGCTCAACCGGCAGGTGTTGTGACTCGTGATGCTTTTGATCGCTTGGGCGGGGCCATAATTGAGGCCGCGGGGGGGCACAACCAGAGGCCTGATGGCATCTTGCTTGCGCTTCATGGTGCCATGGTCACCGAGTTTTCCGAGGATGGCGATGGCGAATTCTTGTGGCGACTGCGTGCAAAAGTCGGATCAGCGGTCCCGATTGCAGTTGTGCTTGATGCCCACGGAAACGTGACGCAGAAGATGTGCGAGCTTTCAAATATTATCGTGTCCTACAAGACTTATCCCCATATAGACATGCGTGAGTGCGGGCGACATGCTGGTGCAATTCTTCATCGTACTATGAAACGAGAAATACGGCCCCAGACACTGCTCGTTCGGCGCCCAATGCTCGCAGAAGTGAATCTTGGGCGCACCGACGCCGGTTCGATGGTCGAGCGGATTGCGAGATCTATAGCGTATGAGCGAGAACCGGATGTTCTTGCCGTCAGTGTCAACCCTGGGTTCCCCTACGCCGATATACGGGAACTCGGTCCGACGGTCACAGTCACCTACGATGGCAATGAGAATACGCATCGCGCCTTCGCCGAAACCATTGCTGATGACATATGGCAAAAGCGTTTCGACGTAATAAATTGCTATCTCTCGGTCGAGGAGGCGGCGAAGATCGCCAAGGGGTACGAGCGTCATACGGGCCCTCTAATCATAGCGGACTATGCTGATAACCCCGGTTGTGGCAGTTATGGGGATTCCACAAATTTGTTAAAGGCGATCGTAGAAGCCAGCATCGCCGATGCAGCATTTGGTCCCATAGTTGATGTGGAAACAGCCGAGCAGTTGTATGGCCACAACGTCGGCGACTACGTGAAGATAAAACTGGGCGGCAAGTTTGATCCGTGCTTCGGAGGAGGGCCCTTGGAGCTTGAAGGCGAGGTCCGTCTTGCAAGCGATGGTTGCTATACATGTGACGGCGCGATGTGCGGCGGATTGAGTTTTTCCTGGGGCAAAACTGCGGTCTTTCGTGTCGGGGGAATCGACATTCTCGTGGTGAGCGAGCCATCGGGAATAGTGGATTTGCAGCAATTTCGTGCATTTGGGATTGATCCGGCGGCTAAGACTGTAGTCGGGATCAAGGCAATGCAGCATTTCCGGGCCGCTTTCGAGCCGATTGCCGGTGAGATCATTGTCTGCGACGGTGGGGGTCTTAGCACGCCGCGCTTGGAAAAACTTCCTTACCAAAATGTGCCGCGGCCAATCTTCCCGCTCGATCGCGAAATGAGTGTGTGATCTGTTTCACAATTCAAAAGCGCCGCGCTGACCTCTCCAGTGGCACGGCCGGACCTATGCAACGGTGCCGCTTGAGGTGAATGTGTCGAAAGACGCGTCGGAACGTAACGCAAACAGAGGAAGGAATGACCACGTGACTGCCACTTCGATTCCCCGCGACCTAAGCACCCCCCGGATCCTTTCCGCTCGAACGGGACAAGTGTTCGCGGGCGCCCCTGTCGGAATCCTACTGCTCGACGAGGTCATCTGTCCGTTCATCCCCGGCAGCGTTGGCAACGCCAGCACGTGGAGTGTGCCGGTGCGATATAAGGTAGTACCCGGTATGACGGAGCATCGGCTCTTCGGGCCGACTCCTTCCGACGCCACGCCCGCTGTTGTTCAGGCCGCGATCGAGCTCGCCCGGGAGGGGGCGCAACTTATCAGCGCGAATTGTGGGTTTACGATCCACTTTCAAGAGGCAGTCCGCGCCTCGGTTGACGTGCCGGTGCTCCTATCCAGCCTCTTGCTGGCTCCGTTCTTGGAACGGCTCCTCCCGCAAACGAAGGCACTAGGCATTATAACTGGGGACGCATCTTATTTCACACCCGAGCTCCGGCTGGCTGCCGGCATATCCGGCGATTCCGATCGGTTCGTTGTGGCCAGCATCAATGATGCGCCCGCGTGGGCCGCACTTTGGAAGTATCCCAGCACGATAGATGTCGCGGCCGTGGAGAGTGAGGTCGTCCGAGCCGCGCTAAGCTTAGTTAGCGTTCGCCCAGATGTCGGAGCAATCCTCCTCGAATGCTCGGAATTGCCTCCCTATGCAGCCGCCGTGCAACGGGCGACGGGGCTTCCGGTCTTCGATTTCACCTCGATGGTCGAATTCTTCGCGGGCGGGCTGACCCGCAAGCCGTTCGATGGCCTGGGGCACTAGCAGGCTGTTGAAGAAGTCAGGCTCTTTCGCAAACGAAGCGTGAATCGTCGGCGTTGTGGATGTAGAAGTGGCCGACAAGGCGGCCTGCAGTGCCAAAGACAACCCAGCCGCGGCCACAGGCTGGGTCGTTCTCATCATGCCCCTCCCACGAGAACTCCGCGCAGGCTGAGCCATCGCGGGTGCCGTATCGGACATCGAGGAAGCCCTTGAGTGCGCCGAGGCCGATCTCGCCATCCGCCGAACCCTTGAATGTCAGATGCGCTTCCTCAACGAGATCGAGGAAGTCGTTATCCCAATCCCAAACATCCATCTCGACGATGCGCCAGCGGCCGGCAAAGGCCTTGGCGAAGCCGGGAACCTTGGCCATCAGCCGGCCTCCGCCATGAGCTTTGGCAGTCGCACCAGATTATAGGCAGCGGCTGCGAAGGTGAAGGCCCATCCGACACGGTCGCGGCCGCGGAACCTGGTCTTGTGCTGGCCCGCCACGACCTTGATCCAACCGAATGCCTTTTCGATGCGCTTCCTGATGGGCTGGCTGACGGCATAGCCGCCATGCCGCGTGATCGCCCGTCCATCGCGGAACTGCGGCTGCTCATGTTCTGCGCCACGTGCGGCGTCCCCCTCATCGAGCGCAGCTCAATGACGAAGTCTTCCGCGTCGTAAGCTTGTCGGCGCCGAGCGTGATCGCCTGTGGTCGGTCGGCGCGAGGCTCGATCATGTGCAGTGCGGCTACCCGTTCGGCATGCCCGTCAGCCAGCGTCAAGCAGTCGTCGACCAGCAAGCCATGGCGGTTCTCCATCAAGCCATGACCCATGAAGCACAACTTGGTTTCCTTGCCTTTGCCCCTTCCGATAAAGTCGGGCATCCGGATCGCTAGTCGAAGCATGTGTGTCGTTCGAGCGCTTGTGGCCATGGAAGTCCGCTTCCGCGTTTCGCCCGCCGCCTTCAGCCGGCGGCGAGCCCGAGCCGTTTCGGTTTGACGCTCTTCATCGACGACCACGCCCTCGATCAGTGTGCCATCGACCGAGAAGTGGTCAAAAAAGGCTCGCCCTCCATATGCGGTCCTGTTTCATTCTCTGAAGGGATTCGGCGGAAGAATTGTGCGGGGAGAGAAGGTCGCATCTTCCGAACCGTTCAGCTACGTGCGCGCAGGGGAGGAGAGTCGCCGTTTTCCTGCGTTGATTGGGCCAGTCCGCACAAACCGCCGATGCTTGGCTCGTCGCCTTCGTCTCGACACCAACTCAGTTATGGCCTGCATGGGGGCGAACCGCGGCCACAATCGGATCAGTGTTGGAGGCGCAAACGCCGCGCCAGCGTCCGCTTACGATGGAGAGCCCCGGGAATTAAAGCTTCCACCTCTTCTTCGTCGCCCGCCGACTACCCCTGACCTACCTAAGGTGCAGTCGTTTCGAACGGTGGAGACAATCAGCTTGGGACGCGGCGATCGTCGAGAGCGTTCCAGCACTGTCAACGATCGGTTTGAGCGTTTTCCGGCGACAAATTGTCGATTTCCTGCGCCGAAGGCAAGTGATTCGCGCTAAGAGTTCCACCACCGTTGGTACACTCAAGAGACAAACGGATTGCCCCGCTCCGCGGCAGCAAGCCGACCTGACCCTCTGGGGCCAGGTGCGACGCCGGACAAGAGGGCCATTCATGTGATTCTGGTTCCATGCACACCAACGCACATATACTGACTCTTGCCCGTTCGCTGACTAGCATGGATCGAGCAATTGCCCTAGGCCGCAGAACTCATACAACCGGTATCATTCACGCCGTGGATCAATGACGGCCGATAACCGCAAAACAAAGAAAAGGGGAATGCAAATGACGATTTCTCGACGCGATCTATTTAAGGTGGGCCTTGCAGCAGGAACGGCTTTGTCGATGCCGGCGATTGTTCGGGCGCAGACAGCACCAACTGGAGCACGGACGGTCAGATTAGCAAAACTCAATGATCTCCGCGTGTTCGACCCAGTTGCGTCAACGGAGGGCGATACAGCCGACCATGGACTGGCGATTTACGACACCCTGTTCGCGGTAGACTCCAAGCTCATACCGCAGCCACAAATGGTGGAGAAGTGGGGCGTTTCAGACGACAAGCGGACCTATACCTTCCAACTGCGAGATGGTCTAGGCTGGCACGATGGCACCCCTGTCACCGCCGCGGATTGTGTGGCATCTATCCGTCGCTGGGGTGGGGTAGCCCCCGGCGGACAACTCCTTACGGCGAGTGCCAAGGACATCTCAAAGAAAGACGATAGGATTTTTACTATCGCGCTGAAGGAGCCGCTGGGTATCCTCCTGGATATTCTCGCGGGAGTCACGACCCCGCTCCCCTTCATGATGCGGGAGCAGGACGCGAATCGCCCTTCTTCTGAGCTTGTGACCGCGAACATCGGGTCAGGGCCGTTCAAGTTCAACCAGGAGCTCGCCAGGCCTGGCGTGAGCTTCACTTACGATCGAAATGATAAGTACGTGCCCCGTCAGGAGGCGCCCGACGGATTAGCCGGCGGAAAGATTGTGAAAGTTGACCAGGCCATCTGGAATGTTATTCCCGACCAACAAACTTCTTTCGCTGCGTTGCAAGCGGGTGAGATAGATATCTTTGTGTTTCCGTCCGCCGATCTTTACCCCTTGATCGAGAGCGATCCCAACCTGGTACTGGAGGTTATGAATACGTCAGGATCTGACCTAATAATGCGGATGAACCATCTTCAAAAGCCGTTCAACAACGTGAAAGCACGCCAAGCAATGCTTCACCTTGTTGATCAAGAGGCGTTTATCGGCGTCGTGAGCCCCGATCCAAAATACGGCCGGACGGTTACTTCCATATTCGGCAACACTAGCCCCGTTTCGAACGACGAGAACACGGGATGGTACAAGAAGGGTGGCGATCCGGAAAGAGCTAAGCAGCTCTTCCAGGAGGCTGGATACGCCGGCGAGAAGGTCGTTATTCTCCAGTCTACAGACTGGCCGCAGGCCGATAGCGCTGCACAGCTACTGGCACAAGCTTTACAAAAAATCGGAATTAACGCCGAACTCGCGCCGAGCGACTGGGGCGGCGTTACTGCACGCCGGCAAAAAAAGGACCCAGTCG
The DNA here is from genome assembly GCF_040323735.1 of Mesorhizobium sp. M0029. Lineage (NCBI taxonomy): Bacteria > Pseudomonadati > Pseudomonadota > Alphaproteobacteria > Hyphomicrobiales > Phyllobacteriaceae > Mesorhizobium > Mesorhizobium sp. M0029. The sequence goes on from NZ_JAMYVF010000041.1 coordinate 7,598, forward strand.
AGCAGGGTGGCTGGAGCATACATATCACCAACGAGTATGACAATGCACTTGGTAATCCCCTCGCTTCACCTTTCCTGGTTGCGAGTGGCGATGCGGCTTGGGTTGGCTGGCCAAAGAACGATGAATACGAAGCACTGCGGGCGAAGTGGGCTAGTGTCGAGACGCTTGAGGAGCGCAAATCTTTAGCACGCGAGATGCAGAAAGTCTGGTGGGACTTCGTGGGCGACGTTAGGCTGTGCCAATTTATCGATGCCATTGGGCGCCGTAAGAGCCTCACCGGTATTGTCAGTGCGCCGTTCCTCCATCCGATGTGGAATATGCAGAGAGCCTGAAGCCATAATGGGCATTTACATCCTACGAAGGTGTGTTTCCACCATCGCCGTCATGGCGATGGTGGGGATCTTCGTGTTCCTGCTTCTCAGGCTCGCGCCCGGCGACCCGGCGGCCATGATCGCCGGCAAGTCGGCCACGGCGGAGGCGGTCGCCGCTATCCGCGAGCAGCTAGGACTGAACGAAGCCATGCCGGTTCAGTTCGCACATTGGGCGTTGGGCGTCCTCAGCGGTGACTTTGGGATGTCAATTTTTTCTGGTTTGCCGGTTATCGAGCTCATCTCGCAGCGACTTGAACCGACCATTTCCCTGTCTATCCTTACGATCATCGTCTCGGTGACGATTGGGGTCTCTTTCGGCATCCTTGCGGCGTGGCGAACTGGCGGGCTCGTCGATCGCTTGCTTGCGGCCTTTTCTGCATTTGGCTATTCGGTCCCGGTCTTTGTCATCGGCTATTTTCTTATCTACTTCTTCGCGATCAAGACACATTGGCTGCCGGTTCAGGGATATCGGCCCGTCCAAGAAGGCCTCGGGCCGTGGTTCATGCACCTGATCCTTCCCACGGTGGCTCTTAGTTTTGGCTTCATTGCGTTCATCGCCCGGGTGACGCGAGCGAGCATGCTGGAGGTGCTGTCGGAAGACTACATGCGAACGGCCGCCGCCAAGGGCGCTTCGTCCTATTCCATGCTTTTCCACCATGCCTTAAAGAATGCCGGCGTGCCAATTCTGACCGTCATCGGCGTAAGCTTCGCGTATATGATCGGCGGAGTCGTCCTCACGGAAACCGTATTCAACATCCCCGGTATCGGTCGACTGGTCGTGGATGCGATCAACAGCCGCGACTATCCCATCATCCAGGGCGTGCTCATTCTAACTTCAGGTCTGTACGTCCTTGTCAACCTCGCGGTCGATCTAGCCTATACGCTGATCGATCCCCGGATCCGGTACTGATATGACGCTCCTATCCGCACGAGTTGAAGCAGCGCCGACGGCCGCGCTGAGACGTTTCGATTTTGCCCGGCTGGCAAGACGGCATCCGCTGGTCCTGATCGGCGGCGGCCTCCTGGCGCTGCTGATCGTTCTAGCGCTCGCCGCCCCGCTTTACGCCGGCGATCCAGTGACCATGGATCCATTCAAGCGTCTCCAGCAGCCTTCCGGCGAAATGTGGTTTGGGAGCGACAATCTGGGCCGGGACGTGTTTGCGCGGACGATCTTCGGCGCTCGCATCTCCCTCATGGTGGGGCTGCTGTCGGCAGCGACCGCGGCTGTGGCCGGGCTCCTGATCGGTGTCATCGCAGGTTACAGCCGCGGCTTCGACAACGTCGTCATGCGGGTCATGGACGGCCTAATGTCGATCCCGACAATACTGCTGGCAATTGCTCTTATTTCTGTGACGGGCCCCGGAATCGCCATCCTCATCGTCGCCATAGCGATCCCGGAGACGCCAGCCGTCGCGCGGCTGGTTCGTTCGGTGGTTCTGGGTGTTCGCGAGCGTCCCTATGTCGAGGCCGCAATCTGCGGCGGTGCGCGGCTGCCCAGGGTCCTCTGTCGGCATATCCTGCCGAGCACCATTCCTGCGCTGATGGTCCAGGGCGCTACCGTTTGCGCCAGCGCGATCCTAACGGAGGCTGGACTGAGCTTCCTCGGTGTGGGCGTACCGCCCGACATCCCGAGCTGGGGTAATATGATCGCCAGTTCGCGCCTGTATCTCGCCATCGCGCCAATGACGCTCTTCGCCCCTGGCATCTGCCTTGCCGTCACCGTCTTTGCCGTCAACCTGCTAGGGGATGGTTTGCGTGACATGTTCGATCCCCGCTCAAAGCGGAGGCGTTGACATGCAAATGCATGAAACCGCAGGGAACGACGTGCTTCTCGATATCCGAGACCTTGAGACACACTTTTACGGCGAGGAAAGCGTCACCCGCGCGCTCACCGGCATCAGCTTTCAGGTGAAGAAAGGCGAGACGCTCGGCATTGTTGGCGAATCGGGATGCGGGAAAAGCGTCACTGCCCTCTCCATCCTTCGCCTGCTGCCGAAGCTGTCCGCCAAGATCGTCGGGGGCGAGATCCGCTTTCACGGACGCGACCTCCTTGAGCTGTCCGACCGGGAGATGCGAAAGATCCGCGGCGACCAGATCGCCATGATCTTCCAGGAGCCGATGACGAGCCTGAACCCGGTCTATACGGTCGGCCACCAGATTGCCGAAGCAGTGCAGATCCACACGGAAGCATCTCGCTCTGCGGCCATGAAGAAAGCAGAAGAGATGCTGCGGCTCGTACGCATCGCGGACCCGGAACGGCGCGTCGGCAACTATCCGCATGAAATGTCGGGCGGGATGCGCCAGCGCGCCATGATCGCCATGGCTCTGGCCTGCTCGCCTGACCTGTTGATTGCCGACGAGCCGACGACTGCGCTCGATGTCACAATCCAGGCGCAGATCCTGCGGCTCATCGTCGATCTGAAAGAGCGCACGGGAACGGCCGTGATGTTCATCACGCATGATCTGGGCGTTGTAGCCGAGACCTGCCAGCGCGTGATCGTGATGTATGCCGGCCGGATCGTGGAACAGGCCAACGTCATCGATCTGTTTGCACGACCGGCGCATCCCTACACCCAGGGCCTTATGCGATCGGTGCCTGACCGGCGGCGCGGCCGACAGCGCCGCCTTCCGGAAATTCCCGGCATCGTGCCAAGCCTGCGCGAGCCCATTATCGGGTGCAGCTTCGCGCCTCGCTGCCCGTTCGCTATCGACATCTGCCGCGAAAGGACGCCCGTCCTGCGTGATGTCGGGTCGAGGCACGCCGCAGCTTGCTGGCGCGCAGAAGAGGTGATGGGCGCATGAACGGTCCTCTGCTCAAAGTCGAGAATCTGACCAAGCATTATCCGCTCAGTGCAGGATTCCTGAAAAAGATCATTCCGGTAATCCGGGCGGTGGAGGATGTATCCTTCACCGTTGATGCGGGCGAGACGCTCTGCATTGTCGGCGAATCCGGGTGTGGCAAGTCCACCGTGGCGCGGCTCTTGATGCGGCTCGTCGAGCCGACGGGTGGTCGCGTGTTGATTGACGGAACCGACATTGCAGGTCTCAAGAAAGACGCGCTTCACGCGTGGCGCCGTCGAATGCAGATGGTCTTTCAGGATCCTTACTCATCGCTGAATCCGCGCCTTACTGCCGGACAGATTATCACCGAACCCGTCGAGAATTTTGAACGTCTCAGCCGTAAGCAGCGCAACGCGCTTGCCGCGGACCTTCTCCGAAAAGTCGGAATGTCGCCCGAAATGATGCACAGGCTCCCTTCCGAATTGTCGGGCGGTCAGCGCCAGCGGCTCGGCATTGCACGCGCCCTGTCGCTCAACCCCTCGCTCATGATCGCCGACGAAGCGGTGTCAGCCCTCGACGTCTCCGTGCAGGCACAGATTCTGAATCTGCTTCTGGATCTCCAGCAGGAGATGGGCATCGCCTTCGTCTTCATCTCGCACGATCTTGGTGTCGTGGAGCATATCGCGCATCGCGTCGCCGTCATGTATCTGGGACGAATCGTGGAACTCGCGCCCTGCGAGACGCTGTTTGCCAAGCCGGTCCATCCCTACACCGAGGCGCTGATCGCGGCCGCACCTGTGCCGGATCCGACGCGGGCTCGGGTGGTAATGCCCGTTGAAGGCGAGGTGCCAAGCCCTATCAATCCGCCAAGCGGGTGCGCGTTTCACCCGCGCTGCCCTCTCGCGGTCGAGCGTTGTCGCATCGAACTGCCGCCTCTGGTGCCGATGGCTAACGGGCGGGTCGTGGCCTGCCATGTGCGTGCTCCGGCTGCAGAGCGTCGAGGCCAGATTACTGCGGAGGCTAATCTTGCGCTTACTCGGATGGCAACATGATACGTCCTGAGGCAGGATCGTCTTCGCCAACGAGGCCGTAGTGTTGGTTACGCGTCGGGTAATCGGCCTCTAGTGGGCGTTTCGCACCTGATCGTGTAGCTCGGGGCTGGCGAAGCCGCTCGCGAGTGCGCTTTCAACATGCTGAAGCGAGCGAGCGCGGACATTGATGTCCCCTGGCTTGATGAGAGGGGCGCCCGCGACGAAGCGCCTATACTTGTCCAACAGAGAGGAGACATGAAATGCAATGCACTTCAAAGACGAGAATAGGGGTTATCTTTCCTGATGATGGAGCGTTCCCTTATGAACTAACTGACCATCGCCTCATCACCAATTGGCTCGCTGATCACAACATGAAGAACATCGAGTACATTTTGTGTCTCCAGCAGTGCGAGACTCCTGCGTCGCTTGCAGCCACTGAAGTTGAACTTTGCGAGTACTGGGCCGCGGAAAACGCACTTTCGGCGGCTGCGCGTCAGTTAGGGAACAAGGGATGCCATTCGGTCGTATTTGCCTGTACGAGTGCTGGTTTTTTCGGGGGAATCCAGTACGCACAGCGCCAAGTTCAACTGATTTCTGAAAGTGCTGGCGCACTCGCTTCGAGCACCTCAATGGCGTTTTTGGCCGCACTTGACGTTCTCGGGGTGAAGCGAGTTGATATTCTGTCCCCTTATGACCCTGAAATCACAGAACTATTCGTCAATTTTCTCTCTGATGTAGGTATCAGCGTGGGAAGCGTCGGGCATATGAGGCAACCCCCGAGCGGACGAGCATTCGACATAGACTGCGCAGCCGAACTGGCAGAGTTCACCTCGTTGACGCCCCCTTCCACTGATCCAATTTTGATTCCGTGTACTTCAGTCAGTTCGTTGAAATGCGCGGAATATTTCGAAGCCATTTCTGGTCGGGCGGTCATCACCGCTAACCAAGTGACGCTATGGCATGCACTTGTACTCGCCGGGCTTACACCCAGCATCGCCGATGCGAGCTCATTTTTGCGGTCATGCCTCCAGATGAGAGGCGCAGCACTCCCTCTACAGATATAGCCTTATGAGGCAAGCAATGGCGGCGGGCTTGCCACCGCGATGGGTCGACACTCTAGAGCGGGGATGCACAGCGCGTCGCGCGACGCGGTTGCAGTGGCCGAAGTGGGCGTCTTTGCTGTCGTGCTGGAGAAGATCCCCGAGACGCTCGCCCGCCGAGTCACCGGAGAGATTGTAGACCATTGGCATCGGTGCCTCGGTGGCCTTCGACGGGCAGATTTCTCGACGTCGACGACATGCTAGGCGTCTTCGCCGGCGAATGGTTCGAGATCGGACGGCCGAGCACGCCGACATGCTCCACATCCTGCCGCCGCTCTGGCTGCGCGGGGATTGTTCGCGCTCGGCGAATTCCTCACCGGCAGCGTCATCAGCCTGTTCTACCGGCTCAGCATCGACATAAGGCTGAGCTACTTCCAGGCCTATTGCGAACTCGCCCAGGCCGGTTCGCCGATCAAGACGTGGGACGCCGAACGCGAATCCCGGCCGGTGAACGCGATCACGCATGAAGAGCGCCTCGAGCATATCTGGAGCGCCACCCAGGACGACTATCGCGGATACGCAAGCGAGCGCTTCTCTCCCGAGCATCGCTGCAAGCGAACCGTCCTCGTCTATCGCCGGGGCCGCACCAAGCTCAAGCTGCTCGATGATCTGACCGACGACGAGATCGCGGCGAAGCTTCCGGTGCATCTCAGGCACCTTCCACCAAGGCGGTCGACATCATCACCGGCGGTATGTTTATCCTTCCAGAGCGTTGCCGCAACGTGCTGTTCACTAATCCGATCGTCACGTCCCCCGACGGGCTGATTGTGCAGAACGGCAACCCGAAAGGGGTCCATTCCTATGAAGATCTGCGCGCCAAGGGTCTCACTTTTGTCACCGGCGCTGGCTGGAGCACGGTGGCCATCGCAAAAAAAGTCGGCATCGCCGACGACAAGATTATGCAGGTCGCCGGAATGGCGGAGATCGTCCAGGCTGTGAAGACCGGCCGTGCTGCCGCCGGCGCCGGCGACATCTTCGTCATCACGAATATTGCCAAAAAGGATGATAGTGTCGAGCTGGCTGACCCGTACACCTCGTCCATGCCCCCCGCCTATGCCGGGTTGGCTTTCGCGCTTAACGAGCAGGCTTCGGTCGACGCCTTCAATGCCGTGCTGAAAGACTACCTCGGCTCCGACGAGATGATTAAGTCGGTGACGAAATACGGCTTCACCAAGGCGATGGTACCGTCCGGCACGATTACGGCTGCCGAAGCTTGCAAGGGTTGAAACAACGGGACTACCCATGCGCCTGAGCGCTCCCCGGCTTTAACCGGGGAGCGACCTGCGGGACACAGTTCATAAGCGAATTCGCGGTCGGATGCAGCCTGAAGGTGCTCGCCACTTGCCTCCTTATCGACCTCCGGACTCTCTGGTGACGAGCATGACGGGGCTGATTATGGTCTCGCGGAGCTGGTTCGGTCTCGCCGATAACGAGTTCTTCCGCGGAACGTCGATGCAGCCATCACTCAGGAGAAGCTAAGTGTCAATTCTTCGCCCAGTCCTGGGAGTGGCTAGAAAGCCATTGGCGGCTTGCGCAGCGGCACTGTTTGCGTCCGGAAATGTTCTGGGCTGGTTTACCGGCGAGCAGCCTGCGGCTGCAGCAGCAGCGTTTCCCTACACTGTGGTCCCCTGAAGGACATGGACCGACACGATTGGTCGCTCTCTGCGCCAACGGGAGCAAAATATTAAAACAGTTTTTTCGACTGCTTGGTTTCGGGGTCGTTGGCGTGGTCTACAGCTATGCTGTTTTGCCCCGCACGAAAGATAAGTTAGCACGAAAGACAGGTTAGCACCGATGTCACACAGATTCACGGATGAGGCTGGCCTCCAAATCGCGGACGTGGTTGTCCTTGGGGCGGGTATTGTCGGCGTTACCATGGCGCTTGAGTTGCAGCGGCGCGGTCATAACACCCTTTTGGTCGATCGGGAGGGGCCGGCAGCCGGTTGCTCTTTCGGCAATGGGGGTGCCATCGGCGCGGACGCCTGCACGCCTTTCGCCTTGCCTGGCATCATGCGCAAGATTCCGAAATGGTACTTCGATCCCGACGGTCCCATAACCATCAATCCCGGCTGGGCGCTGCGCTCCGTGCCGTGGATTCTCCGCTGGATTAGCGCAAGCAGCATGAGGGCAGCGCGTCGCTCCGCTCTGGGATTGCGCTTTATACAGTACGGCTGCCTGGAGGGCTATCGCGACATGCTCGGCCCGGGTCTCTATGACGATCTCGTGCGCGAACAAGGCTCTCTCTACGTATACGAGTCAGCAACACCGAGTCGTAACGAGCTGGTTGCGGAGGAATTCCGACGTGAGTTAGGCATCTCTTCTCGCATTGTCAGTGCTGATGAATTGACTGAAATTGAGCCATCGCTAAGTCGGAGATTCCGACGTGCCACGCTGCTACCTGGCAACGGACATACGGTCAATCCCAAGCGGTTGGTCGACACTCTGTTCGACAAATTCACCGCAGCAGGCGGTTCATTTCATCGGGCCGAGGCAATCGGCTTCGAACTCGCGGATGGCGAGGTGCGTGGGTTGCGGACGCGTAGTCAGTCTCTCCCCCTAAATCGTCTAGTTCTCTGCACGGGCGTCTGGTCGCGCGAGTTCGCAGCGCAACTCGGTGTACGTCTACCCCTTGTTGCGGAGCGCGGCTATCACGTCACCTACACCGAAAGCCCCATCCGCCTGAACCACAAGGTCGCGAATGGAAGTCGCGGTTTTGGTGTGACCTCCATGGAGACGGGCTTGCAGATAACAGGCACGGTGGAACTTGCCGATGCCGATGCGCCGCCAAACTGGCGCAGGGCTGAGGCTCTTTCTCGTGCGGCAGCGGCAATGTTCGAGGAGCCGCTTGTCGGGAACCGCACCCGATGGATGGGCGCCCGCCCATCACTCCCTGACAGCCTTCCCGTAATCGATCGCGCGCCTCGGTTCGGGAATGCGTTCTTCAATTTCGGTCACAGCCACTGGGGACTGTGCGGTGCACCGCGCTCCGCCAAGCTCGTCGCAGATCTGGTCGAGGGGAAATCCGTGCCGCCGGAAGCCGGTGCCTATGCGTGCGGCCGATTTGGATGAAGCGGAATCAGGCAAGGCGACCAGCCATGACGGGGACATGGACGAGAACCTAGATTACTCACGTATCCAGCGGGCATCAGCTAGACTTTTCCGGCTGCAAAGTATGCCGGTTTAAGAGTTCTCTACTCAATCCTCACTATCTCGATGAAAGGAAATCACGCATGCCAGGCCGTATTCAAGCCTTCTCGACCGAAGAATTTCAAGCTCGACTCCGCAAAACGCAGGACGAAATGCGCTCTCGCGGGGTCGATGTTCTGCTAATTCACTCGCCAGAGAATATCTACTACCTGACCGGGTATCAGACGTCAGGCTACTTTGCTTATCAGACCCTCATGGTGACGGAGAGCGCGAAAGAGCCGACAATTCTTATCCGGTTCATCGAGCGAGGCAATATTAAAGAATATTCCTGGCTAGGTCACTATGAAACCTGGAAGGAAGGCGACGACGTCGTTCAGCGAACTGTAGACGTCGTTCGGAAGTTGGGCGGCGTAGACGCGGTTATCGGTCTGGAAAAGTCGAGTTGGTTTCTGACGGCAAGGGTTGCAGAGGAACTGGCCAAAAAGCTTCCTACTGCACGGTTTGTTGACACTAGCTACCTCGTAAACCGAATTCGCCACATCAAATCTCCCCAAGAACTGGCCTACATTCGGCAGGCCGGACTGATTGCCGAGGTGGAAATCCGCGCTGCGGTCGAGACGGTGCGTCGTGGCGTTACAGAAGCCGAAGTTGCTGCTGCCGTGTACCAGGCTGGCGTCTCAGCCGGCTGTGAATATACCGGCCTTCCGCATCACATCGTGTCGGGGCACCGTGCCGGGGTCGGTCATGCCAATTGGACGAACAAGCCAATCGTATCCGGCGAACTAGCCTGGTTCGAACTATACGGCTGTGTTGAGCGATACCATGCAACACAGATTCGAACGATCTCTATTGGCGAACCCAGTGTTGAAAAACGCCGCAATATGGAGGTCGTGATACGAGCTCAAGACGAATCTTTAGCTGCATTGAAGCCAGGGGCATCTAGTCGAGCAGTTGATGCGCTTGTTCGCGGGCCGATCAAAGCAATTAAGCCGGTGTTTCCTAACCGTAGCGGCTATTCGACCGGCATCGGCTTTCCGCCCAAGACAGCAGAGTGGGAAACGCTTGATTTCAACGATACCCACGACTGGGAGGTCAAAGAAGGTATGGCTTTCCACATGCTTGCAGATGATGGGGGTGGCTTCTGTATCAGCGAAACCGTTGTCGTCACCGCGAATGGCGTAGAGCGTGTCACGCCAAAAAATGAACGGAGCCTAATCGTCATCTAGGGTCAGGACCCATTTGTTGAATTGATCTCTGTTGGGTGATTCAAGGTGGCAGGAGGTGCCGCCTTGAGTGATTTGCTGATGTTCACGCCGGAGCAGATGCGCCGGATCGAGCCCTATTTCCTTTGTCGCATGGTGTGCCGCATGTAGATGACCACCGGGTGCTGAGCGGCATCCTGTTCGTGATCCGCAATGGTCTTCACTGGCGAGATGTCCCTTCCGACTACGGTCCGCACAAGACCATCTACAACCTCTTCATCCGCTGGAGTCGGCTGGGTGTGTTCAACCGCATTCTGGCGGAGCTGGCCGCGCAGGGCGGCGAAACGGACAATCTGATGATCGATGCCACCCATCTCAAAGCGCATCGCACTGCCGCCAGCCTCCTTAAAAAGGGGCTCTATCCCGATGTATCGGACGCAGCCGAGGCGGACTGACCACCAAGCTGCAAACGGTCTGTGGCGGCAAGGGACGTCGGCGGCTGCTCCTCGATCGCCCAGCGCAGGCCGGCCACTGCCGCCAATTCGGCCAAGGAGGAACCGGGCGGGGCGAAGACTAGGTGTTTAGTCCCAAGGTTTGATGGGTTGGATCGAGCCTGAATCGTTCGGGCTCTTTTGTCCAGATTTTGCAGATGTATTCAAAGGGCGTGAGGCCCTTG
>NZ_JAMYVF010000042.1:0-17036 GCF_040323735.1 Mesorhizobium sp. M0029
TATCAAGGACGAGGAGGATTTGTCCGCGATCGCGCCGGAGCTTGGCCAGATTGTCGAGGAGGCGCTGGGGTGAGCCGGGACTTCGGCAATGCGCAACGCCGGCGGGACAGCGCCCCCCTCTGTCCTGCCGGACATCTCCCCCTCAAGGGGGGAGATCAGCTGTCATTGTGGCTTTCGCCAATTTCCAGAGTTGCAGACCTGAGCAAGGCGCCGAAGCCGCCAATCTCCCCCCTTGAGGGGGAGATGTCCGGCAGGACAGAGGGGGGCGGGAAGGAATGATGCGTCAGGGAACCCTTCCTCTCGCCTCCGCGCCCTTCCTCCACTTCGCCCGGCTGCTGCGCCACCACGCCTTTGCCGTCGCCCCCGAGCAGGTCTCCAGCTTCATGCAGGCGGTCACCCTGCTCGGCCCCCGCTCGATGGCCGACATCCGCGAGGCGGCGCTCGCAACGCTTGCCCCCCCGCCCGATCGCCGCGGCGAATTCGAGGCGCATTTTCGCAATCACTTCCATGGCGATGGCCAACCCTCCGTCGAAGGCGAAGACGACGAGGAAACCCGCATCAAGGACGATGGCGGCACGCGCCAGGAGGAGAAACAGACCACGCGCCAGGAGAAAGGCGGCGAGCTGTCGTCGGCAATCGAACAGCTCAGCAGCCGCGATTTCCTCCGCGACGACGATGGCCTTGGGCCCTTCCGCCGCAAGCTCGCTTCAGCCCTGCCCGCCCGCCGCTCATTGCGCACCGTGCGCACCCATTCGCGCGGCAAGCTCGACCTGCGCCGCTCGCTCAGGGAAATCGTCAGCGCCGATGGCGACATCCCCTCGCCGCAGCTCCGCCGCCGCCAGACCGTTTCGCGCAAGCTGCTGATCCTGATCGATGTTTCCGGCTCGATGAAGCTGCACACGTCGGATTATCTCAAACTGGCGCACGCCGCCGTACAAGGCGCTGACCGTGCCGAAATCTTCACCTTCGGCACGCGGCTCACCCGCATCACGTCCGCACTGCGTATCCGCGATCGCGACCAGGCTCTCGCCCGAGCGGCGGCACTCGTAGACGACTGGGACGGCGGCACGCGCATGGGACCGACCCTGCTCGCCTTCCTCTCGGTGCCGCGCTTCTCAGCCTTCGCGCGCGGTGCCGCTGTGATCATCCTGTCGGACGCGCTGGAGCGCGGCGACCATGCCAATCTCGAAACGGCGATACGCCGACTGAGTGCGCGCGCCTTCCGGCTTTCGCTGGCGACACCCTTGGCCGGCGACCCGCGCTTCCAGCCGGCGACGGCGGCACTCCGCGCCATCCTGCCTGATCTCGACGATCTCATCGACGGCTCGTCGCTCAGGAGTCTCACCGATTTCATCCTGTCGCTCGCCCGCCCGGCCCCGGCGGCGTCGGCAATCTGGAAAAGGGTATCGTGATGCAGAAAGCCATCGACGCGCATTTCCACATCTGGCGCCAGCAAGACCAGCCCTGGCTGGTCGGGCCGATGGTGCCGCGCATCTTCGGCCCGTACGAGCCGATCCGCCGCGACTATCCCATCACGGAGTTCTTCGAAGACCAGAAGGGCTCCGGCGTCGAAAAGGCCGTCTATGTCCAGACCAACTGGGTCAAGGAGGATTTCGAGAAGGAAGTCGCCTTCCTGCAAAAGACCGCTGATGAAACCGGCTGGCCGCATGCCATCGTCGGCTATGCCGACATGACCGTGGACGACGTGCGCCACCAGATCGACCGGCTTATGAAGTACAAACTGTTGCGCGGCGTGCGCATGCAGTTGCACTGGCACGAGACGCCGGCCTTCCGCTTCGCTGCCTCGGCCGATCAAGTCATCGACCCCAAGGTACGCGCTAATGTCGCGCGGCTGAAAGATTATGGCCTGTCCTTCGACCTGCAGCTTTTCCCCGCCCAGATGAAGGACGGGCTGACGCTGGTCGGCGAGAACCCGCAGACCAACTTCATCCTCACCCATGCCGGCATGCTGACCGGCATGGAGGCTGAGACGATCGAGGCCTGGAAAGCCGGCCTCCGTACTCTATCAACAGCGCCGAACTTCTACGCCAAGCTGTCGGGCCTCGGCACCTTCGTCCACCGCAACGATCCGGCGTTGATTGCCTACATCGTCGACAATGCAATCGACATTCTGGGCGCTGACCACCTGATGTTCGGCTCCAACTTCCCGATCGAAAAACTCTGGACCAGCCACGCCGAACTAATCAAGGCGCACCGCGCCGCGGTGGGCAAGCATGGCGCGGCCGCCGAGGCGGACATCTTCTGGAACACGGCGGAGAAAGTGTACCGACCGGTGTAGAGCGGGCGCCGTCACTTCCCCCGCAGGGGGAGGAGGCAAGGCGCGCGACTGCCTACTTTAAGTCGAACTGCGGATCGACCGGAATCTGCATCGCAGTCACCAGATGGTTGGTCTGCCCGGCCAGCCCGATGATCGACACCAGCTCGCCATGCTGCGCATCGGTCATGCCTTTGGCGCGGGCAGCTGCCGTATGCGAGTGGACGCAGTAGGAGCAGCCATTGGCGGTGGAGACAGCAATGTAGATCATCTCCTTGGTCAGCGGGTCGATCGCGCTCTCCGTGGCCATCACCACCTTCACCTGTTCCCATGTCCGTTTCAGCAAGGCCGGATCGTTGGCGAGCCCACGCCAGAAATTATTGACGAAGTCCGATTTGCGCGTCGCGCGGATGTCGTCGAACACAGCCTTCGCTACCGGGATTTTTTCGACCTCGGCATCGCTGAGGAGTTTTGTGGCGGCCATGGCATTTCCTTTCGTTGAATCGGTGGATCAGGTAGTTGAATCAGGTTTCGAGCAAGGGCGGCTAACCGGCTATTCCGATTCAGTTTTTGATGCTGACAGAACCATGGCGATTGGCCGAAGCATCTCAGCTTCGTCATTCACGGGCGAAGCAGGCGCGAAGCGCCGTCGCGGAGACCCAAGGATGACAGGGCGCTGAAACCTTCGCCAATTGGTGACCTATGCGCACCGTCAAACACCGACCGGCAACCTAATGAACTGCCGCATACATGATCTTCTCCTCCGTCGCCTCCGCCGGCGAGAACTCCTCGACGATGCGCCCCTGTCGGCACACCAGAATCCGATCCGACAGGTTCATGATTTCCGGCAGGTAGGACGAGATCACCACCACGGCCAGCCCCTCATCGGCCAGCCGGTTGATGATCTGGTGGATCTCGGCGATGGCGCCGACATCGACGCCGCGCGTCGGCTCGTCGAAGATCACGATACGCGGCTGCTGCACCAGCCCCTTGCCGATCACCACCTTTTGCTGGTTGCCGCCGGAAAGCTCGACCACGCGGGCATTGTCGTTGATCGCCTTGATGTTCAGCGTCTTCGTCCATTCAGCGGAAAGCGTGCGCATCTCCTGCTGGTTGATCACCCAGGCCTTTTCGCGGCCCGCTGCCAGCAGCCCGCCGAACAGGTTCTCGGCGATGCCCATCGTCTCGAAAATGCCCTCGCTCTTGCGGTCCTCGGTAACATAGACGATGCCGTCGGCGACCGCCTCACTGGGCACGAGATAGCGCACCGGCCTGTCGTTGAGTTCAATCGCGCCACCGCGCAAAAAATCGCGCTTGTAGATGCCGGAGACGATCTTGAAGCTCTCGGTGCGGCCGGAGCCGATCAGCCCGAACACGCCGGTGATCTGTCCCTCGAAGATCGAGAAGGAGGTGTTGCGCACGACATTGCTCATCGAAATGTCCTGCACCGACAGCACCTTCTTGCCGGCCTTGCGCAGCCTGGCCTCGTCGCGCTGGCGGTAGATCTGTCCCGACAACGTACGCCCGACCATGGCGGCGACGATCTTGTCGCGGTCGAAGGCCGATGTGTCGTCGGTGATCACCAGTTCGCCATCGCGCAGGATTGTGATGCGGTCGGCGATCATCAGCGCCTCTTCCAATGCATGGCTGATGAAGACGATCGAGACGGCGTTCGCCTTCAGCCGCCGGATCAGCGCGAAGAAGTGGCGCTTCTCCTCCGGTGTCAGCGTCGCTGTCGGCTCGTCGAAGATGATGATCTCGGCATTGTGGTGAACGGCGCGCGCGATTTCGACCATCTGACGCTTGGCCGCGCCCAGCGTCGCCACCATGGCGTTCGGATCGACGGGAAAATTCAGCGATTGCAGGAATTGCTGCGCCGAAATGTAGGTGCCGCGCAGCCGGTTGAGAAACTTTTCGGTGCCGAGATAGAGGTTCTGCGCCACCGTCATCGACGGCACAAGGCTGGTCTCCTGGAACACCATGGCGATGCCCGCCTCAAGCGCCGCATGCGGCGAGGCATAGGCGATCTCGACGCCCTTGTGGAACATCTTGCCGGAAGTGGCGTCGACGACGCCGGCAATGATCTTGGTCAGCGTCGATTTTCCGGCGCCATTCTCGCCGAGCAGCGCGTGGATTTCGCCCTTGCGCAGTTCGAAGCTGACTTGTCTGACCGCGGGCACGCCGCGATAGTTTTTGGTGACGTTTTCCAGGCGCACGATCGGTTCCATCAGAGACCTCCTGCGTCGATGGCCAGCACGCAATCGCCGCCCCTGGAGGCGATGAACAGGCGGCCGTCCGTTTCCGCCACGCTGCAGATGCCATGGCGCGTGCCGTCGGCGCGGCTGTGCAGGCTGAATTGCGGCTGCATGTTTTGATCGAGCCTGACCACCAGCCCATAGGAGCGGCTCGGCGACCAGGGCTTGTGGATGCCCATGGTGCGGATGCCGCCGCATTGCAGCGGTTCGAGGAAGCTGCGATTGGAGGCCAAAGCCGGCGCGATCCAGTAGGCCGGCGCCACCTGGTCTAGCATATCGCGCCGATAGTGGGTTTCCTGGAGAACGAATTCGATCAGCCGGTTGCGTGGCGCGAACAGAGCCAGCCACGCGCCGCCATCGCCGGCCGGCGCGAGGCGCGCGGGATAGCCGGGCAGATGCGTCAGCACGGTCGAGCGGCGACCGGTCGCACCATCGAAGCGAACGAGCTGATGGCGCCAGCTTTCGCTGACCAGCACATCCCGCCCAATGGGATGCAGCCCATAGGGAAAGGCGATATCGCCGGCCACTTTGCGGAACTCGGCGGCGGCCGCGTCCCGCCTCCAAAGCGAACCGGACGCGCCCTTCTTCATCAGGTCGGCGGCCCATTGCGACGGCGTGTGCTCAGCCGAGCCATTGGCCAGCCACAACGTGCCGTCGTCTGCATAGGCAAGCGCGGTGATGCAGCTGACGCCGGCCGGCAGCGAAACCTCCTTGCCGGCAACCAGCAGCTTGCCGCTTTCCAACCCCACCGTCAGTTCGCCCGACAGTGATAGAGCCAGCGCCGTGATGGGGGAAAGAAAGGTCCCGACAACCTTCGGCTCCACCCCTGCGGCAAGCGAATATACCGCATTGCCGCTGGAAACGAGCAGCCGGCCATCGGCAACCAGAAGATTGTCGGGCTCGATCAGCCCGGCAAAAACCGGCGC
The DNA here is from genome assembly GCF_040323735.1 of Mesorhizobium sp. M0029. Taxonomy (NCBI): domain Bacteria; kingdom Pseudomonadati; phylum Pseudomonadota; class Alphaproteobacteria; order Hyphomicrobiales; family Phyllobacteriaceae; genus Mesorhizobium; species Mesorhizobium sp. M0029. The sequence continues at coordinate 5,457 of NZ_JAMYVF010000042.1, forward strand.
ATCATCGAGCCGCGTGTTGGGCCGGAAGGCGCCGTCGAGGGGCGGGATAGTAACGGCCTCGCCGCGAAACATGTCCAGGATCGGATTGAGGATCATGGCTTCGCTCCCCAATAAGAAGCGGAGCTGGTCCAGTTCGGGTCGGCGCCCGCAATCTTGTAGCGGCCGATGCGGTTGTTAAGGATGCCGCCGACGAACAGGAAACCCTTGTGCTCGCGCATCGAGGTGACCATCGGATGCGCGCCGCCGGTGAGGTCGCCCATCGCCTCGACAATGCCACCCTTGTCGTTGAATTTCACCACGCCGCCGGTGTTGATGTTGGGGAACAGCCACTCGTCCTGCGGCAGCCGGCGCGTCATGCGCTTGCGCATATCGGGATGGCGCAGCGACAGGTCGAAGCTCGGCGTGCGCATGCCGAGCCATGCCATCCAGTAATTGCCGTCCGACGCCCGGTTGATGTTGTCGGGATAGCCCGGCATGTCGCGGATGACGCATTCGGCGGTGCCTGCTTTCGGCCCTTCCAGCCAGTATCGATGCACACGGCAGGCCCAGCTCTCAGCGAAGAACAGCGACTTCCCGTCATGCGCCATGCACACGCCATTGGTGTAGCGGTAGCCGTCGAGCAGTGTCTTCGTCGAACCGTCCTTCGGGTCATAGACCAGCAGCCGGCCGGTGGCGCGGTTCTCGATCGAGTCCAGCGCCCAATCGTGCGCGTCATAGCGCTTGGTGGAGTCAGTGAAATAGATGCGCCCGTCCGGCGCGATGTCGCAATCATTGGGGTCGCGCAGCCGCGCATCGTCGACGATCGAGGTCCAGGAGCGCGACGTCTCGGCCGACAGGCGCTTCACTTCCCGATCCGGCGAGACGGAATAGAGCCCCATGGCGCCGACGCAGCTGATCAGATTGCCCGATTTGTCGAAGGCCAGGCCCAGCGGAAAGCCGCCGATGTGGGCAAACACCTCCGATTTCACATAGTCCGGCGCGAAGAAGCGGACGATCTCGCCATGGCGCGTGCCGCAATAGAGATGATCGTCGCGGTCGAGGATGACGTCTTCCGGCCCTTCCAACTCGCCGAGCCCGATATGGTCGGCCGCCGACAGCCGGTTGTCGAGCGCGTAGGGCGTGCCTGAGCCCGGCACCGCAGACTGTGTCTCGCCCATCTTGAGATAGACCGGCGCGACATAGACTTCGTTGAGCACCTTATGGCGGTTCTTCAGCCAGCGGATGTCGATCGTCACCGCCACCGCCAGCATGATGCCCAGCACCATCTGGTTGGTGCCGGTGCCATAGCCCAGCCGGATCAGCCCGTTGGTCATGGTCAGCACGATGATGGCGCCCATCAGCCCCTTGATGACCGAGCCGCGGCCACCACCCAGGCTGACGCCGCCGACCACCGCCGCCGTCAGCGCCATGATCTCAAGGTTGAGGCCGGTGCCCGGCCCTGCCCCACTCAGGCGGCAAGCGATCAGGAAGCCGCCGATCGAGGCGCAGAAGCCGGAAAAGACATAGGTCATGAACACGGTGCGGCGCACGCGAATGCCGGCATTGTGCGCCGAGCGCCTGGATCCGCCGACCGCCAGCACATGCCAGCCCGGCCGTGAGCGCGTCAGCGCGATATGAGTGACGATGGCAAGAATGATCGCCAGCCACACCGAGACCGAAAGCCCCCAGAAGGTGCTGTCGCCGATGAAGTCGAGCACATCGGATGTCGCCTGGGAAAGCTGCACGTCTGCGGCATAGGTGGTGACGAGAATATCGAACAGCGCCCGGCCAAAAATGAAGGTGACCAGCGTAGTCAGAAAGGCGCGCAGCCTGAGATAGCCGACGAGGTAGCCGTTGACGGCGCCGAAGATGAGCCCGGTGGCAAGCGATGCCGCCAGCGCCAGCCAGATAGACTGTTCGAGGATGAAGAAGACATAGACGGCGGAGAAACAGGACAGCGCGAAGATCGACCCGACGGACAGGTCGATGCCGCCGCCCAGCATCACCACCGTCATGCCGGTGACCACCATCGAGAACTCGCCGAGTTGGCGGGTCGATTCCTGCAGCGAGGTCAGCTTGAAGAAGCCGGGAATGATCGAGCCGAACACGCTGAGCGTCGCCACCAGCGCCAGGAACGGAATGGCGTTGTCGGTCCAGCGTTTTGTCAGGATCTCGCCGACCAGATGGTCGGGCACGAGATTGTAGCGCCAGGACTGGAGGCGTTCGCGAAAGGACATCGGCGGCTGCTATTCCATTCGGGAACGAGGTGACCGGATTGTCCAGTCACCTCGTTTATTTCAGTCGAAAAGCGCGGCTTACTTCGCCGCCGCTTCGGCCTGCAGCGCCTTCAGGTCCCAGCAGCTGTCGGGCTTGAGGTCGGCTTTGGTCGTAGCCTTCTCCAGTGTGTAGATGTAGGTGTGCGACGTGCCGGCCGGCTGGCCGCTCTGCAGCAGGAACTTGATGATAGCGTTCATGTCGCCGGACTGGCGAGCCAGATCGGTCATCACCACGGCGCCGTAAGTTCCGTCCTGCAATTTGTCGCAATCGGCCGCCTTCTCGCCGCCGCCGGTGGTGACCAAAAAGACCTTGCCGTCGAGCTTGGCGTCGCGGATGGCGGCGGATGCGCCGGTGGCGTCGCCATCCCAGAAGTCGATGATAGAGCAGATGTCTGGGTTCTGCTGCAGCATTGTCGTCGTCACGTTGCGCGACGTCGTCGGATCCCAGTTGGAGTCGGGCTTGGCCACGACTTTGAAGTCGGGGTGCTTCTCCAGCACCTTCATGATGCCGGCATACTGGTAGAGACTGGACGAGTTGGCCTGATCACCCTGCACTAGGCCGATCTTCTTCGACGAATTCTCGCCGCAGCCCTTGATCGCCGCTTCGGCCTCGAGTTGGCCGAGCCGGTCCCAGTCACTGCCGACAAAGGCGTCGGCCGGGAAGTTGGCGGGATTGTCGACCAGTATGACGTAGGTTCCGGCAGCCTGCGCCTTCTTCATCAGCTTGGAATAGGAGTTGAGATCCGGCGCATGGATGATCAGCACGTCCGGCCTTGTGTCGGACGAGATCGCGTCGGTGATCGCCTGTGCGCCGGCATCGACGACCCAGTTCGGATCGCGTGTTTCGAAGGTGCCGCCCCAGGCCTCGACTTCCGTCTTCAGATAGTGCGACCAGCCCTGCGCAAGGTCGAAGCCCATCGCCAGCGGCACCAGCATGACGCGCTTGCCCTTGAGCGCCTGCGCGTATGCGGCCGGGCCCGGATCGTCGGCGGCGAAGGTCGGCGCGACGAAGGCGGTAGCGGCCAGCGCCGTGGCGGCCGCCATCAGTGTTCTGATCAGTTTCATGTCACATCCTCTGTTTTTCACTTATTGCCGGCCGGTCCGCATGACCCGTCGGGTACCCCTTAGATGTCGCCCTGCTGCGCGGTCTGTTCGTCGCGCGGATTGATGATGCCGTCGACGATGATGGCTCCGAGCAGGATCGCCGCCTTGATCAGGTTTTGATAGAGCAGCGGAATGTCGATGATGGTCATCGCGTTCGACAGGATGCCGATAAGTGCAGCGCCCACCAGCACATTGCGCACTCCGCCCCGCCCGCCGGACAGGCCGATGCCGCCGATCACCGCCACCAGCACGATGTCATAGAGCAGCGTCGAGTTGACGACGCGGGTGTTGATCGAGTGCAGGCTCGACGCCGTCAGCAGGCCGGCGATCAGCGCGACGAAGGCCGAAACCACATAACGCAGCACCAGCATTGGCCGCACCGGAATGCCGATGTTGCGCGCGGCGACCGGATTGTCGCCGGCGAAATAGATGTAGCGGCCCCATTTGGTGTAGCGCAGGAACAGGAAGAACAGGAAGGCGAGCCCGGCGAAGACGAACACTTCGATCGGAATGTCGAGGAAACGCAGGCCGCCGAGCAACTCCACCCAATGGCCCTGAGGCACCGGCACCGCATCCTGCGTGATCAGTTGCGAGCGGACATAGCCGAAGACGAAGGAGCCGGTCGCCAGCGTCACGAAGATCGCCGGCACGTCGGCATAGGCGACGAGAAAACCGTTGAGCAGGCCGATGGCGAGCACGCCTGCCAGCACATAGGCGAAGGCGAGCCCATCAGGCGTTCCGGCGTTGAGCAATTGCAGATACCAGGCGACCGACATCGCCATGATCGCCACCGCCGACAGGTCGATGCCCCTGCCGATTATGACGACCGCCATGCCGAGCGCCAAAATGCCCAGCACCGACACCGAGCGGACGATGGCAACGAGATTGTTGGCAGCGATGAAACCAGGCAGCCCAATGGCAGCGGCGACGAACAGCACCACGGCGATGGCAAAGACAATGCCTTCCTGATTCAGGCTCCTGACATTTGGCCAGCCAATCGTGTTCATGTCTGCATTCGCCCCGATGGCAGCTCTGCCACCCCTTCCGAAGAAAGCTAATCGGCTCGGCGCCGCTTCGTCAAATGAATCCGCGCTCGGAACACCCGTTGGCAGTGATAATCTTCCAGTGGACGCACCGATTGCTAGAACTGGCGCAATCCTAGGAAAAGGCTGCGCTTTTGGCATTTGGTTGCACCATTGCGCGTATGCGCGAAGGTGCCGTTCTGAGGCGAAAGCACAAGGCGGAATTAATTGCCGCCTGAGCGGCGAAAATCGCGAATTCAGGTCCTGGACGTGTGGCCTGAAACTTCGGCGCCTGCACCGGGCGGCAGCACGAGGAACCGCAACGCCGCCGCCAGCCCGATGGCGCCGATGACCAGGAAGGCGATGCGAAAATCGACGAGGTCGAGCGCCGGCCGGTGCCTGACGATCTGCGACAGGTTCAGAATGGCAGCCGCCACCGCTACGCCGAACAGCATCGACATCTGCTGCAGCATGGACGACAAAGTTGCCGCCGAGCTGCGCTGCGCCGCATCGATATCGGCGAAGGCCAGAGTATTCAGCGCTGTGAACTGCATCGAGCGCGTCAGGCCGGCGATCAGCATCAGCGCTACCACCAGCGCCTGCGGCGTCTCCGGCGAGATCGCCGCGCAGGCCATGATCGAGGCCGAGGCGATCAGGCCGTTGACGACCATGACCGTGCGAAAACCAAAGCGCCGCAGCGTCGGCGTCGTCACCGTCTTCATGCCGAGATTGCCGAGGAAGTAGGCCAGGATCATCAAGCCGGCATCGACCGGCGAAAGGCCAAAGCCGACCTGAAACAGCAGCGGCAAAAGGAACGGCGTGGCGTTGATCGCCACGCGAAAAATGGTGCCGGCGGCAAGCGTCGAGATGGCGAAGGTCTGCACCCTGAACGCGCTGAGATCGAGCAGCGGATGCGGCGCGCGCCGGAGATGCCGCACCGCCAGCCAGCCGATGACGATGCCGGCGGCAATCAGCAGCACGGCGGGCAAAGCGCCGTCTTCCGGATGTGCGATGCGCTCAAGGCCGTAGAGCAGCAGCGCGAGTCCCAGCGACGTGAGGAAAAACCCCGGCCAATCCAGCGGCTTGGGATCGGCCGCGCGGTCGCCCGGAATGAAGCGCGCGACCAGCGCCAGCCCGACCAGCCCAAGCGGGATGTTGATGAAGAAATTCCAGTGCCAGGAGAGATAGGTTGTGATGAAGCCGCCAAGCACCGGCCCGACCACGGGCGCAAACAACGCCGGCCAGGTGATCAGCGCCGTGGCGTTGAGCAGCTCCGACTTCGACGCATTGCGCAGCACCAGAATGCGCCCGACCGGCGTCATCAGCGCGCTGCCCAGGCCTTGCACGACACGGGCGGCAACGAACTGAGGCAGATTTTGCGAGAAGCCGCAGGCCAGCGAGGCCAGCGTGAACAGCACAATCGCCAGCAGGAAGATGTTGCGCGCGCCGAAGCGGTCGGCAAGCCAGCCCGACAGCGGCACGAACACCGCCATGGTCAGCATGTAGGCGGTGATGCCGATGCTCATCGCCACCGCCGTCACGCCGAAGGATTGTCCCATCTGCGGCAGCGAGGTCGAGATGATCGTCGAATCCAGCAGCTGCATGAAAAACGCGATGGCAACGATCAACGCCACGCGCCGCGCATTGCTGGCGGTTGCGGCGGAGGCCTCGGTGTCGGGAACGGCAGTCATGACGAACCATCGTTGAACAGCATATGGCTGGCCCCGTCCAGAGCTTATCCAACAAACTTCCGTGTCGCGCCGCGGCCTGATATGGATGGGCGGGTGGCCAAGGACATTGCATGAAGCCTATCTATATTGACTACCTCAATGCTCTCGATATCGAAGCCCTTGAGATGAGCGATGGCGAAATCATCGCCGCCGTCGAAGCCGGGCTTGTCGCGCAAGGCAATGGCCAGACGGTGATAGAGCCCCGCGTCCATCTCGAGCCCGATCCCTCCTTCCACGGCCACTTCAATGTGCTGCGCGGCTACGTCGCGCCGCTCGATACGGCCGGCGTGAAAATCGTCGGCGATTATGTCGACAATTATCTGCACGGCCTGCCCTCGGAATTCGGCATCCTCAATCTGTTCGATCCGCGCACCGGCACGCCGCGCGCCATTCTCGACGCCACCGTCATCACCGACATGCGCACCGGCGCCGTCACCGCTATCGGCGCCAAACATCTGGCGCGCAAGAACTCCAAGGTGCTGGCCCATATCGGCGCGCGCGGCACCGCCTACTGGAATGTGCGCCTGCTCGACCATCTCTTCGACTTCGACGAGATCCGCGTCCATTCGCGCCGCCCGGAAAGCCGCGACGGCTTCGCTGCCAAACTCTCGGCCGATCTCGGCAAGAAAGTTACCGCGGTTGCCGACTGGGAAAGCTGCATCGAGGGCGCCGACATCGTCGTCGAAGCCTCACGGCTGCCGGAGCCGCAGCCGCTGCTCAAGACCGAATGGATCAAGCCTGGTGCACTGGTCGTGCCCTACGGCACGATGAGCGCGGTGGAGCTGTCGCTGACCGACATCATGCAGAAAATGGTCGTCGACGATTGGGGCCAGTGCAAGGGCGGCAAGTTCGGCTCGCTGCGCGCCCATGTCGAAACCGGAAGGCTGAGCGAAAAGACGCTGCATGCCGAACTCGGCCAGATCGCCGCCGGCCTCAAAGCTGGACGCCAGAGCGACGACGAGACGATCCTGTTCTGGCATCGCGGCCTGTCGCTGTCCGACATTGCGCTGGGCAAGGCGATGCTGGCCAAGGCTGCTGATAAAGGCATCGGCCAGAGGCTGCGCTTCGCATGAGCGCGCTCGTCCTCACCGGCGCCGGCGTCAGCGTCGAGGACGTTGCGCAGGTCGCCCGCGGCGGCCGCAAGGTCGAGGTTGAACCGACAGTCATCGAGAGGCTCGACAAAGCGCGAAAAGTGCTCGATCAGGTCGCCGCGTCCGGTCAGCAAATCTATGGGCTCAACACCGGGCTCGGCGCCAATCTCGGCACATCGGTCGAGGGCGATGCCAGCGCCTTCCAGCGCCAGTTGCTGGAAGGGCGAAGCGGCGCTGTCGGCGAACCGTTGCCCCAAGAGGCGGTGCGGGCGACCATGCTTGCGCGCGCAGCGATGCTGGCAGTCGGCGGCTCCGGCATTTCGCCGGCGGCTTTCACCGCCCTTGTCGATGCGCTCAATGCAGGCGTGCATCCGGTAATGCCGCAGTTGGGCTCGATCGGCGCCGGCGATCTCGTGCTGATGGCGGCGCTCGCCCGTCTGCTGACCGGCGACGGCGAAGCTGACTATCAGGGTCGGCGCATGCCGGCGGCCAAGGCGTTGATGATGGCGCGGTTGGCTCCGATCAGCCTGGCGCCGAAAGACGGCCTGTCGCTGATCAACGCCTCGGCGGTATCAGCCGGCACTGGCGCGTTGGTACTGGCCGACGCGCTGTCGGCCTTTGCGCAACAGCAGCAGGCCGGCGCGCTGACCATGGAAGGGTTTGGCGCCAACCGCACCATCCTCGATCCGCGCCTGCATCTGGCGCGGCCGGCAGCCTGCCAGCAACTCGCGGCCAAGGGCCTGCGCGACCTGCTTGCCCGTGACGAGGAGCCGGCGCCGACCACCTTGCAGGACCCGTTGTCGATCCGCTGCATGCCGTCGATCCATGGTGCATTGATCCAGGCGATCGATCAGGCGCGGCTGGCGCTGGAGATCGAACTCAATGCCGCCGCCGACAATCCGCTGGTGCTGGGCGATGACGGGCTGGTTCTGTCGACCGGCAATTTCCACACCGCATCGCTGGCGCTTGCCTTCGAGACGCTCGGCCTGGCGATCGCGCAATGTGCCGCGGCAAGCGTTGCCCGCTTCATCCAGCTCGCCGGCTCCGGCCGCAACGGCCTGCCAAAATATTTGTCACCGGTCGGCGGCGCCTCGGCCGGTTTCGTGCCGCTGCAAAAGACCGCAACGGCAATCCTGGCCGGCATCCGCCACAAGGCCAATCCGGTGATGCTGGATTTCCTGGCCGTGTCCGAAGGCGTAGAGGACCACGCCACGCAGACGCCGCTTGCCGTGTCGAAATGCGCCGGGATGATCGCGCTGTGGCGACGGCTGATCGCCTTCGAACTGATGGCCGCCGCACAGGCCGTGGACCTGCGCGACGGTCTCAAGCTGGCGCCCGGCACAGCAGCGGTCCATACCGCGGTGCGCGCGCATGTAGCGATGCTCAGGGAGGACCGGCCGCTGGGAACGGATGCCGAGGTGCTCCATGCCATGCTCGCTGACGGAACATGGCAAGGTGCAGCGATGATCGGCAAGGAGGCCGAGTAGTTAGCCCTTTGCGTCCACCCGTTTCATGAACAGGCTGAGCTCGGCCGGATCCATGCGCACGACATGCCTGTCTTCCGGATAGGCGCCGCTATCGACGTCGGCAACGTACTCGGAAAACGCCGCGACGCGTTCCGCCTGCAGACGATCGTACTCGGCGGCGAAGTTGCGGTAGACCTTGGAATGGCGCGGCATGTGGCCCCGGTTCTGGCCAAGAATATCGTCGGCAAACAGATATTGCGCGTCGCAGCCGGTGCCCGCACCCATCGACAGCATGATCAGCGAGGTCCGTTCCGAGATCGCCTTCGCCACCTCGATCGGCACCACTTCGATCTCGGCGCCGAGAGCTCCAACGGCCTCATACTGCTTGACCGCCTCAAAAATCTGCATGGCGGTGTCGGCGGTCTTGCCGACGGCCTTGAAGCCGCCGGTCCAGGTGGCGCGGGGCGGAATGAGGCCGACATGGCCGATGACGGGGATCGCGTCGTCGGCGAGCCGCTTCACGGTGGCGAAACCGGCGCTGCAATAAACGGCGTCGGCGCCGGCCTTGTAGAGCCGGAACGCCCAGCGCAGGAAATCGTCCGCCGTGCCGATCTCATAAAAATTCTCGCCCGGCATGGTGAACAGGCTGGGCGCCGCATCGCGATACTCAGGGTTGAGCACCAGCTCGGGCGGCACCGAGACGATATCGACCCCTGCCCGCTCGGCAGCCTCGGCCTCGTCCATGGTCAGGACGCGCAGCATGGTCAGCTGGCGCTTGCCCTTCATGGCGCGCAGATCGGCGACGGTCGGTCTCTTTCGGCTCATCGGGATGTCCCTGTTGGCTGGTTGCTTTTCCCGGTCACCTTACCGGCCCCGTAACAGGCCGGATAGAAGGCGGGTGGTTTATTCGCTACTCGGCCGCCGCCGACATATCGAGCTCGTGAAATTCACCGCGATAGGGCCGCGCCGTCGGCGGCAATTCGCGCTTGAGGAAATAATCCTCGTACCGCAGCTGCTTCAAAAGCACCGGCCAGACCTCGCGATAGGCATGCCACATCGACGGGTTCGGCACCGGCAGGTCGTGCTTGATCAGCTCGTGCAGTCTTGGCAGCGCATGATAGGGCACCATCGGAAACATGTGATGCTCGACGTGATAATTCATGTTCCAGTAAATGAAGCGGCTGATCGGGTTCATGTAGACGGTGCGCGTGTTCAGCCGGTGGTCGACGACATTGTCGGCCAGGCCGATATGCTGCAGCAACCCTGTCAGCACCATGTGCCAGCTGCCATAGAGACGCGGCAGGCCGATCAGCACCAGCGGCAGCCATGAACCCAGCGCGATCGCGAGGGCGATCGTCGCAACGTACACGGCGGCATGCCAGCGCGCCGCCGTGATGGCCTTGCCCTGTTCGGTCTCAGGAATGTAGCTCTTTTCGTCGTCCGACAGCTTGCCCAACGCCTGGCGCGCCAGGATCGGCAGCGAATAACGGAAATCGAGGATGCCGGTGAAGGCAAGCGCCGCCTTGACCAGATTTGGCGGCCGCATTACCGCGATCTCGGCGTCACGGCCGACGATGATCGTGTCGGTGTGATGCCGCGCATGACTCCAGCGCCATTGCACCGGATTGCGCACCACCATGAAGCTGGCGATTTCGTAGATCGCATCGTTCATCCAGCGTGTGCGGAAGGCGGTGCCATGGCCGCATTCGTGCCAGCGCGAGTCGCTCGACGATCCATAGAGCACGCCATAGACGAGCAGGAACGGCACCACCCACCACGTGCCCCAGAACCACACGATGCCGGCGGCCGAGCCCAGGATGGCTGCGATCCAGATCACTGTATCGCGGATCGCCGGCCCGTCGGAGCGCTGCATCATTTCCTTCATTGCCTTGCGCGGCACGTCGGTGTGATACCACTCGGCCGAGGCTAGCCCGGTCTCGATCGCCCGGCGGGTGCTTTCGCCGACCAGGCCGTAATCGCGCTTTGTCTTGGCCGCCGTCGCCATCACCGTCTCGCCTACCTCAAAGCCCGTTGGCGCGGAACTTCCCGTCGAGAAATGTTTTCGCCCGCGGCACGTCGTCTTCCGAGAGATGCTCGATGATGACCGGGATGTTTGGGTGCTTTTCCGCCAGCCGCTGCAGATAGAGATCGTAATTCAGCGATCCCAGCCCGGGCGCCGGCAGCTCGATCTCGCCGACGCCGCGGAACGTGTGGCTCTCCATCGCATCCTCGTCGCCGATGTCGGCATGCTTTTCCGACTTGTCGCTGCCGGAGCGTTTCACATCCTTGGCATGCGCGATCCGGATCTTGTCGGTCAGCGTGTCGAACACCTGGTTGAGGATCTGGTCCATTTTGTCGATATTGTGGATCTCGAAATAGTTGGTCGGATCCATCAACAGGCCGAGGCCGGGATGGTCGACCTGGGCGAACATCTTCACCGTCTCCTCGACCGAGCCCACGACGTTGTTGACGTAAGTCTCGAGGAGGAAGACCGCGCCGTGGTCGTAGGCGGTCTGGGCAAGCTCGGCGATCACCTTGCGGCATTCCTCGAAGCCTTCCTCGGTCTTGTTCTTCGGGTGATGCACCCAGTCGGATTCGGTGTTGTAGGTACCGGTCTCGGAGATCACGTAGGGCGAGCCGAAGCTGCGCGCATTGCGGATGATTTCCTTGAGATACCCGACGCGCTTATCGCGCTCGGCCTTGTCGGGATGAATGATGTTGGTGTAGCCCGACACGCAGCAGATCGGCAGGTTGTTGTCGCGGAAGACGTCGCGCACCTGCTTGGCCTTTTCCTCAGTGATCTGCCCGGCCGACAGATCGATATCCCTAAAATGCAGGTCGAGCTGCACCGTGTTGAAACCGAGCCCGCGGATCTTCTTTGCCGTCTCTTCGAGGCCGTACGGGAAATAGCC
>NZ_JAMYVF010000043.1:0-14145 GCF_040323735.1 Mesorhizobium sp. M0029
CACCGGCGGCAAAGCCGTCGGCGCCGGCCACGTCGTTGGTCAGCACGTTGCCGGTCACGATGGCGCCCTCGGCAGCATTGTTGCTGTTCGAGACCGCCGTCGGACCATCATCATTGATGGCAATCGACAACGTTCCGTTCGAGAAGCTCGAATCCTCATCGGTGACGACAACGGCATAATTCGCAAACAGCTGATCGGCCGCTCCGACCACTCCCGTGCCCGGATGATCGACATTATCGGCGAGCGTGAAGCTGTAGCTCACTGTGCCACCGGCGTTTGTTCCGCTGAAGCCGGTGATCGTCAGCGTGCCGTAGACCGGGCCGCCCGCAATGACGATGGGAACCGCGCCCGAGTTCGAGAGCTGGGCATAGCTGATGCTGGTGGTGCCCACCTGCAGCGACCCCAGGCCGTCCGGAGAGGTGAAAGCGAACGTGCCGCCATTCGTCTCCGAATGATCGGAGTTGTTGGTTGGATTGGCGTCCTGGAGTTCGCCGGAGCCAGCCGGCTCGGATCCGCGAGGTGGAAGCCCTTTTTCGTCAACGACTGTATCGCCGCCGTCCGTTTGTGGCGTTAGCCCCGAAATGGTGACGATATCATCGGCGCCATTGACCGTTATGGTTAGCGAAGCCGGCGCGGTGTCGCCGTCACCATCCGTGAGCGTATAGTCGAAGGTTTCAGACAGGCTCTCGCCGACCGAAAGCGCCTGCACTGCGGCATATGCGGTCGGATTCTGTGCCTGCGTATAGAGCGCATAGCTATAGCTGCCGTCAGCGCCCACCGTCAGCTCGCCGTAGGTTCCTGCTACATGATGATCGGCATCGGCGCCGTCCCAGGTGATCGAGCCCAAGCCGTCGGTGCCGAGGTGATCCGCGTGGCCGTCGGTTGCGTTTGCGTCGGCGCCGCCTACGCCCGTGATCACATTGCCATCTGCCGTGAGCGGCCCTTCTTCTGTGACCGAGTCCTGATCATCTACCGCGACCGGACCGTCATCCTGGAATTCGATGCTCAAGGCGACATGGGATACGGCGGTGCTGGTATCGCCGTCGAAATCGGTGATGGTGGCTTTGACGTGCAGGTCGGCGGCGACGGTCGCGATGTCGTCAAATGCTGCGGTGCTTGAACCGTCGACATTGTGAGCGATCGGTTGATACTGCCCGATCCAGACCGCGCCGGTCGGATCGACATAAACCTTGAACACGTCGATGCCGTTGGCAGAACCGACGAGAACGCCGTCCGCATTTGTCGAGAGCATGATTGCCAGGCCGTCGAGTGTCTTCAGGCCCGAATCGATGTTTGCCAGCGGGTTGCCGTTCGCATCCGTCACCGCAAAGGAGAACGTCGCGTCGTCGTCCGCGCCAACCGACGCATTGAACAGGCCGAGTGCACTGGCTGAAGATTTTGCGTAACCTAGTGCGTCTGGTTCGGTGACCAGGGCAGGCGGGGGAAGCGCGGTGTCGTTGGCCGGATTGGGATCCGCGGCATTGTTGACGCCGGCGGATTCGTCGTGGCTGACCCGGAAGACTTCGGTCTGTGTGGTGACGGTCGTGATCTTGGCTTCGATGCCGAAGATCTTGAACGGGTTGCCGCCAGTCAAGGTCGCATCGGTCCCGCCAGCGTTGGAATCGAAGGTAAAATCGTTGTAGTTGCCCACCTTGAGCTGGTCGAACGGGGTGCTGCCAATGACCTCGACCGTCGCACCATCCGGCACGCCGGCGAAGGCATAGCCCACCTGCACGCCGCCTTCGAAGACAGCCGTGCCGGCGGTCAGCACACCGTTGATGTTCACGGTGAACGGTTCGAATGTGCCACCGTCCTTGGCGCCGATGAACATCACGGCGGCTTCGACACCCTGGGCTTCCGCAACATCGATCGTGAACTTGACCGAGGCGACATCGTACGAGCCGCTGTCGCTGACGCTTGGCGGATTCGGACCGTTGGGTGTGATCACAAGATCATTGACGAAGTCCATCGTCACGATTTCGGGGCCGGTCAAATGCGGATGGGTTTCGTATCCGTCGATGATCTGGCCGTCGCCGACGCCGATCTTGGTACCCGTGGTGTTGACGGAATTGTCGCCTTCGTTGATGTCGATGCCGGTGAGCTTGATGTCGTGATTGCCGGCGCCATCCATGCCGCGAACATCGGTGTTGCCGGCCTGCAGCGTATAGACGATCGTTTCGGTGGTGGTTGTGGTTGTCGTGCCGGCGTCCCGGGCGAGGATCTGCGGAACGTCGTCGAGCACCTGGACCTTGAACGTACCAGCCGCCAGTCCGATGGTGTCGCCGTCGCCATCCTTGGCGACGACGAATGCCGAGAGATCGATCCCGCCATTGGCAAGCGTGTTTTCGGTGCTGTCGCCCGGCAGCGTCGGATGATCGATCTGGTCGATCAGGGTGAAGACATAGGAGCCGTCCGCACCGACGGTCAGGGTGAAAACGGGACGATCCGTGCCCGCCTGATAGCCGGCACCGGCGCCTACATCGACATAGCCGGTCAGGGTCGTGCCGTCGGAGACGATGAGGACGTTGCCGCCTTTCGAATCAAACCCCGAATCCGATGGGGTGGTTTGGGTGACAAGGCCGAAAGCGGAGGTCGCATTAGGGCCGTCAGAGCCGAAGTCGACGATTGCATTCAATGCGCCGGCAGCACCGATGGCAACCGCGGAGTTTGTTCCGGTCACTTCGCCGTCGAGCTGAGGATTGTCGGCATTTCCGGTGGACTGGCTGTTGTGCAGACCATCTTCGTCGACATTCGCGGTGACCTGGGCGGCGCCAATAACCTTCGGCCCGTCATCGTCGAAGGAGAATGCGGAGCCTTGGCCGTTGATCAGGTCGACGGTCGCATTCTCTGTGATGGTGTCGCCGTCGCCGTCCTGGCGCGTCACCTCATACTGCAGCTGAACCTGGCCGCCATTGGTCAGCGCAAGGTTGAGCTCGGAATCGAACTTGTTGCCGTCAGCGCCATGGTTGAGCGCTTCGTAGAGCGTGGTCTGCAGCTGCTCGGCGCCGGGCGCGCCGGTGATCGCGATGGTCAGAACCTGATTGTTCTGCGTGTCGCGGCCGACAATGACGCTGCCTTCGAGGAAGAGCGTAATGGCCCCGCCGTCCGTGGCAATGAGATTCGTGGCAAGGCCACCGGCCGGAATGCCGGTGAAGCTCAAAGCGCCGGTGACGGTTCCAGGACCGTCCGAACCATAGCTGCCGCCGATCGCGAACAGATTGGTCAGTCCGCCCGATACTGCCGTGTTGACCTGTGCCAGGCCCGGACCAGCATCATCCGTGTTGGCGTTGCCGCCAGCGTCTTCAGTCTCGCCGCCATTGTAGCGGTCCGTGCCAACCGTCTCGTCGAGCTCGACGGAAAGCAGCCCAGCGGCTCCATCGTGGGCGCCGACCGTTAGGCTTGGTCCATCGTCGTCGAAGGAGAATGCCGAGCCTTGGCCGTCGATCAGGTCGACGGTCGCCTTCTCTGTGATGGTGTCGCCGTCGCCGTCCTGGCGCGTCACCTCATATTGCAGCTGAACCTGGCCACCATCGGTCAGCGCAAGGTCAAGCTCGGAATCGAACTTGTTGCCGTCGGCGCCATGGTTGAGCGCTTCATAGAGCGTGGTCTGCAGCTGCTCGGCGCCCGGCGCGCCGGTGATCGCAATGGTCAGAACCTGATTGTTCTGCGTGTCGCGGCCGACGATAACGCCGCCCTCGAGGAACAGTGTGATGGCGCCGCCATCGGTGGCAGTGAGATTCGTGGCAAGGCCACCGGCCGGAATGCCGGTGAAGCTCAAAGTTCCGGTGACGGTTCCAGGACCGTCCGAACCATAGCTGCCGCCGATCGTGAACAGATTGGTCAGTCCGCCCGATACTGCCGTGTTGACCTGTGCCAGGCCCGGACCAGCATCATCCGTGTTGGCGTTGCCGTCGGCGTCTTCGGTCTCGCCGATAGCGCCATTGTAGCGGTCCGCGCCAACCGTCTCGTCGAGCTCGACCGAAAGCAGGCCAGCGGCTCCATCGTGGGCGCCAACCGTAAGGCTTGGCCCGTCATCGTCGAAGGAGAATGCCGAGCCGTTGCCGTCGATCAGATCGACGGTAGCCTTCTCGATGACGGTGTCGCCGTCGCCGTCCTGGCGCGTCACCTCATATTGCAGCTGAACCTGGCCGCCATTGGTCAGCGCAAGGTTGAGCTCGGAATCGAACTTGTTGCCGTCGGCGCCATGGTTGAGAGCTTCATAGAGCGTGGTCTGCAGCTGCTCGGCGCCCGGCGCACCGGTGATCGCAATGGTCAGAACCTGATTGTTCTGCGTGTCGCGGCCGACAATCACTCCTCCTTCGAGGAAGAGCGTAACGGCGCCGCCGTCGGTGGCAGTGAGATTCGTGGCAAGGCCACCGACTGGAATGCCGGTGAATGCCAACTGCCCGGTCGTGCTGCCCGGTCCGTCTGCACCGTAGACGCCGCCAACGGCGAACAGCGAAGAAAGGCCACCCGCCAGGCCGGTCGTCACCTGGGCCAGGCCAACGCCGTCATCGGTGTTGGCGTTGCCGCCGGCATCTTCAGTCTCGCCGCTATTGTAGCGGTCGCCGCCGACCGTCTCGTCGAGCTCGACTGAAAGCAACTGTCCCGCTTGCACAGTTGCCTGGACGGAAAGCGTTGGGCCGTCATCCAGCACACCGATATTGAGGGTCGCGGTGGCCGGCTCATTGTCTGTGTCTGTAACCACGACGGCAAAGCTGTCGGAAACCCCCTCGGTCGTTCCGGTCGATAACTTGTCGTGATGATCAAGAGTGTTGTCGGCAAGGGTATAAACCCAGCTATAGCCGTTCGTCGGATTGCCGGTGACCACGAGCGTGCCGTATTGCCCGGCAACGCTGCCGCCGTTGGTCACGTCCACACCGTCAATGACAAGCGTCCCGATGCCATCACCCGAGACGATGTTGAAGGTCCCTGAAACCTGCTCGGCGGTGCTGGCCGGATCCGTCCCGTCGGAAAGCGCGGCCTCGTTGACGACAAATCCGGAGCCAATGTCGATTGTCGGCGTCGTATCTTCTTCCCTGACCCCGATCGTCAGCTCACGCGGCTCCAGCCGTCCAAATTGCAGGTCCGTCGGCGGCAACAATGCGGAAATATCGAAGCCGTCGCCGATACCACCTGGGGGAATGGTGAAGTCGCCGCCGGCACTGCCTGGGGCGCCTCCGGGGCCGGCCGATATCGAACCATCAGCACCGAAGGCGACATCGACGTGGCTCGCTTCAAGAGCGGCCAGCAAGGCCACGCGCGGAACTTCGACATCACCGATGATGAAGGTCGGCACGTTGAGCGCGCCATCCTTGATGAGGATGACTGAACCGTCGGCCTGTTCCAGCAACAGATTGTGGCCGTCGACCTTGATGTTGTCGATGGAGACGTCCGCCGGAAGTTTCACGATGTTGCTGGCGTCGGCCACGTATTCATGCGGCGCGGCTGCCGCCGGCGCTTTCGCCTCCGCGGGTGCTGCCGGCTGAACGGGTGCGCCACTGCCGACATCGACCGGTACCGGCTCGGCAGGCGCCGCCTGAGCGGCCTGCGCTACCTGGATGCCTGCCTGCGATGGCTGGCCGCCATGTTCATGTGAAGAGTGCTCGTCCCAAGAATTCGAGACGGTATCCAAATCGTTACTCGTCGTCATCGCCAAACCCCTCCGGCATTTCCCGGATAGAGACAGTGACGACTTCTGCTTTGCAACTGTCCCGCACTCAATTTCATATATCCTGTTATGCAAGTCTCGGCATTTTTTACGTAAGGTAAACCCGGAAGATATAATCTGATATGCATTGGGCGCGCCGCGCCTCGTTTGATATCCGCCGGCTGAGCTGGATTGGTGAAAGAAGTATAAAATTGAATAAAGTTTTACGCAAAATAGATCTTCCCGATTGAAGGAAACTTATCCACCTTCCTTTCCAGTAATTTGAGACAAGATTGGTACCGTCCACAGTCAAGAGGTGGGCGTTATGAAAAAAGAAAAATCTGCCCTGGGAATAACCGGGCTCAGGCTCCTCCTGCTGGCAATGGCGATCACAAGCCTGCCGCAGCCATCATCCGCGAAAGCAATTACCGTGAATGCCGGCGCTGCCGCTGGAGTTCTGGCGGCGGTCGAAACCCCTTCCAGTCTCGGCGGCGTTTCGCTGGCTCGGCCGCAGCCATGGCAGCCGGTTTCAGCCTACCGGATCGGCATGATTTTCAGCAGCTATGGTCCTGTTGCCGTTGATGAAAAGCGTGGTTCTTCGATCGCGCCGCCCGCCGCCGGGATCGACCTGATCCAGACGGCGGCGATCATTCCCGGCGTGTTCGGTTCTGTTGCCCTGTCGATGCGCAATTTCCCGGTTTCGGCGCGCTGGGCGCCGGTCTACAAGGCAATTGTCGACTGTACCGCGAGCAGCGCGTGCGAACGCAATAACAGCGCCTTTGCCGAGATAGTCAAGGCAGCCGGGAACAAGCGCTTCATCGATAAGCTGTTCTTCGTCAACTCAAGTATAAATCGCGCCATCGCCTACAAGAAGGACAGCGTGGTTTACGGCAAGCTCGACTACTGGGCCAAGCCCCGGGAAATCCTTGAGCGGCGGGCAGGGGACTGCGAGGATTTCGCCATCCTCAAGATGGCTGCGCTGCTGCATGCAGGCATCCCGGCGCAGAGCATGTCGCTGGTCGTCTTGCAGGATCGCAAGCGCGGTTTCTTTCATGCCGTGCTGTCGGTCAGCACCGGCAGCGGCGTCTTCATTCTCGACAGTTTGAGCAATGTAGTTTCCCGCGATACAGACCTGCCGACCTACGTGCCGCTGTATTCGTTCAGCACCGATCGCGCGTGGATCCATGGCGCGAAGACCGGTTCTGCTCAAATAGCCGATATCAAGGGCGGCCTTTCGACGGTCGCGCCTGGTGAAGGTGTGCAGCCGTAAGCTCTCATCAGAGAGTCTTGAGCGCTCTATCTCTTGTTTGACGCAATTTTCCACGGAAACCGCTCACACTTTTCCCGGAATTGCTCTAGCCGCCGAAGACGAACGCCATCAGCAGTTCCGGCTCGACCACCGGCGCCCGCACCGCGCTCAGTTGACCGCGGTAGCGGCGGTCGCCGGCGCCTATGACGAAACCGGTCGCGACCGGCGTCTCGCCATTGGCGTCCAGCCTGGCGAATATGTCGGCGACATTGAGGTCCAGCGCCAGCTTGAGATCCTGGCGCGCGTCCTCGTTCGGCGCCACCGGCAATTGCCGCCGCACCAGCTGCTGGAACGGCGCATTGAAGGTCAGGATCTTCTTCGACGATGCCAGGGCAAAGGCCGGCGAGGGACAGGCGACGAGAATGGCGTTGATGGTCTTGATCGACGCGAGCCTCTGCAAGGTGACGTTCTGGTCGGCCAGTCCACGCATGCAGGCTACGCGGATTGCCGATGTCAGGTTTCCGGCGTTGGCGTGGCTCTCTGCAATTTCCTCGATCAGTGTGCCGATCGTGCATTTGCGGCTTTCCGCCATCTGCTTCAGCGAAGTCCAGAACGCCCTCTCCAGACGAATGCCGCGGCGCGTGCCGCCACGCGCCACAACCCGGAACTCGAGACCGAAATCCTCACTCGCCAGCGGTGGCAGCAGCCGGTCGCGATCGACCGGGCGGGAGATCGCACTATCGCTCACTCATTGCCTCCTCCCGCGCCTTGTTGATTGGTTTCAGAAGGTAGGTGAGAATCGTTTTGCGTCCGGTCTTGATGTCGACCGAACAGATCATGCCGGGAATGATCGAATAGGTCTTGCCGTCGCGTGTCAGGGTCGATTTGTCGGTGGCGACACGCACCTGATAGTACGGTTCGCCGGTCTTTTGGTCGACAAGGCTGTCGGCAGTGATGTTCGACACCTTGCCTTCGATGCCGCCGAAGATCGAGAAGTCATAGGCGGTCACCTTGATCAGGGCATCCTGGCCCGGCCGGATGAAGGCGACGTCCCGCGGTGAGACCCGGGCTTCGACCAGCAGGGTCTCGGACGTCGGCACGATACCCGCGACGACCGCGCCGGGCTGGACGAAGGCGCCGACCGTGTTGATGTCAAGCGTGTTGACGATACCATCGACAGGCGAACGGATATCGGTACGCGCCACCTTGTCGGTGGCACCGCGTATCGTCTCGTCCACCACCGAGAGATCGGCCAGCGCCTGCGTCAGATCGCTGAGCGCTTCCTGTTGCAGCTGCAGGCCAAGTTCGTCGACCTGAAGCTTGGCTTCCGTGATGGCAGACCTGGCTTTCTTGATGGTCTCTCCGGCAAGCGTCAGCTGACCATTGAGCTCGGTCTGCTCGCGCTCGACGCGGAGCTGCTCGGTTCGCGCCATCAGGCCTTTCTTGACCATCGCTTCGACCAGCTTCGCCTCCTGGTCGCTGACGGCCAGGTTCTTGGTGAGGCGATCGGCATTGGCGTTGGCTTCGTCGAGTTCCTTCTCACGCTGATCGAGCCGCGACTTTAGAACCGACAGTTTGACTTCGAAGTTGTCGCGCCGCGCGATTAGCAGCTTCTGCTCGTTGTCGCAGATTTCCGGCGCCACCTTCTGGATCTCGGACGGACAGGGAAACGCGCCCTCGAGGCTGCCGGTCTGTTCGAATTGGAGCCGTGCAATGCGCGTCTGCAGCGCCCGCGCCTTGGCCTGCTGCTCGCCAAGGCTGGAAGTGTTGAAGGTGTTGTCGAGACGAATAATGAGGTCATTCTTCTTGACGACCTGACCGATCGTCACGGCGATTTCCTGAACCACGCCCGGCTCGCTGGCCTGGATGATCTGGGTCTTCGACGCCGGTATGATCTTGCCGTCGCCGCGTGCGATTTCATCGACCTCGGCGAAGGATGCCCAGGCCACCGAACTCGCAAAAAGCGCTCCGATAATGAATATCGAAGCCGACGCAAAAAGCGGCGGACGGTCTTCCCTGGCTAGCATTTACCACGTCCCAACGTGCTGTGTTCACGCATAATTCTGTTCGTCAGGCGCTTGTTTTCTGCAGCGCTTGTATCACTTGGTCTTTCGGTCCATCGGCAACGATCTTGCCCTGCTCGATGACGATCAGGCGGTCGGCCAGCTCGAGCATGCTGAAGCGGTGCGTCGATACGATCAGGGTCGTGTTGCGATCGAAAGCCACTTTGAGCTGCTTGATCAGCTGGCGCTCGGAAGCCAGATCCATCGAGCCGGACGGCTCGTCCAGGAACACGATTTTCGGTTTGGTCAGCAACAGGCGGGCAATTGCCATTGTCTGCCTCTGACCGCCCGAGAGATTGGTGCCGCGCTCGCCGACATTCATGTCGTAGCCTCGCGGATGGCGGGAGACGAAGTCGTCGACGCCGGCAGCCTTGGCCGCCTCGACGATCTGCTCATCGGTCGCCTCCGGGCACGCCATCAGGAGATTTTCCTTGATGGTGCCGGAAAATAGATCGTTGGCTTGCGCGACGATCCCGACCGCGGCGCGAACCTCCGATGGGTGGTATTGGCGGATGTCGATCCCGTCCAGCAGCAGCTCGCCGGAGGTCGGCAGGAAAAGCCTGCCGATCAGCCTCCCCATGGTCGTCTTTCCCGAGCCTATGCGGCCGATGATGCCAATCCGCTCACCGGGCTTCACCGAGAAATTCAGGCCGGTCAGCACTTCGTTTTCGGAACCCGGGTAGACAAAGCCGACATTCCTGAATGCCATTGCACCGTTGCGAATGGGGCGGTTGACGAAACCAACCGTGTCCGGCCGATCCTCAGGCTGCGCCATGATCGAATTCACCATTCGCAGGGACAGCATCGCCTGGCGAAGTCTGGACAAGGTGATCGCAATCTGCCCAAGCGGGGCCACCGCCCGGCCCGCCAGCATGACGGTGCCGATGATGGCGCCGGTCGAGACATGCCCTTCCGAAAAGGCATAGGCGCCGGCCACGATCAAAGCGACGGTGACCATCTGCTGGATGGCTTGCGTTATGTTGCCGGCGGCAGCCGAAAGCTGTTTGATCTTCTCGGACGTGTTGGATGCGTTCTTGGAATGCTCCGCCCATTTTCGCAGAAGGTACGCCTCTGCCCGCAGCGATTTGATCGTTTCCAGCGTGGAGATGGATTCCACCAGCAGGGCCTGGCGCTGCGAAGCCTCGTTCATGGAAGCGGCAACGCGTTTGCCGATGCGCCGTTGCGTGATCAGCCCGACGATCACCGAGGCGACAAAGGCAATGGCCGGTATGACGACCAGCCAACCGCCTATCGCATAGATGACAAGAAGAAAGACGAAGACGAAGGCTGTGTCGATGAAGACGCTGATGGTGTTCGACGTGAAAAACTCGCGCACGAACTCGTACTGGGTCACCCGATTTGCATATTCGCCGGTTGAGCCGGGCCTTGCCGACAAGGACGAGTTCAGCACCTTCTCGAAAAGCATATAGGAGATGCGAAGATCGGCCTTGCGCCCGGCATAGTCGATCAGTGACGCTCTGGCGGTCTTCAAGAGCAGGTCGAACAGAATGACCGCGCCGATCCCGATCGACAGCACCCAGAGCGTCGATATCGCCTTGTTCGGCAAGATCCTGTCGTAGACGTTCATGGTGAAGATCGGTGAGGCAAGAGCCAGCAGATTGATGAATACCGCCGACAGGATGACCTTCGAATAGGTGCGCCAGAACGGCCCCATCGTGCCGGTCAGCCAATGTCGCCGCTCGATCTTGGCCGCCGAACCGACGCTCATCCCTTCGACTGCGTTGGCATAGGTTATCGAGAAGGAAACGCCGCCACTAATATAACTTCCGGAAAACTCGGATTTGCTAATTGTGGTGCGCCCGTCTTCCTGGGGAGCGGTCGTAAATCCACCGTCCTCGGTCTGGGCAAGCAGCGCAACCGGCAACTGGCTGACGCGAAACAGAATGGCGGGAAGGTCGATGCGTCCGCGAAGAAAGTCGCGATGGCTGAATTCCGTGATTTCAAGACCGATGCGTTCGGCAAGATGCCGGATGGCGTCGATATCGATGCGGGTGTCTGACAGCGGCACGCCGGCAAACAGCACGGTCTCGGAACTCGGCCTGCCGAGGTACCCGGCAACAGCGGAGAAGCAGGCCTTGAACGCCTCTTTTGGGGAGAGGATTTTGGGTTGTGGGTTCACGATCGGCCCGCAGGACTATCGTTCGTCCTTGACCTTCCTACTTCTTTCTTACCGGTGCGAGGATGTCGAAAGGCAGATCGTTCGTCTGCTCCGACGGCGTGCGCGCATACGTTTCGGTGTCGGCCGTTTCAGGCGCATTGAACTCGGCCTTGGCATAGGCGGTGGCCTGTTTTGCCGGCTGAAGATTCATGGTCTTCAGCAACTGCCCGGTTGCCGCCAGCAGCCGGTACTGCGCGAAAAGCGACGCGTAGGATGCGGTGTCGGCAAGCGTAGCTGTGTTGAACCGCGTGTTCTGCGCGTCGAGCACGTCGAGCAGCGAGCGCTGTCCGACCTTGAACTGCTCGCGATAGGACGCCACCAGCCTTTCGTTGGCGGCAGCCTGAAGCTTCAATGTCTTTGCCAGATCGGCCTGCCGGAAGCGGCGATCCCATGACGTACGGACGGCTTCCTCGATCTCGCGCAGAACCTGGTGCAGCACAAGGCGCTGCTCGCTGGTGCGGCGGACCTGCTCTTGCTCGTTGGCTTTGTCGATGCCGCCGCGATAGAGGTTCCAGCGCAGCACCAGCCGCGCCTGCAGGTCGCTGGCGTCGCCATCGTCGCCGTCGATGTCATAGCCGCCGCGGGCGCGGCCTTCGGCGATGACGGAGGGCCCGAATTTCGCCCGCGCCGCATCCACGAGGGAGGCGGCGGCGTCGATATCGCTGTTGGCCATGTGGACGCGCGGATTGTTCTGTCGCGCCAGCCCTAGCGCGTCGTCGAGCGACCTTGGCAGCGCGCTCGAGACATCGCCTGGCCTTGACGCGTTGGTCAGCGGCTTACCGACCGTCTTGAAGAACCGTATCTTGGAAGCCTCCAGTTCTTCGGTCGCCTCCTGCATACGTGCCTTGGCAGCGAACAGCCGCTCCTCGGCCTGCTGGCGATCAGCCTCGTTCAACGCGCCGCCTGCAATACCTTGCCGGATGTCGCCGAGGATTGCCTGGTGAAAGCCCAGATTCTTCTTCGCTTCTGAAACGATCGAAGCCTGCAGCATGTATTCGAGATAGTCCTGGACGACAGACAGTCCAATGAATTCAGACCGTTCCAGCACCCGGAACGATGCGCCGTCGACCCGCGACGCCTGACGGTTCAGTTCCGCCCGCCTTGCGCCGCTGTCATAAAGCGTCTGCGTGACAACGACATCGGCTTCCGCTGGATAGAGCGCGTCATCCTCTATGGACAGCGAACGCCGGGAGGAATTGTCGAGACGACGAACCCCCGCCGACGCCTCGACATCGACGCTGGGAAGATAAAGTCCCTTCGCTTGGCGTAGCTCGAATTCGATTGCTTCGCGGTTTTCGATCGCTTGGCCAATTTCGGGGTTGGACTCCACCGCAACCGCCATCGCCTCCTGGAGAGTGAGCGCGTGAGCATTCCCACAACTCAATATGGCGACCGTCGTCAGCAGGCCAAGGCGCTTGCCAATGGCCGGCATAACTATTGTTTTCATTTTGCCCATCCCAACGTTTCCCCGCGCCCTTATCCCCGGGCGCTACAACTCAAGCGTGATTGTTCACAAATTTACAAAATATGTGAGCGCTTATTGATTTAGTGACCGGTAAAACGCTGAGTTCAAGCCATAAATCTAAGGAATGTAGCAAAAATAGCACATAAAGATACTCAGGTGCGGTTTCTGGCAACAGCCATCCGGGTTCGCGCAGGCAAAGGAGAATGCTCCCCGGGAAGGGACCGCAGTGGCAACTTACAACCAATCTGCTCAGATAGCCTGACTATTTCTGGGGCGCATATTCATCTGCGAGCCCACATGGCAATTGGTTGGCAACAGGATGAACTTCGAGGCAAGTGAGCCCGTCCTAATCCGGCGCGTCAACTCGTAAATCCGTTCCACGGATTACAACTGCCTGCAAGCTGCCGCATGTTCGTACTTCCCAAGTCTCATCGGCCATATCGAGACGCTAGACCGTCAGCTGGTCGCGCGGCTGTTGCCACAGCTGCCGATCTGCAACCGGCCCCAATTTCCGACGTTCTGGACCTGGTCTCCCAAGGTTTGGAAAACGAGGTCAGCTATGGTCGGCAGTTCGGGGTCGCGGGAGCATACGGGAAGCTTTCAGATTTTGGCCCACGAAGAACTCAACAAAATCAACGATTTTCATTCGCCCTCCGGGCCTACCATAGCCATTGATTTTGAAACGCGCAAATGCACCTGGAGCAGTGACGGTAATTTCGAAAAGTGTTGGGCGCGGCTGTCGAACGCCACAAACTGCAAAAAATCGTCCGATTGATCCCGATAGTTGGTGAAACCTCAAAATATTTTTTGCGCCGATTTTTCCTTTAAATCAAAAGGGTAATTTTTTGACGGTTCTGGTGGCGGACTTTTTTGCTGTGATGGAAAATACTGACAGTCGTTCAATGGGTTATAGGCTGTATAAACAATCGAGTGGGAATGATTCAGGCCCACTCAAACGCCGCCGAAAATACGCCAATCTGACGTAACGCGCTGAAATAAAAACAAATCCTTTCAGGATGATCAGCGACAATCGGTGCTTAGAGATTGCCTTTGACGGACCGCCTGACGGACCTTCCGCATATTCCGCGGCTATCGCAAGAGTGCCGGGCGTTTTTGCGTACTGGCCGAGGTCCCTTGCTTCGCAAGTTCCTCCGCGACAAGGATCTGCTCGACAGCATTTTCGTCGCTATTGCCCATGCGGAGCCCCGGAGGATCAAAACCGGTCAGCAGCATGACGCGGACGGTTCAGAGCAAGCGACTCAGATTTCCGATTTGCTCAGAGTCCCCCAGCCTGTGGCTCTGTGCAGCAGGCCTTGAGAGTCTGGGTCGACCTTTTTGGAAGCTCGCCTGCAATCGGGTAGTGTGCTGAGAGTTCTGCAAATTCGCTGAGAGGGGGCGGTCATGGCAGGCTGGTGATTGTTCACGTCACTGATTCTCGCGAAGGAACGCCACCATGACCAAGACTGAAGTTAAGACCGCCAGCGCTGCCGTCAAAGACATTTTGCTTTCGAACCCGGATGGATTGCACGAGGTGCTCCG
>NZ_JAMYVF010000044.1:0-13926 GCF_040323735.1 Mesorhizobium sp. M0029
CAAACCCGCCCCCACCCGCCCCGCCACCCCCCCCCCCCCCCACCCCCCCCCGCCGCGCCCCCCCCCGGGGCCCCCGCCCGCCCCGGGCGCCAGCGCCCCGGGCTCGATCTGCACAACGCGCATCGTCGCCGGCGTCGGCGTGCCGCAGCTTTCGGCGATCATGTCGGCGGTCGAGACGGCGCATAGATCAGGCGTGTCGGTCATCGCCGACGGCGGCATCAAATATTCGGGTGACCTGGCCAAGGCGCTTGCCGCCGGCGCCAGTGCGGCCATGATCGGTTCGCTGCTGGCCGGCACCGACGAAAGCCCGGGCGAGGTCTATCTGCATCAGGGCCGCTCCTTCAAGGCCTATCGCGGCATGGGCTCTGTCGGAGCCATGGCGCGCGGCTCGGCCGATCGCTACTTCCAGGCCGAGGTTCGCGACACGCTGAAACTGGTCCCGGAAGGCATTGAAGGGCAGGTGCCATACAAGGGACCTGTGTCTGGCGTGCTGCACCAGCTTGCGGGCGGGCTAAAAGCCGCTATGGGTTATGTCGGTGGCCGCGACCTTGCCGATTTTCGCGAACGCGCCACCTTTGTGCGCATATCCAACGCCGGACTTCGTGAAAGCCACGCCCATGACGTCACGATTACCCGCGAAAGCCCGAACTATCCTGGCGGAGCCTGACCGGCAGCCAGAGCGGTACATGCTCTGGCGCCACCAGGCGACGATCGTGCTGCGGCTGGCGCGCCATGCCGGCGCGCTGTGCTTTGCCGCCGCGGCGGTTTTCATCATCATGACGCTGCTGGAATTCTTCTATTTCCGCCGGCTGAGCGGTGGCCTGCCGTCGCTCGACGTGCGCCTTGGCGGGTTCACGCCCGACGAGGGCATGGCCTGGCTGACGGCACTCGGCCGACGCGGCAGCGAGATCATCCTGGTCTGGCACTATTTGACTTTCGACCTTCTCTTCCCGGCGCTGCTGTCGCTGACCATGGTCAGCCTGATCCTGGCAACCGGGCGGCGGCTGAAGAATTTTCGTGCCATGCCGGTGCAGCTTCAGGCACTGTTCGCGCTGGTCATCGTGCTGCCCTACACGTGCGCCGACTACGCCCAGAACATTGCGGTGGCGCGGCTTCTGTCCGATGCGCTGTCGGCCAACCCGGATTCTCTGTCTTTCTCCTCGTCGCTGATCGTCACCAAATTCGCGCTGCTGGCGATCCCCGTCATCGTCATCGCGTTTTTGATCCTTGCCGCCCAGCGGCGTCCACAGGCATGAACGACAGAGCAGGGGCAACGCCATGAGCCAGACCGCGATTTTCTGGCCGATGCTGGCGCAGGTGTTGCTCGTCTATATCGTCTATGTCGTGATGGGCCGGCGCCGCTACGGTGCGGTCAAATCGGGCGAGGCCAAGGTCGTTCAATACAAGGTGCGCACGACCGAGCCCGGGTCGAGCGTCACGGTTGCCAACAATCTCATCAACCAGTTCGAACTGCCGGTGCTGTTCTATGTGCTGTGCCTGGCGCTGCACGCGACCAATGGCGTCAATTATCTGACCCTGGCCTTGATGTGGATTTTCGTGATTTCCCGCTATGGCCACGCCTGGGTCCACCTCACCAGCAACAATCTGCGGTTTCGCAGCCGCGCCTTCTACGTCGGCGCGATCATTCTCTTGCTGGCATGGATATGGTTCGCGCTGCACCTGCTCGGAGCGGTGTAGGGCAGTTGTTTACCCTCCCCCTTGTGGGGAGGGTCGCTCCGCGCAGCGGAGCGGGGTGGGGGTCTACAAATCGAACACCGCGATCTTGCGCTTGTCGAACTTGATGCCGATTTCGCCGCGCACCAGCTTCAGTGCGGCTTCGCCGAACACGGCGCGTCGCCAGCCCTGCAGGGCCGGCACGTCGGCATCCTCGCCCTCGGCGGCGATGCGGTCGATGTCGTCGCTGGACGCCAGCACTTTCGAGGCGACGCCTTCCTTCTCGGCGACGATCCGCAACAGCACTTTCAACAGCTCGGAGGCGGCATTGGAGCCCTCGGGCGGCTGAAAGCTCTTGGGCAGCTTCGGCATCTCTTCGCGGGGCAAAGCGAGCGCCGTGTTGACCGCGCCAAGCAATGCGGTAGCCGTCGACGAACGCTCCCAGCCTTTCGGCGTCGTGCGCAGCTTGCCAAGGGCTGCCGCATCGCGCGGCGCCTGCTGGGCGACCTCGTATATGGCGTCGTCCTTGAGCACCCGGCCGCGCGGCACGTCACGCTCGCGCGCCTCGCGTTCGCGCCATGCCGCCACCGTCTGCACGATCGCCAGCTCCTGCGGCTTGCGCAGCCGCATCTTCAGCCGCTTCCAGGCGTCTTCGGGGTGCGGATCGTAGGTTTCGCGCGAAGTCAGCACCTCCATTTCCTCGTTCAGCCAATGGGCGCGGTTTTCCCGCTCCAGTTCGGCGCTGAGATGCTTGTAGACGTC
The DNA here is from genome assembly GCF_040323735.1 of Mesorhizobium sp. M0029. NCBI lineage: Bacteria > Pseudomonadati > Pseudomonadota > Alphaproteobacteria > Hyphomicrobiales > Phyllobacteriaceae > Mesorhizobium > Mesorhizobium sp. M0029. Next base: position 2,437 of record NZ_JAMYVF010000044.1, read on the forward strand.
GATCAGATGGGTGACGTCGGCCAAGGCATAATCGAGCTGCTTGTCCGACAGCGGCCGGTGGCGCCAGTCGGTGAAACGCGATGACTTGTCGAGCCGTGCGCCGGTGATGCGCTGCACCAGCTGATCGTAGGAGACGCTGTCGCCGAAGCCGCAGACCATGGCCGCGACCTGGGTGTCGAACACCGGATGCGGCACCAGATCGCCGAGATGGACGATGATTTCAATGTCCTGGCGCGCGGCATGGAAAACCTTGACCACCGCCTCATTGGCCATCAGCCGGAAGAACGGGGCGAGGTTGATGTCGGGCGCCAGCGGGTCGATCAGCGCGGTGACGCCGGGCGCCGCCATCTGGATCAGGCACAGAATCGGCCAGAATGTCGTTTCGCGGATGAATTCGGTGTCGACCGTGACGAAATCCGACTTTTCAAAAGCGGCGAGAACGGACTCGAGCTCATTTTGGGTGGTGATGACGTGCATCAAATCGCTTTTTAGTAACGGGTAAGGTTCTCTTTCAATTTCAGCCATGGGCGCTTTCGTCAAGCCGCCCTTCGGTCAAGTATCAGCCGATCCGTCGGAATCGCCATTTCTGCGCGCCAGCCGCGCGAAGACGGTTGATGTGCGCAGCAGCGCCGTGAAGCGGCTGCGCTTGCCCGCCGGCACGCTGCCGCGCACCTGCATGCGGTAGAGAATGACGGCGATGAGGGTGGCGTAGACGACTGCGCTGAAGACAAACAGGGCGCCCGGTCCGAAATGTTGCATCACTGCGGACGCCGCGAAGGGGCCACCAATGGCGCCGAAGGAATAGAACAGCATCAAGGCGGCGTTGATCAGCACGAACTCGCCCTTGTCGGCGCGGTCGTTGGAATGCGCCGCCGACAGCGAATAGAGCGGCATGGCGAAGCTGCCGAAGATGAAGACGATGATCAAATTGAGGGTCGGATCGGCGCCGGCGACGAAGACCAGCGCCAGCGCCGCGAACATGGCGCCGCATGTCGTGGCCAAAAGCACCGCGCGCCGATCCCAGCGGTCGGAGAGGTAGCCCAGCGGATACTGGATGAGGGCGCCGCCGAAGATGCCGACGCTGACGAAGGTGACGACATCGGCCACCGACATGCCGATCTGCTCGGCATAGACCGGCGACAGCGTGCGGAACGCGCTGTTGGTGACGCCGACGCAGATGCAGCCGAAGCAGCCGAGCGGCGAAATCCGCCAGACGCGGGCGAGATCGAGCTTGACGTCTTCCGGCGGCGTCGGGTTGGAGCGGTCGCCGAGCGACACCGGAACCAGCGACAGCGTGATCATCATCGACATGATGGCGAAGATGGCAAAGCCGCCGGGGCCGAAGATCGGGATCAGGAACTGCGCGCCGGTTACCGAGCCGATATCGACCATGCGGTAGATGGCGAGCACCCGCGCACGATCCTTGTTTTCGACGCCGGAGTTCAGCCAGGCTTCCATGACGGTGAACAGGCCGGCAAAGCAGAAACCGCCGGCAAAGCGCACCGCGCACCACATCACCGGATCGATCACCAGCACCAGGAGCAGCGTACTGGCCGCGGCGATGGCGGCCAGCGCTGAAAACGTCCGGACATGGCCGACTGCCTTGAGGATGCGTGTGACGGCCAGGCACCCCAACAGGAAGCCGGCGAAATAGAATGTGCCCATCAGGCCGATGTCGGAGGCGGAAAACCCCTCCTGCGCCCCGCGCAGCGCGATCAGCGTGCCCTGCAGCCCGTTGCCGCCAAGCAGGATGCCGGCGGCGATGAGGAGCGGGATCAGCGGGCGGATGGAGGACATGCGGAACCGTTGCTTAGAGCATGATCCCGAAAAGTGGGAACCGGTTTTCGGAAAAAGATCATGCTTCGACAAAGAGCTGGATGAGTGTGACGATTCGACGAAACGTCATACTCGTCTAGGTGGCTCCACAGTTCTGAACCATCGGTGTGGCCAATGCCAGTGGCTTGTCCCGCCGCCAACAGGTGTGTGGCTTTCAGGTAGGGCCGTTCAGGCTTCGTGAGCCCTCGTCAAAGCCTCATCCGCTTGTGCGGCCGGGCGGGACGCGCTTCGGCCAAGCGAGCCGGCGGTCAGCAGGCTGAGGATGATGAACGGAATGCCGATGCCGAAGGCCGAACGGATGCCCCAATGGTCGGAGACGAAGCCGAGCAACGGCGGGCCGAGCAGGAAGGCGACGAAGGAGATCTGCGACAGCGCCGCGACATTGATTGCCGCGGAGCGGTCCGTGCGTTGGGCTGCCGCCGAGATCGCCAGCGGAAAGATCGCGCTGCTGCCAATGCCAAGTAGCGCAAAGCCCAGCATCGATACGAGCGGGGCAGGCGAGAAGAAGACGAGCAGCACGCCGACCGCCATCGTCGCCAGCAGCACCCGCGCCACGCCGCTAGGCGAGTGGCGGTCGACAAAGGAGTCGGCAAAGAAGCGCGTGGCCGCTTGCGAGAATGCAAACAGCGCCACCGTGAAACCGGCGACGAAAGGGCCCGCATCGAACACGGTGCGCATGTAGATTGCCGACCAGTCGATGCTGGCGCCTTCCATCAGCATCGCCGACAGCGTCACCGCGACGAGGACGAGGATAGGCAGCGTCGGCCGCGCCAGCCTTGGCGCCGTCTCGTCATTGCCGGCGAAGCGGCTCGGCGCCGGTTCGTAACCGCCGAGAAACAGCGCGATTCCTGTCGCCACCATCGGTACGACAATTGCCAGGTGCAGTTGCGGCGAAATGCCGAGATGCGCAAGCGCGGCGCCGAACAGGCCGGCGCCGAAAAAGCCGATGCTCCAGAACGAATGCGCCCGGTTCATGATCCGGCGCTTGAGCAGGAATTCGGTTCTGTCGGCCTCGACATTGAGAATGATCTCGACGCTGCCGATCATCAGGCCGACCGGAAACAGCATCAGGAACAGCGCAAGCGGCCCAGGCGCATGCACGGCAATGGCAAAGACAACCGACAAAAGCGGCACCAGCCCGAGCAGCGCGCGGCGGAAGCCGATGCGCTCCAGGATCGGCGCCGCCAGCGTCAGCGCGGTCAAGGTGCCGATTGGCGTCCCGATCAGGCTTAGCCCGAGCGTGCCGTCCCCGATGCCCATGGCGTGCTTGATGTCGGGCAGCCGCGGGAAGATTTGGCCCATGGCGAACGAATAGATCGCAAAGCCGGCGTAGACCCGGTGTTGCGGAGCGAGGCGGAGGCCAAAGGTCATGACGATGCTTTCGGGGAAGAGAGCCGGCGATTGTGGTTGATATTCTCTTATCTTGCACAAACATGCAAATCGTGCAAGAACGTGCACAAAGAAAACAGGATCATGCAATGCTGACCGATGAGCGGCACCAAATCATTCGCGATCGCCTCGCCGTCGAGGGACGGGTACTGGCCGGCGAACTGGCAAGCCGCTTCGGCGTTTCGGAGGACACGGTTCGCCGCGACCTCAGGGAGCTCGCCAAGGCCGGGCAATGCCGCCGTGTCTATGGCGGCGCGGTCGCGGCCGCACCCTTCGCGGCCACGCCCGTCGGCCTGCGCGCCGGCCATGCGGTCGAAGAGAAGACGCGGCTGGCCCGCGCGACCGTGTCATTGCTTTCGCGCGGACAGACTTTGTTCATCGACAGCGGCTCGACCAATGCCGCGATCGCCAGGGCTATCCCGCGCGACCTCGATCTGACAGTCGCCACCAATTCGCTCGAAATTGCCTCTGTCCTGTCAGACCACGCTTTGATCGAGCTGATTGTGCTTGGGGGGCGGTTCGACCGCCACCTCGGCGCCTGCGTCGGCGCCGACACGCTTGCCGCCGTGGCGCAGCTTGGCGCGGACCTGTTTGTTCTCGGCTCCTGCGGCCTCGATGCCTCGCGCGGCGTGACGGCCTTCGATTCGGCGGAGGCTGAGGTGAAGCGGGCCATGGCCAAGAACAGCGCAGGCATCGTCATCGCTGTCACCAATGACAAGCTGGCCACAGCCGCACCCTACCGGGTCGCCCGGCCCGAGGCGATCCGCCACCTTGTGGTCGAAAAGACCGCGCCGGCCGCAATCCTCGCGGATTTCGAACGCCAGGGCGCCGAAATCCATTTGGCTTAAACGGAGCTCGGCGCGCGGGCAGTCCGGGACGCAGCATGGGCGACGAACACTTCGACATCTTCCTTTGAATAACCGAGAAGGGCTCCTTCAAGCCTCGCCAGATCATTCGATGTGAAGATGTTGAAGGCCTCTCCGCTGCGGCACATCCGGGAGATCAACAAGCTCAGTTTGCAGCGCCATTCCTCTGTTGGCAGGCAGTAGCGGCGATCTTCCACGGACGTTTCTGGATCAAAGTGGGTGAACTTCAGGATGCGGCCTTGGTCGACAAACGGTGCAAAGCCCGCATCGCCAATATCTTCGGCGTCCATACCCGGCTCCGTCCCGAACAGGGCCATTGGCTTGTCGCCCTGAAGCATCAGTGCCAACTCGCGGCCATTGTGTGGCCCGACGCCCGGTGGAACTGTACGTTTTGGCATAAAGCATCTCCAGATTGCTTGAGGACGGCACTGTTGCGGGGAACACTTCTGGCGGCAAGCGCCAAGCCTGGCAAAGACTTCATGCTGACTAGCGGATAGAGAGACGACCCAAACCCGGCTTGCCTTGACAAATCGGGCCTCCCATGCGCTTTTCGCGCAAATTTTGGACCGGGCTTTGATGCTCGACCCACAACCCAGCACCCCGGAATTTTCACATGACAATGCATCGTTACCGCAGCCACACCTGTGCCCAGTTGAGAAAGAGCGATGTCGGCTCTTCGGTTCGCCTGTCGGGCTGGGTGCATCGCGTGCGCGACCATGGCGGCCTGCTGTTCATCGATCTGCGCGACCATTACGGCCTGACCCAGATCGTCGCCGATCCGGATTCGCCCGCCTTCAAGGTCGCCGAGACGCTGCGTGGCGAATGGGTGATCCGCGTCGACGGCGAGGTCAAGGCGCGCCTGCCGGACACCACCAACGCCAACCTGCCGACCGGCGAGATCGAGATCTTTGCCCGCGAGATCGAGGTGCTGTCGGCAGCCAAGGAATTGCCGCTGCCGGTGTTCGGCGAGCCCGATTATCCCGAAGACATCCGCCTGAAGTACCGTTTCCTCGACCTGCGCCGCGAGACGCTGCACAGGAACATCGTGGCGCGCACGAAAATCATCGCCGAGATGCGCAAGCGCATGACCGATGTCGGCTTCACCGAGTTCTCGACGCCGATCCTGACGGCTTCCTCGCCGGAAGGCGCACGCGACTTCCTGGTGCCGTCGCGCATCCATCCCGGCACCTTCTACGCGCTGCCGCAGGCGCCGCAACAGTACAAGCAACTGATCATGGTTTCGGGCTTCGACCGCTATTTCCAGATCGCGCCCTGCTTCCGCGACGAGGATCCGCGCGCCGACCGTCTGCCCGGCGAATTCTACCAGCTCGATCTCGAAATGAGCTTCGTCGAGCAGGACGACGTGCTGTCGACCATGGAACCGGTGATGCGCGGCGTCTTCGAGACCTTCGCCAACGGCAAGCCGGTGACGCAGACATTCCAGCGCATTCCTTACGATGTCGCGATGCGCAAATATGGCTCCGACAAGCCGGACCTGCGCAACCCGATCGAGATGCAGGCCGTCTCCGACCATTTTCGCGATTCCGGCTTCAAGGTCTTCGCCAACATCCTGGCCAACGACCCGAAGGCCGAAGTGTGGGGCATTCCGGCAAAGACCGGCGGCAGCCGCGCCTTCTGCGACCGCATGAACTCCTGGGCGCAAGGCGAGGGCCAGCCGGGGCTGGGCTACATCTTCTGGCGCAAGGAGGGCGACAAGCTCGAAGGCGCCGGCCCGCTGGCCAAGAACATCGGCGAGGAGCGCACTGAGGCGATCCGCCAGCAGCTTGGCCTTGCCGACGGCGACGCCGCCTTCTTCGTTGCCGGCGACCCGAAGAAATTCGTCACCTTCGCAGGTGCCGCGCGCACCCGCGCCGGCGAGGAACTGAACCTCGTCGACCGCGAACGCTTTGAACTGTGCTGGATTATCGATTTCCCGTTCTTCGAATGGAGCGAGGAGGAGAAGAAGATCGACTTCGCCCACAACCCGTTCTCGATGCCGCAAGGCGGTATCGACGCGCTCAACGGCGACGACCTGCTCGGCATCAAGGCCTTTCAGTACGATATGGTCTGCAACGGCTTCGAAATCGCCTCGGGCGGTATCCGCAACCATCTGCCCGAGACCATGGTCAAGGCGTTCGAGACGGTCGGGCTGGACCGCGCCACAGTCGAGGAGCGCTTCGGTGGCCTCTATCGCGCCTTCCAGTACGGTGCGCCGCCGCATGGCGGTATGGCGGCCGGTGTCGACCGTGTCGTCATGCTGCTGGTCGGCGCCAAGAACCTGCGCGAAATCACCATGTTCCCGATGAACCAGCAGGCCTATGACCTGCTGATGAGCGCGCCCTCGGAAGCCACCCCGCAGCAGCTGCGCGACCTCTCGCTGCGCGTCGCGGCGGTGAAAAAAGACAGCTGAAAATTTTCCTAATTAACGCAAATTTTACGGCTATGATTGCCTTAATGTTGCGTTAATATCTGGATTCGCAGGGAGACTACAATGACGCGTAACCTACAGGAACTTATCGAGAAATCCCGCGCGATCAAAATGTCGGAGACTGAGCAGGAGGCGCAACGCCGCAGTTTTGCCTACGGGTCAGCTAAAATAGAAAACAACGATATAACTCGTGACATTATCGATGAGGCAGCTGTCCGACTGAGCAAAGCGCCGAATGACGAATGAGAGATCGAGTGAAGCTGACGATCCTTTGCTCGTCACTGACGCTCAAGAGATTGCCAGGATAGAAGCTGAAAATACGCTCCGCCAATTCGACGGGGCAATGTTGGAGTTGCGCAAATGGATCGGGAATCCGCGATACAAACTTCGACCATCAACGATTTTGCGCCTAAATAGAATAGCACTTGAGAGGCTAAGTAAATATGCAGGCGTTTTTCGACCCGGAGATATAAAGATAACGGGGAGTGGGCATCTACCCATTCCATCCGATCAAGTGCCTGACTCGGTTGAGGAATTCTGCGACTACGTCGAAAAGAATTGGGATGAAAAATCGGCCATTCATCTGTCCGCTTACGCTCTTTGGCGACTGAATTGGATCCACCCGTTTGTTGACGGAAACGGCCGGACTGCCCGAATTGTATCTTATTTGATACTCTGCGCTAAGTTGGGGTATCGCCTTCCCGGTACGAAAACAATTCCTGAACAAATCGCAGCAAACAAGCAGCCATATTACTTGGCGCTTGAGGCAGCAGACGCGGCGCAAGTTCGCGGCACGATTGACGTTTCGGGGTTGGAGGCGATGATGGATGCGCATCTCGCAGCACAGCTGGTGGATGTGCACAATCATGCTGCAGGCGCCTTCGAAAAAGAGCGTGCCGCTGTTGCTCAATATCCGCAAGCGGATATTGAAATCATAGCGCCTTCAAATAGTGTGGCTAAAATAGTAAGTGATGGGGTTGGACACGTAGAAAAGCATCCCGTCATCTACAGCTTTTTAGGCCTTCTTATAGTTACCATTGTGGGTGCTCTATTAGCGCACTAGCCCGGCATCGCTGCCGGGCTTTTGCTCTTCGAGCTAACTTCGATCAGTCTTCGTTGGCCTTGACGTGGACGCCAAGCGTCTTGGTCAGGTCGGCCGGGTTGGACATCGCGCCCGCCATGATCAACGCGAACGGCACCGCTGCCGGCGGCTCTGCCGAGATCTCGAGGCTCTTCGGATCGTCGAGGTACTTGCTCACCGCGGCCGTTACTTCGGCCGTCAATTCGGGATTGTTGAGCTGCGCCATGCCGAACGGCACGATCGCCTTGGCCTGGTTGGCGATGTCCTTGCCCGACATGCCCTGCTGCTTGCCGACATATTCAAGCACCTTGCCGGTCAGCGAATCGTCGTCGAAGCGGATCGAGGCGCTGTTGAAGGAAAGCTGCTGCAACAGGCCGAGCAGGGCCATGCCTTGCGCCGAATTGTCAGCGCCTTCGGGCTGCGCCGCCATCTTCTTCTGCATTTCCTGCAGCGACTTGACGAAGTCGACCGTGTAGCCGCCGAGGCCGAAGGTCATGCCGAGCGTGCCGGCATTCTCGACCGAGATGTCGTATTTCGACAGGTCCATCTTGCCGTCGCTCGGCTGCCAGGTGCCGCCGATTTCGATATTGCCCGAGATGTTCTGGTAGCCGAGGGCCTCGATGGCTTCCTTGGATTTCGCATCGTCGACCAGGGTCAGGTCGGCGTTGAACTTTTCCGTGGTGGCGGAAAACTCCATCGCCTTGCCGTCGGCCGGCGGCGTGATCTGGACAGCAAGCCCATCCACCGAGAAGGCGGTCTTGTCGGCAACCTTGACCGTCAGGTTTTCGAGTTCGGCCGACTTGTAGATCATCATCGAGCCGAGCGGGCCTGTAGCGCCCTCAGCCGGGATGTTGGCGTCGTGGATGACGAAGGGGGTGAGGTTGAGCGTGACGCCGTCCTTGCTGTGCTCGAAGGCCGAAGTCGTGATGGTCGCGACATCGAAGCCGCCATTGGCTTCGGTCACGCCGTCGAGCTTGACGTCGCCGATCGGCAGCGCCTCCTTTTCGGCCGCCGGTTTGACCGACACGCCCTGCAGCACCATGCTGGAATTGTCGCCGGTAACGCCGGTCCAGGTGATATCGACGCCCTGGACGGCAAGTGCGGCCTTCAGTCGGTCGGCAACCGCCGTGTCTTGCGCAAAGGCGGCATTCAGCGGCAGCGTCAGCAAAAAGGTCGAAAAAGCAAGTTTCTTGAGTGTCGAACGTTGGATTGTCATCGCGAGTTCCCTGAGAGAGTCCTGAAAAAGTGTTTTCTCAATTCTACGCCATCACCATTCCGTGACGAACTGGACGGGAAAAAGGCGCTTTCCCGCAGAGTTGTCGAAAATCACGGCGAAAGGCAAATCGGAGCGGGAGCCTTCGCCCGACGCGGTGAATATGTCATGAAGGTCGGGCTCCCCTGCGTACCGTCTCCTGCCTTAGAGAGGGCGTGTAACAGATTGATGTTGGTTGGCAACAGCACTGCTACCGTTGCTGTTGCACAGGGACGGCAAGGGGGAACATGAAGTCCGTCACATCCATTGTCGGACCTTGAGCCGCCCTCGTAAGCCCAAAGGCTGCAAAGTGCGGATTTCCGCAGCCCCGCCTTGCCGCGAATCACCCGCTCGGCTAGTCCAGCCGCATGGGAAAAAGGATTTTGCCGCCTGAAAATGGCGGCGGTGACCACATCGAACCGGTCGATCTGAAGAAGGCGCTGGAAGAGCGCTATCTTGCCTATGCGCTCTCGACCATCATGCACCGGGCGCTGCCTGACGTGCGAGACGGGCTGAAGCCTGTGCATCGCCGCATCATGCATGCCATGCGGCTGCTCAGGCTCAACCCCGACCAGGGCTTTGCCAAATGCGCCCGCATCGTCGGCGACGTGATGGGCAAGTTCCATCCGCACGGCGACCAGTCGATCTACGACGCGCTGGTGCGCCTGGCGCAGGATTTCTCCATGCGCTATCCCCTCGTCGACGGGCAGGGCAATTTCGGCAATATCGACGGCGATAACGCCGCCGCCATGCGCTATACCGAGGCGCGCATGACCGAGGTGGCGAGCGATTTGCTTGCCGGCATCACCGAGGACGCCGTCGATTTCCGACCGACCTACAATGAGGAGGATGAGGAGCCAGTGGTGCTCCCCGGCGCCTTCCCGAATCTGCTCGCCAACGGCTCCTCCGGCATTGCGGTCGGCATGGCGACGTCCATCCCGCCGCACAATGCCGCCGAGCTTTGCAACGCAGCGCTGCAGCTGATCGAGCAACCGGACGCGCCGGTGACAAAGCTGATGGAGTTCGTCCAGGGACCGGATTTCCCGACCGGCGGCATCATCGTCGACAGCCGCGCTTCCATCCTGGAGGCCTATGAGACCGGCCGCGGCGGTTTTCGCGTGCGCGCCAAATGGGGCCAGGAGGACCAGGGCAGGGGCACCTGGAGCATCGTCGTCACCGAAATCCCCTACGGCATCCAGAAGGCCAGGCTGATCGAAAAGATCGCCGAGCTTTTGATCGCGCGCAAATTGCCGCTGCTCGAGGATGTCAGGGATGAAAGCGCCGAGGACGTCCGCATTGTGCTGGTGCCGAAGAGCCGTTCAGTAGATCCCGGCATTCTGATGGAATCGCTGTTCAAGCTGACCGAGCTTGAAAGCCGCTTTCCCCTCAACATGAACGTTTTGTCGCGGGGCAAGGTGCCTAACGTCCTGTCGCTGAAGGGCGTGCTGAAGGAGTGGCTCGACCATCGCCGCGATGTGCTGATCCGCCGCTCGAAGCATCGGCTTGGCGAGATCGAGAAGCGGCTGGAAATCCTTGCCGGCTACCTGATCGCCTATTTGAACATCGACGAGGTCATCAGGATCATCCGCGAGGAGGATGAGCCCAAGCAGGTGATGATGGCCCGCTGGTCGCTCACCGACACCCAGGCCGAAGCCATCCTCAACATGCGGCTGCGCGCCTTGCGCAAGCTGGAAGAGTTCGAGATCCGCAAGGAGTTCGACGGTCTCACCACCGAAAAGAAGCAGATCGAGGCATTGCTGGCATCCGACGCCAAGCAATGGTCGACGATCAAATGGGAAGTCACGCAGGTTCGCGACAAGTTCGGCCCCGAGACCGAACTCGGCAAGCGCCGTACCCAGTTCGCCGACGCGCCGGAGCATGACCTGACCGACATTGCGCACGCCATGATCGAGCGCGAGCCGGTCACCGTGGTGGTCTCGGAAAAAGGCTGGCTGCGAGCGATGAAAGGCCATCTGGCCGACCATTCCACGCTCACCTTCAAGGAAGGCGACAGCCTCAAGCTCGCCTTCCATGCCCAGACCACCGACAAGATCCTGGTCTTCACCACCGGCGGCAAATTCTACACCATCGGCGCTGACCGGCTGCCAGGCGGCCGCGGCCATGGTGAACCGATCCGCATCATCGTCGACATGGACAACGACCAGGACATCGTCACCGCTTTCGTCCACGACCCGAAGCGCAAGCTGCTGCTCGTCTCCTACGATGCCAATGGTTTCGTCGTGCCGGAGGAGGAGGTCGTCGCCAACACCCGAAAGGGCAAGCAGGTGATGAACGTCAAGGCGCCCGACGAGGCCAAGGCCTGCGTCCCCGTGTCAGGCGATCATCTCGCCATTGTCGGCGAGAACCGCAAGATGCTGGTGTTTGCGCTCTCCGAAATTCCGGAGATGGGCCGCGGCAAGGGCGTTCGCCTGCAGAAATACAAGGATGGCGGTCTGCTCGACCTGAAACCCTTCACGCTGGCGAGCGGCCTGTCGTGGCAGGATTCCGCAGACCGCACCTTCGTCAGGTCGCGCGAGGAGCTGGCGGAATGGATCGGCGCGAGAGCGTCGGCCGGTCGCATGGTGCCGAAGGGATTCCCGCGGACCGGGAAATTTGGTTGAAGCTGCTGATCTCCCCC
>NZ_JAMYVF010000045.1:0-13620 GCF_040323735.1 Mesorhizobium sp. M0029
GATCTCCTATGCCGGCTTCGATCCGGTTTTCGTCTCGATCGCACGTTCGATCATTGGCGGGCTCTGTGTGCTCGGCTGGTGCTGGCTGCGCGGCATCAGGTTGTTTAAGGCCGACGGGTCGCTTGTCGCCGGCATCATTGTCGGCGTGCTGTTCGGCGTCGAGTTCCTGTGCCTCTATATCGGGCTGGAATACACGACCGTTGCTCGCAACACACTGCTGGTCAACACCATGCCGTTCTGGGTCCTGATCGGCGGCCATTTCCTGCTCGGTGAGCGTATCAACGCGCGCAAGCTTGGCGGGCTCGTTCTCGCCTTCTGCGGCCTGGTGGCGGTGTTTTCCGACGGGATTGCCGGCGGCACCGAGATGACCTTGATGGGCGATCTGCTCAGCCTCGGCTCCGGTATCCTGTGGGCGGGGACCAGCATCGTCATCAAGCGTTCGAAACTGGTCGAGACCAGTGCCGAGAAATTGCTGCTTTATCAGTTGGCCGGTGCGGCCATTGTCGGTGTCCTGGTGATGCCTTTCGCCGGCCCGCCGATCCGCGCGGTCAGTGCCTTGCCGGCATTGGCGCTGCTGTTCCAGTCGCTCTATATAGTTGCCTTCACCTATGTGCTGTGGTTCTGGCTGCTCAGGCGCTATCCGGCATCGGCCCTGTCGAGCTTCGCTTTCCTGTCGCCGGTGTTCGGCGTCCTCTGCGGCGCTATCATTCTGGGCGAGGCGCCGACGACCAGGATCTTTGTGGCGCTTGGGCTGATCGCTGTCGGCCTGATCATCGTCAACCGGCCGGCGCGCAAGCAGGTACCTGGATAGAAAGTTCGACCATGCGTGACATCCTCAACGACCTCGAAGCGGGAAAGCATCTGTCCGATCCGGATCCGGTCCGCCGCGCGCAGATCCAGATGAAGACGCACCTGCCGAAGCGCTTCTACAAGGACGTGTCGGTCGCAGCTGTGGAGGACGGTTTTGCCGTCCATCTCGACGGCAAGCCGGTGCGCACGCCGGGCAAGGCGCTGCTGGCGCTGCCGACCGAAAAGGCCGCCGCCCTGGTCGCCAATGAGTTCGCTGCACAGGGCGAGACCATCGACCCGGTCACGATGCCGGTGTTGCGTCTGGTCAACACCGCCATCGACGGGGTCGCCAGCGACCCGCAGGCGGTGCTGGAGGACGTCTTGCGCTTCGCCTCGTCCGATCTGACCTGCTACCGCGCCGACGCGCCACAGGGGCTGGTCGAGCGGCAGAACCAGCATTGGGATCCGGTGATCGACTGGGCGAGGGCGACATTAGGGGCTCGGTTCAATCTCGCCGAGGGCATCATCCATGTCGAGCAGCCGCGCGAAAGCATCGCCGTCCTCGGCGCCCATCTTGCCCAGCGTGCCGAGCCGCTGCGGCTGGCCGCAATCCATGTCATGACTTCGCTGACCGGGTCGGCGCTGCTGGCGCTGGCGGTCGATTACGGTGCGCTCGATGGCGATGCGGCTTGGGCCGCCGGCCATGTCGACGAGGACTGGCAGATCGAGCATTGGGGCCAGGATGCCGAGGCTGTCGCACGCCGCTCGGCCCGCAAACGCGACATGATGGCGGCCGTCGGCCTGCTCGATGCGCTGAAGACCTGATCCTCGGCCTTTGCCGCACTGCACCTAATACCAAAGTCATAAATCCAAGGTCTGTCTGCCTCCGGCGGTCGCTTTCTGTCATTTTTTACGCTGATGGCTGGTTCGAGTCGCGTTCAGAGGGAACGCCGACGATGACGCCCAGCGTCGAAGGCAGACGATTCACGGGAGGACAGTTCAATGGCATTGGCATCGACCGCCGGCGGAGCCAGCCGCGGCATGACACGAGAGGAGAAGAAGGTCATCTTCGCCTCCTCGCTGGGCGCGGTTTTTGAATGGTATGATTTCTATCTCTACGGAGCGTTGGCCGGCGCGATCGGCTTGACCTTCTTCAACTCGTTTCCCGAAAGCACCCGCTACATCTTCACGCTGCTGGTCTTCGCCGCCGGCTTCATCGTGCGCCCGTTCGGCGCGCTGGTGTTCGGCCGCATCGGCGATCTCGTCGGCCGCAAATACACATTCCTTGTCACCATCATGATCATGGGTCTGTCGACTTTCCTTGTCGGCCTGCTTCCGGGTTCAGAGACACTGGGCATTCTGGCGCCGATCCTGTTGATCGCGCTGCGCATGCTGCAGGGCCTGGCGCTTGGCGGCGAGTACGGCGGCGCCGCGACCTATGTCGCGGAACATGCGCCGGACGACCGTCGCGGCTTCTACACCTCATGGATCCAGACGACGGCGACGCTCGGCCTTTTCCTGTCGCTGATTGTCATCCTGCTGGTGCAGAATTCCGTAAGCAAGGACGCCTTCAACGCCTGGGGATGGCGCATTCCGTTCCTGGTCTCGGCTATCCTGCTCGGCATTTCGGTCTGGATCCGGCTGTCGCTTTCGGAATCGCCGACCTTCCTGCGCATGAAGGAAGAGGGCAAGAGTTCCAAGGCGCCGCTGTCGGAAGCCTTCGGCCAGTGGAAAAACGCCAAGATCGCCATCCTGGCGCTGTTCGGCCTCACCGCCGGTCAGGCCGTGGTATGGTACAATGGCCAGTTCTATGCACTGTTCTTCCTGGCCAATGTGCTCAAGGTCGACGCGCAGTCGGTCAACATCATGATCGCCATTGCGCTGGCACTCGGCACGGGCTTCTTCGTCTTCTTCGGCTGGCTGTCCGACAAGATCGGCCGCAAGCCGATCATCATGGCCGGCCTTGCGCTGGCGGTCGTCACCACCTTCCCGCTGTTCAAGGCGTTGACCTGGGCCGCCAATCCGGCGCTCGCCACCGCGCAGCAGAACACGCGCGCCACGGTGACGGCGGCTCCGGGAGACTGCAACTTCCAGTTCAATCCGACCGGCACGCGCGTACCGGTCAGTTCGTGCGATATCGCGACCGATTTCCTTGCCAAGAACTCGGTGCCTTACGACATCATCTCGACGGCGGCGGCGGGGACCCCGGCGAGTGTCATGATCGGCAGCGAAACCGTGGCGTCTTATGATGCCAAGGCCGCGGGCGACAAGAAGGCTGCCAGAGACGCTGCCTTCAAGAAGGGTATCAACCTCGCGCTTCAGGGTGGCGGTTATCCGCTGAAGCGTGCTGCCGCCAAGGTTGCCGACCAGAAGCTCGACGCCTTTGTCGCGGCCAATCCTGAACTGAAGCTCGATGCGGCAGCCATCCGCGCCGGCGAAAAGACCGCGGTCCCGACCGAACAGGCCATCAAGGACAAGGTGCTGACCAAGGATGAGGCCGCGGGCGCCACCGAGGTGACCGTGTACAGCGTTCCGGCAGCGGGCGCGTTCGCGATGTTTGCCGACCCCGCACAGGTCAACTGGGCAAAGGTCATCGGCATCCTGTTCATCCTGGTCCTCTACGTGACCATGGTCTACGGGCCGATCGCGGCGATCCTGGTCGAGATGTTCCCGACACGCATCCGCTACAGCGGCATGTCACTGCCCTATCACATCGGCAATGGCTGGTTCGGCGGCCTGCTGCCCGCGATCGTGTTCGCGTTCAGCGCCTACAAGGGCGATATCTATTACGGCCTTTGGTATCCGGTGGTGATCGCGGCGGTGACGCTGATCATCGGCATGATCTTCGTCAGGGATACGCTCGGCACCGACCTGCATACCAAGCAGTAGCCGACGGCTCTGTATCAAGCAAAAAACCCGGCGCGAGCGATCGCGCCGGGTTTTTGATTTGTGGGCCTGTTCGATCTATCAGCGCGGAAGACGCCTAGCTCTTGCGAGGCTGTTCGGCCTCCGCAATGGCGGCCTCATGATACCAGGCCTCGCCATGGGCAAGCGGGTGATCGCGCAGCGAAGCAAGCTCTGCCGCAAACTTGGCCTTTACGCCTAAATTTGAGGCACCCGCACGCGCTGCCACCGGGAACATCAGGATTTTGGCCGACGGACGGGCTGAGGTGATTTCCATGGTCGGTCTCCTTTCTTCTGGAGAGGCTCTTCGATTCATCTTTCCATCAAGGTAGGTCCTGCAATCCTTTTAGGCAAGATGCCTAAAGAAAGATCGGCATTTGCCTGTTATTTAAGCAAATTCTGCCTTTGATTGATCCGGGCGCATTGCTTAGGCGGCTTGCCATCACCGGCGGGATGAAAGGGCATTTTTGCCGCACCCTGACCAACTGAAGTGGCACACGATTTGCATTTTATCGACCGGCAGCTGGGCTGCTGGATGGCTCGGCGCGCCGGCGTCATCCAGGTTCGGTGATCAAGCAACGAGAGGCTCTAGAATGACGAAATACAAGCTCGAGTATATCTGGCTCGATGGTTACACGCCGGTCCCCAATCTTCGCGGCAAGACCCAGATCAAGGAGTTCGCCGAGTTCCCGACGCTCGAGCAGCTGCCGCTGTGGGGCTTCGACGGTTCTTCGACGCAGCAGGCCGAAGGCCACAGCTCCGACTGCGTGCTGAAGCCGGTCGCCGTATTCCCGGACCCGGCCCGCAGCAATGGCGTGCTGGTGATGTGCGAAGTGATGATGCCAGATGGCGTGACGCCGCATGTGTCCAACAAGCGCGCCACCATCCTCGACGACGAGGGCGCCTGGTTCGGCTTCGAGCAGGAGTATTTCTTCTACAAGGACGGCCGTCCGCTCGGCTTCCCCGAGAGCGGCTATCCGGCGCCGCAGGGCCCGTACTACACCGGCGTCGGCTATTCGAATGTCGGCCCGATCGCGCGCCAGATCGTCGAGGAGCATCTCGACCTCTGCCTCGCAGCAGGCATCAACCATGAAGGCATCAACGCCGAAGTGGCCAAGGGCCAGTGGGAATTCCAGATTTTCGGCAAGGGCTCCAAGAAGGCCGCCGACCAGATGTGGATGGCCCGCTATCTCTTGCAGCGCCTGACCGAAAAGTACGAGATCGACATCGAGTATCACTGCAAGCCGCTCGGCGACACCGACTGGAACGGCTCGGGCATGCACGCCAACTTCTCGACCGCCTATATGCGCGAAGTCGGCGGCAAGGCCTATTTCGAAGCGCTGATGGCTC
Organism: Mesorhizobium sp. M0029; assembly: GCF_040323735.1. NCBI lineage: Bacteria > Pseudomonadati > Pseudomonadota > Alphaproteobacteria > Hyphomicrobiales > Phyllobacteriaceae > Mesorhizobium > Mesorhizobium sp. M0029. Next base: position 5,044 of record NZ_JAMYVF010000045.1, read on the forward strand.
AATTCGACAAGAACCTGATGGACCACATCGCCGTCTACGGCCCGGACAATGACAAGCGCCTGACCGGCAAGCATGAGACCGCTCCGTGGAACCGCTTCAGCTACGGCATCGCCGACCGAGGCGCCTCGATCCGCGTGCCGCATTCCTTCGTCAACAATGACTACAGGGGCTACCTGGAAGACCGCCGCCCGAATTCGCAAGGCGACCCCTACCAGATCGCTTCGCAGATCCTGAAGACCATCGCGGAGGTTTCGACCAGCGCCCAGGTTTCGGCGGCCGCCTAAGCATCTATAGCGGCGCAGGCTTCGTAAGCCTGCGCCGTAGCCTGCTGCTACCACGTCTACAGTCTGCTATTGGTCAAACAAAAACCCCGGCGTCTGAACTGACGCCGGGGTTTTTCCTTGTCGCTGAGGTTATCGTTCAGACCGAATAGTACATGTCGTATTCGACCGGATGCGGGGTCATTTCGAAGCGCATCACTTCGGCCATCTTGAGCTCGATGTAAGAGTCGATCTGGTCGTCGTCGAAGACGCCGCCGGCTTTCAGGAAGCCGCGGTCCTTGTCCAAGCTTTGCAGCGCTTCGCGCAGCGAACCGCAGACGGTCGGGATCTTCTTCAGTTCCTTCGGCGGCAGGTCGTAGAGATCCTTGTCCATCGGCTGTCCCGGGTGGATCTTGTTCTTGATGCCGTCGAGGCCGGCCATGAGCATGGCGGCGAAAGCGAGGTAGGGGTTCGCGCCCGGATCGGGGAAGCGGACCTCGACGCGCTTGGCTTTCGGGGACGAGCCGAACGGAATGCGGCAGGAGGCCGAACGGTTGCGCGCGGAGTAGGCGAGCAGCACCGGGGCTTCATAGCCAGGCACAAGGCGCTTGTAGGAGTTGGTCAGCGGGTTGGTGAAGGCGTTGATCGCCTTGGCGTGCTTGATGATGCCGCCGATGTAGAACAGGCACGACTCCGACAGGCCGGCATATTCATTGCCGGCGAAGGTCGGCTTGCCGTTCTTCCAGATCGACTGGTGGACGTGCATGCCCGAGCCGTTGTCGCCGAAAATCGGCTTCGGCATGAAGGTGGCCGTCTTGCCATAGGCGTTGGCGACCTGGTGCACGACATATTTGTAGATCAGCATCTTGTCGGCGTTGCGGACCAGCGTGTCGAACTTGATGCCGAGCTCGTGCTGGGCAGCGGCAACCTCGTGATGGTGCTTTTCGACGCGCACGCCCATTTCGGCCAGCACGGTCAGCATTTCGGAGCGCATGTCCTGCGCGCTGTCGATCGGCGGCACAGGGAAGTAGCCGCCCTTGACGCGCGGGCGGTGGCCGAGATTGCCGGTCTCGTAGTCGGTGTCGTCGTTGGACGGCAGTTCGGTCGAGTCCAGCTTGAACCCGGTGTTGTAGGGATCGGCCTTGTACTTGACGTCGTCGAAGACGAAGAACTCGGCTTCGGGGCCGACATAGATGGTGTCGCCGATGCCTTCGGCCTTCATGTAGGCCTCGGCCTTCTTAGCGGTGCCGCGCGGGTCGCGGTTGTAGGATTCGCCGGAGACTGGATCGAGAATGTCGCACAGGATGACCATGGTCGACTGGGCGAAGAACGGATCCATGTGGACGGTGTCCGCATCGGGCATCAGCACCATGTCGGACTCGTTGATCGCCTTCCAGCCGGCGATCGAGGAGCCGTCGAACATGACGCCGTCGGCGAACATGTCTTCCTCGACCTCGATGACATCCATCGTCACGTGCTGCAGCTTGCCCTTCGGATCGGTGAAGCGCAGGTCGACGAATTTCACGTCGTTGTCCTTGATCTGCTTCATGATGTCTTTGGCTGTCGTCATGTCGTTTCTTCCCTGTGTGATGACGTTTCGAGGAGACGTTAATCTGAAATCAGAAAGCTCAGACGGCGTCCATCCCCGTTTCGCCGGTGCGGATGCGAACGACCTCCTCGATGTTGGAGACGAAGATCTTGCCGTCGCCGATGCGGCCGGTCTGCGCCGCCTTGCGGATGGCTTCGATGGCGCCTTCGACGGCGTCGTCGCCCAGCACGACTTCGATCTTCACCTTGGGCAGGAAGTCGACGACATATTCGGCGCCGCGATAGAGTTCGGTATGGCCTTTCTGGCGGCCAAAGCCCTTAGCCTCGGTCACGGTAATGCCTTGCAGACCGGCCTCCTGAAGCGCTTCCTTCACTTCGTCTAGCTTGAACGGCTTGATGATCGCTTCGATCTTTTTCATGTAAAAAGTGGCCTCCACTGCCAAAAAAACGGGTTGTGCGCCCCGCTTGCGCCTCCATCAAGCACGAACTGTGCCAATTTCAGCCCACGCGAAGCGGTTTCGCGCAATTCCAATGCCGCGCCGCGCCGGGATGCACATTCGCGTCATCCTCTGCTTCGGCTGCGGCAAAGCTGCCCGAAGCCTACACATTGCCGCTTCGGGCGTCTGCACGATAATTAGGCAGATTGCGCATTTTGCAGGCCCGCGCGGATCCGTGCAGTTGGGCGGCCTGGCAGATTTGACCCATCATTCCCGGTGTGGGCATATCCGCGTCAACGACGCAGTGAAAGGTGGACGAATGAAGGGTGTATTTGGGCGCGGGCAGTCTTCACGTGGCTCTGCCGGCTCCGGTGGCGGTTCGACTGGTGGCGGACCGCCGCGGGCCGTGGATTTTCCATGGCGCGACAAATCTGACAGCGCCGCCTGCAACTTTGCATTCGGACATTTGCGCGACAATCTTCCGCAGCTTTTGGCGGTGAATGGACGCATCCATGCCGAGACCATCGTTTCGGCTGCGGGAGCGATTGCCGGCTTTGCCGCGCAGTGCGCTCTGCTCAGCGGCCGCACACCCGAGCTAGACATCGTGACGACCAAGGACGGGTCGCGTTTCCTGTTCGGCGAGCCGCTGAACGAGATGCTCTTTGCCCGCGACGACAAGAAACCTCCGGAGCGGCTCTGGAACCTCGCTGCCGGAACGGCGATCAACAACGGCCTGCCGCCGAATGGTATGCCTTCGCTCGAGGCCATGTTCGCCCATGTCTCGCAGACGCTGGGCGGCCCACTGGAGGGGCTGCCGTCGGTCGGCAAAAATCATCATCCGCATTTCCCGGTCAGGAAGCTGCTTGGATTTGCATGGCCGGTGGCGGTGACGTGTCTGACCGGCCGCCTGCCGAATGCGACAATTGTCTATGGCGAGGCCGATGTGACCAATTGGCCGGCCATCACCGCCAATGTGGCGGCATTGATTCTCGGCCAGGCCAAGGATTTGCTCGACCCGAAGCTGGGTCTCACCATCGTCATGGAATCGGCGATCTATGCCTCAAAGCTCGATCCCGGCCTCGTGTCCGGCCGAGCTCCCGACGCTGCCACGCAAGGCGGATGAACCGAAGGACGTACCAGCGATGGGTTTGCCAGCCGGCGCCAAATTGGAACTGCTGTCGCCGATCGAGATGGCGGAGACCGACCGGTTGGCAATCGCGGCCGGTCCACTGGACGGCTATGGCCTGATGAAGCGCGCCGGCGAAGCGGTCGCTGCTGTGGTGTTGGCGCGCTACCCCGCCGCGAGCCGCGTGCATGTGCTGTGCGGCCCCGGCAATAATGGCGGCGACGGCTATGTCGTGGCGCGGTTGCTGGCGGAGACGGGTGTCGATGTCGCGCTGTGGACGTCAGGCGAACCGAGGGCAGGCAGCGATGCCGCGATCGCCGCGACCCAATGCCTGCTGGAACGCAAGCCGCTAGCGGCTTTTGCCGCCGAGCCAGGCTCGTTGATTGTCGATGCTCTCTATGGCGCGGGGCTGTCCAAGGACCTTTCGGGCGATGCCGCACGCGCGGTGGACAGTGCCGCCCGCCAGTCTGTTGTCGCCGTCGATTTGCCTTCAGGGGTCTCAGGTGACAGCGGCAACATTCTCGGCACGGCATTTCGTGCCGACATCAGCGTCACCTTCGCGCGCAAGAAACCGGGGCATCTGCTGTTGCCCGGCCGGGACCGATGCGGCGAGATCGTCGTCGCCGATATCGGCATTGGCGACGACATCATCGCGCAGGTCGCGTCGCGCACGTTTCAAAACAAGCCGGCGTTCTGGCTTGAGGCACTGCCGGTGCCGGCGGTCGATGCACACAAATACAAACGCGGTCATGTCGGCGTCTTCTCCGGCGGACCGTCGGCGACGGGTGCGGCGCGGTTGGCCGCACTTGCCGCTGCAAGAAGCGGGGCAGGGGCAGTGACCGTGCTGTCTCCTGCCAATGCCATGCAGGTGAACGCCACGCATCTGACCGCGATCATGCTGCGCAAGGCCGACGCTATCGAGGACGTGCAAGACTTTCTCGGCGATCGCCGGTCGTCGAGCTTTGTCCTCGGCCCGGGCTTTGGTGTTGGTGACAAGGCGCGCGATTTCGCCCTCGCCGTGCTCGGCAGGAAACAGAGGGAGGGCGGTGCCGAAGGGTTGGTGCTCGATGCAGACGGCATCACGTCCTTCCGCAACGCGGTCTCAACGCTGTTCGAGGCGGCCGGCAGGCCGGATGCGCCAGCATTGGTCATGACGCCGCATGAGGGCGAGTTCGGCCGACTGTTTCCCGACATCGCCGACGACAAAAGTCTGTCCAAGCTCGCCAAGGCTCGCGTGGCTGCGGCGCGCGCCAACGCCACTGTCATCTACAAGGGCGCCGACACCGTCATCGCGGCTTCCGACGGCCGCGCCGCGATCAACGCCAATGGCGCGCCATGGCTGGCCACCGCCGGGTCAGGGGACGTGCTTGCCGGCATAATTGCCGCGCTGCTGGCGCAAGGCATGTTGCCCTTCGAAGCAGCTTGCGCCGCTGTCTGGATCCATGCCGAGGCCGGCAGCCGCTTCGGTGCTGGATTGATCGCGGAGGATCTGCCGCTGGCCCTGGTGCCGGTGCTGCGTGAACTGGTCGATGCACGGCAGAAGGTGGCGATCAGATGAAGCATTTCGCGTTCGTCGTTGCGGCCATCATGGCGCTGTTCGCATCGCATGCCGTGCGCGCCGAGCAACCGGTCACCATTGTCGACGATCCGGCGGTGCTCGCCGCCCTTGATGCCAAGGGCTTTGGTTTCGCCGGGGTTTTCGCCGTCGATGGCGAGGACGATTTGAAGTCGCTCTACAGCGAGGCGCCGGCCTATCGTGCAATCGTCGACATGGTGGCGGCCGACATTGCCGCGCTGCGGGCCGAGATAAAGGCTGGCGGGCGCACGCCCTACGAGGTGACCGACGGCAATGTCGGCCGCGTCATCGATATGCGCTGGCTGAAGACCGAGGCCGCGCGCTTCCGCCTGGTCGGCGTCGTCAACCGGCTGGACCGGCGCGACTTCACCGCGCTCCAAGGTGACAAGAGCTGCGGCGAGGTGCGCTTCATCTATCGCCTGGCCTACAGTTTCCGCAAGAACGGCAAACTTCTCGCTTCGCGCCTGCCGTTCAACTTCAACGCCGTCTACAGCGTGGCGCCGGATGCCGATGGCGGCTGCGTCGGCGTTGCCGGGCGCTGGACACCGCAGATCGACGAGAACGTCGATGCCGGCTGGCTGGCCGGCGGGCCGCTGGAACCGGAGGAACTGACTTTCAAACAGCTCGAACTCAACGCGCAAGTGGTGCGCTTTCCCTCGGGCCAGGAGACCGAGTTCGGCGGGCAGGCGGCCTATCTGATGCGGATCTTCGGCATCGATGGCGCTACCGTCAGCGAGAATCCGCTGGAAAACACGCCTGACACAGCACGGCTCTCGGACGATGCGGCGCTGAAGAAAAGGCTTGCCGACTATGTTAGCGCCAATGTCGCGGCGGTCGATCTCGGCGTCTACGAAATCCCCAACGAATTCCTGGCGAAGAAAATCATTTCGTGGTCGACCTTCGGCAGCGCGAGACAGGCCAACCATCCGTTCACGCCGCTGTTCCAGCCAGCGGATTTCGCCGGCCTGGACTATGCGGCGCTGAAACTGGTGCGGACACCGGAGGCGCTGGTCGAGCGGCTGGACAATGGCGCCTGCCAGGGCTGCCACCAGGCAGGCTCGACGGCCGGCTTTCACTTCATCGGCCTCGACGACAAAACGACGTCGCCTCTCAACCGGATCGAGGTCGGCATCTCGCCGCATCTCCATGCCGAGATTCCGCGACGTGAGGCCTGGCTGCGCGCGACGGAAGAAGGCAAGGAGCCGAACCGCTACCGGCCGCTGTCCTTCGCGCCGCCGGCGACATGGACCGATGCCGGCGATGTCGACTACGCCCCGGCCGAGATCGCGATGCCGTGCCTGATGCCGGATGATGCAAAACGCTTCGGCGCGACTTGGCAATGCGGTGGCGGCACCGTCTGCACGCCGCTGGCGACGGCCTCAGGCGTGCGCACCACGCTGGCGCAATGTCTGTTGCCCAAGGACAGTCCAAAGATGTTTTCGGGCCATCCCTGCCTGACCGGGTCGATCTCCAGCAACCCGTCTCAGCCGTTCAACGACCGCTACAAGATCACCGGCCAGTTCGCTGCTTTTGCGCCGACCTTTTCGCGGACCGCCTACACCTGCCGGCCACCGAAAATCGGCGTACCGGCAGGCATCGCTTATCGCGGTTGCGACGACAAGGACCGCAGCTTCGCCGCCTTCAAGACGGGCAAGCCGATGCCATCGGAAATTTGCGGCATGGTCGGCGGCAAGAAATTCGACACCTGCGTCGCCACCAACAATTTCGACCAGTGCCTCGGCGGCGCGGTCAACCGCGGCAACCGTCCCGCATGTTCGGCCGATCATTTCTGCCGCGAGGATTATATGTGCCAGTCGCTGCCGCCGGACACGCCGGGCGCCGCCAAGGTGAAAGGCATCGGCTACTGCTCGCCGACTTATTTCATCTTCCAGATGCGCATCGATAATCACGCGACGCCCTGGGCGAGCGCGACCAGCGCCCCCAGGGATGCGGGGTTCGGGGCGGCGGAAGAGGAGTGAGCCTGCGAGTTGGGCGACCACCAGTTCAGCGCTGGAGATAGTCTTCCATCCGCGCAGTCCATTTGGTGTCGAATTCCGAAATGTGGCGCTGTGCTACGCTCGAGTTCAGCAGCGTCGAGAGCGCGGTCACGGCGATCGGGTCCAGGTCGGGCGGCTCCGTGTAGCCAAGCGCCGCCAGCCGTTGAGCCCATGATGGATGGGTGGACTTTGCATCATCCGGGCTTGCCCACGCCTTGCGGGCGCAAACATCGAGGCAAATGGGTTCTCGCAGCTGGCCGGCAGCTTCCAGCATGCGCTCGAGCGGCGGTCGCGGCGGACGCAAAGCACCTCGCAATTCATGCTGCAAAGGGTCATAGACCGTCTCCGTGAAATGCACGTCTGCCGTGGCAAGAAGCAACAGCGCGCGTGCGGCGTGCTCGGCGTCGCCGGAGGATGCCGTGTGTCGATCTGCCTTGATCTCCGCTTCGCGCGAAAGCCGGATTTCTTCCCGCTCGAACGATTGCGACAGCCAGCCGATAGTGGCGTGGAGCAGGCTGCCTGTGATCGTGGTTCCGGGCGGGGCATACTCGAAGACAAATCCGAAACCGTTTTCGAACTCAGCGAGATTGAGGCTGCCATTGGTATCCTTGTTGCGCACATGCGCGTCCTCATGGGCAAGGATCGCGGCAAGCGCTCTTTCATCGGTCACTGCGAGGAGAGGGATGCCAATGGTTAGAAACAGCCGATTGCCGAGAAGGCCGAGAAGCGTGCGCTCTTCGCGCACGCTGGCGTTCAGGTTGCCCTCTAGTATGACAACCGTGCGCGCAGCACGGCGCGGTCCGGCGACGCTCCGCCACAGCGCCCACAGGCCGGGCGCTTCTGCTTCACTGACGCCTTTGATCTTGCTGCGTCGGAAGCCCGCAAACAATGTGCCGAACAGAAATGCCAAGGCCGTGGTGGCGATCGGCATGACGACGAAGCCGCTGGCGATAAACCAGATTGGATGGTTGTCGAGCAGGGACATCCAGACGCAGAAGATGATGAGAGCGGGAACAACGAAAAACAGGACCGTGAACCTGCCAAACCGCCGACCGGCGCTGATGATCAGTCGCGACATTGGATGTTACAACGGGATGTTGTCGTGCTTCTTCCAGGGATTCTGCATGTCCTTGTTGCGCAGCATGCGCAGCGCCCGCGCGATGCGGCGGCGGGTCGAATGCGGCATGATCACCTCGTCGACATAGCCGCGTTCGGCGGCGACGAAGGGCGACAGGAAGCGGTCTTCGTAAGACTTTGTGTGGGCTGCGATCTTTTCGGCGTCGCCGATATCCTTACGGTAGATGATCTCGACCGCGCCTCTCGCCCCCATCACCGCGATCTGCGCCGTCGGCCAGGCATAGTTCATGTCGCCACGCAGGTGCTTTGAGGCCATCACGTCATAGGCGCCGCCATAGGCTTTGCGGGTGATGACCGTGATTTTCGGCACGGTCGCCTCGGCGTAGGCAAACAGGAGTTTCGCGCCATGCTTGATCAGGCCGCCATATTCCTGCGCGGTGCCCGGGGGGGAGGCCGGGCCCGAGGGCAAGGGTGGGGAGGGGAATGATAAAAAATAGCCGGAACGGCCCCAGCCCCCCCCCATGAGGGGGGAGGGGGGATAGGGCAACCCCCGCCC
>NZ_JAMYVF010000046.1:0-12637 GCF_040323735.1 Mesorhizobium sp. M0029
CCGTCACTATACATCATTCTCCCTTCACCCTACTCCCTACTCCCTACTCCCTACTCCCTACTCCCTACTCCCTACTCCCTACTCCCTAGAACTTATCCCCCTCCACCCCCGTATCTCCGCGCATGAACCTCATTTACGCCGCCTGTGCTTTGCTCCTCGCGCTCGTCTTTGCCCTGGCCGGTGTCACCCGCGCCGGCGCGTGGCTGATCGAGTGGCGAAACCCGCCGGCCGGCGAATTTGCCGACATCGACGGCACCCGCATCCACTATGTCCACGTGCCGGCGCCGCAAAATGCAGAGCTGCCGGCCATCGTCTTCATCCATGGCGCCAGCGCCAACCTCAGGGATCAGATGCTGCCGATCAGGCCTTTGCTCGAAGGCCGCGCCGAGATGGTCTTCCTCGACCGGCCGGGCTTCGGCTGGTCGGCGCGCGGCCCCGGCAAAGAGAGCCCGTCTGCGCAGGCCGACACCATCGCCAGAGCCGTCTCGGCATCCACAATGCGATCATGGTCGGCCATTCCTTTGGCGGCGTGATCACCGCCGCCTTTGGCCGCGAACACCCGGAGAAGACGCTCGGGCTGGTCTTTCTGTCGCCGGTCAGCCACCCCTGGCCGGGCGGCGCGACCGCCTGGTACTACAAGCTGACCGCCACCCCCATCATCCGCTGGCTGTTCTCGGAGACATTGACCTATCCGGCAGGCACGCTGCAGATGGACAGCGCCACGGCCTGCGTGTCCAACAAGGTGCCGGAAGGCTATGTCGGCAATGCCTCGATTCCGCTGGTGCTGCGTCCCGGCGCTTTCCGCGCCAACGCCATCGATGTCGCCGGCCTCTACGACTATACGCTGAAGGCCGCGCCGCATTACCGCGACATCACAGCGCCGACGATCGTCATCTCGGGCGATCGCGACAAGGTGGTCTATGCCTCGATCCATTCGGTCGGCCTGGTCAGGGACATCCCCGGCGCCGAACTGATCTGGGTCCACAATCTCGGCCACAAGCCGGATTGGATCGCCTCCGACCTCGTCGTCGGCGCGATCGAGAAAGTCGCCGGCAAGGTTGTCGACCTGCAGGCAATGGCAAAAACCGTGGAAGCACGCATCGCCGGCGATGCGTACAATGAGGGGCGATGCCCCGACATCACAGTGCCCGACGCGGAACTGGCCCCGACCTGATCGCAATGTATGTCCTGAAACACGGCGTCAAGAGAAACCCGGAGAAGCGATGGGCGTTGCCGGACCGCATCTTCTTCGGCTATGGCGCGTGCGCCATTCTTGCTGGCGCCTTTCTCGAGCATGCTCCTCTGGAAGGATTCTACGGCGAACGGATCATTCCTGGCGAGGGCTTTTCCGGGAACCATATTTACGCGACCAACGGCGTGATCGCGTTCGACTACCACGGCTATTCCGCCCGCGAGCGGCTTTTGGAACACCACAAGAGGGGCTGGGCGTCGCGCAATCCCGGGTGGCACTGCACGATCGCCACGGTCGATTTCGATCTGCTCGACACAGTCGAACTCAACCGGCGAAAGATGCTGGGTCCGGACCAGTACCTGCACGACCCCGTTCCCCGGGCTCGCCGCTTCCTTCGGCGCATCGATCACGCCGAAGGTGCGGCAAGAGCGCAGCGAACTGTGACGAGGTCTCAGCCTATGTTGCGGGTGGCCTGCACGTCCGATCCGACATAGGCGATGCGCAGCATGTTGGTCGAACCCGGCGTCCTCAGCGGCACGCCCGCCGTGATGATGACACGGTCGCCCGGCTGGCCGAACCCCTCTTCGAAAGCGATGCGGCAGGCGCGGTCGACCATGTCGTCGAGGTCGCTGGCGTCGGGCGAGACGACGCAATGCGTGCCCCACAAAAGCGACAGCCGCCGCGCCGTGTTGAGGATCGGCGACAGCGCGATGATCGGCACTTGCGGCCGCTCGCGCGCGGCGCGCAGGCCGGTGGTGCCCGACGCCGTATAGGTTATGATCGCCGACAGTTTCAGAGTCTCGGCAATCTCGCGGGCGGCGAGCGAAATGGCGTCGGCGCCGGTTGCTTCCGGTTCCGAGCGCTGCGCGTTGATGATGCCGGCATAGGTCGGGTCGGTTTCGACCTTGGTGGCGATGCGGTTCATCATCGCCACCGCCTCGACCGGATAGGCGCCGGCAGCGGATTCGGCTGAAAGCATGATGGCGTCGGCGCCCTCGAACACGGCGATCGACACGTCGGACACCTCGGCGCGGGTCGGCACCGGCGCGGTGATCATCGATTCCAGCATCTGCGTGGCGACCACCACCGGCTTGCCGGCGCGGCGCGCGGCGCGCGTGATCTGCTTCTGGATGCCAGGCACGGCTTCCAGCGGCATTTCCACACCGAGATCGCCGCGGGCGACCATCAGCGCGTCGGAGAGTTCGATGATTTCGGCCAGCCGGGCGACGGCCTGCGGCTTTTCAATCTTGGCCATGATCAGCGCCCGGCCGCGCGCGATCTTGCGGGCTTCCGCCAAATCCTCCGGCCGCTGCACGAACGACAGCGCCACCCAGTCGACGCTTTCCGCCAGCACCGCATCGAGGTCCTTGCGGTCTTTTTCGGTCAGCGCACCGACCGGCAGGTCGGTGTCGGGCAGGCTGACGCCCTTCTTGTCGGAAATGGTGGTGCCGGCGACGACGGTGCAGGTGATCGATTTGCCGTCGCTCTTCACCGCCCTGAGCTCCAGCTTGCCGTCGTCGATCAACAGACGGTGGCCGGCCTCGACCGAACTCAGGATTTCGGGATGCGGCAGGTAGACCCGCATCGACGTGCCGGGCTCGGGATTGTTGTCGAGCGTAAAGGTCTGGCCTGGCGTCAGCACCTCCTTGCCGTTGGCGAACTTGCCGACGCGCAGCTTTGGTCCTTGCAAATCGGCCAGGATGCCGATCGGACGGCCGACCTTTTCCTCGACCGCGCGGATGCGGCCGACCAGCGTGCGCATCAACTCGTGATCGGTGTGGCTCATATTGATGCGGAAGACATCGGCCCCGGCTTCGAACAGCTTCTGCAGCATCTCCTCGGACGAGGAGGCAGGACCGATGGTGGCGAGGATCTTGACCTTGCGGCTACGTCTCATTGACTGTTTGTTCCCGGGGCGGCTGGAGCGCCTCCCGTTGTGGACTCATCGGTCAGCTGGACCATCCAGCTTGCCTGCTCGCCCGTGTCATATTCCTGGAATCCGGCGCGCTGGAAGCCCCGGGCGACGCAATCGGTAACGCCTGCGATCTTGAACTCTTTTTCGGCCACGCACATGTTGATCGGGCCATCCCAGCGCCCGCCGCGCTCGGCGTCTTCTGCATAAAGATAGTAAAACCTCGATGACAGCGGACCTTCGATCAGCGTCTTGCAGCTCGATCCTTCGATGTGCCACCACCCCTCGGTGATCCAGCCTGCCTTGGCGCGGTAGCCGATGCCAACGCCGACCAGGTTCTGCGTGGCGTTGCAGACGCGGAAATCGGCGCGGGCAGGCGAAGCCGCGACCAGCGCGGTGAGCCCTAGCGTCAGGGTCAGGAGCGGCACGGCAAAGGCGGTGCGCGCACGCGGCCTGCCGGCGGAACCCATCCCGAAACCCCTCAATAACGTCATCTGCATCTCTCAACGCCCCTTTTCGGAAAAGTCCGGGCGCATGTCAACGCGCCGTTCTGTCCAATTCCAATCGATTTAGAAAGGCCCCCGGCACGCGATACGCCGCGCGTCACAGGATTTTCGCAGAAACCGTGGCCAAACAACGGCATTGCGCAACAGTCCTCTTCGTGGGAATGACGATACCACCCTCCCCGGAAGCCAGCGAACAGACCTTTCCAGCCAATGACCCGATCCACAGTTTTCGCGCCTTTCGATATCGTCGAAGGCGACCGCAAGCGAGGCATCGTGCTTGTCGCCGACCATGCCCGCCGCGACCTGCCGGAGGAGTATGGCAGTCTCGGCTTGCCGGCGGCGGAACTCGATCGCCATATCGCCTACGACATCGGTGTCGAGACGGTGACGCGCGAACTGGCGGCGGCGCTCGACGTGCCGGCGGTGATCGCCAATTTTTCGCGGCTGCTGATAGATCCCAATCGCGGCGAGGACGACCCGACGCTGATCCGCCAGCTCTATGACGGCACTGTCGTGCCGGGAAACTACCCTATGGCGCCGCAAGAACGCGAAAGGCGGCTCGAAGGCTTCTACCGGCCTTATCAGGACGCGGTCGGCGCCATGATCGCGTCGGCGGCGCACGCCTCAGGCAAAGCGCCGTTCATCTTCTCCGTACACTCCTTCACCCCTGTCATGCAGGGCTTCATCCGCCCTTGGCATGTCGGCATATTGTGGGACCTCGACGACCGCGTGGCGCGGCCGCTGATCGACATGCTGGCGCAGGATAAAAACCTCGTCGTCGGCGACAATGAACCCTATGACGGCGCGTTGCGCGGCGACACCATGTTCAAGCACGCCATCGTCAACGGCTTTGCCCATGCGCTGATCGAGATCCGCCAGGACCTGATATCAGACCGCAAGGGGGCGCTGGCCTGGGCGGAACGGCTGGCGCCGATCGTTGACGCCATCGACCGCCGTCCCGATATACATCAGGTGAAGATGTTCGGCTCGCGCACCGGGCCGCTGTGAGGATCCAAGGCAATGACCGAACTCAGCGATGACCAGAAACGCGATTTCGAGGCCGCGGCCTTCCGCCGGCTGGTCGAGCATCTGCGCGAGCGCAGCGATGTGCAAAACATCGACCTGATGAACCTCGCCGGCTTCTGCCGCAACTGCCTGTCGAACTGGTATCGCGAAGCGGCCGAGGCTGAGGGCGTCGATCTCGGCAAGGATCAGTCGCGCGAAATCGTCTACGGCATGCCCTATGCGCAATGGCAGGCGCTGAACCAGACCGAGGCTTCGGACGCCAAGAAAGCGGAGTTCGAGGCAAGACGGCCGAGGGATCACTGAAGTAGCGCGCGGTTCACAGGATTGACGTCGGCGGGACAGCGCCTAACGGTTTCCCCTTAGATGTGGCCCACAAGCTTTTCGCAGCCAAGCGCTTGACGAGAAATTGAATCGATCGAATTTGCCGCGCAAAGCCATTCTTTGACCGGATTCGGGCCATGAACGCGCAAAACACCATGCAGAGCGCCATTCGCGGGCGATGGGCCGTAGCCGCGATCTTCCTCGCCAACGGCTTCCTGACCGGCAGCTGGGCGCCGCAGATTCCGGTGTTCCTGACCCGGCTCGACATCTCGAAATTCACCCTCGGTCTGCTGATCCTTCTGTTCGGCGTCGGCGCGGTCGCGGCTATGAGCTGGTGCGGCCATCTGATCTCCAGGCATGGCTCGCGCACCGTGTTGCGCTGGTTCGGCCTGTGCGGCAGCCTCGGCCTGCTGATCGTGGCGCTGGCGCCCAACGTGCCGCTGGCGTCGATCGCCATGATCATCTTCGGCGGCTCGATCGGCGGCATGGATGTCGCCATGAACGCCAATGCCGTGGTGGTCGAGCGCCGGCTGTCCCGCGCCATCATGTCGTCCTCGCACGGCTTCTGGAGCCTCGGCGGTTTCGCCGGTGGCGGTCTGGGCGGTTACGCCATCCAGACTTACGGCAACCTCGCCCATGCGGCTGTAGTCACGATCATTGCTTTTGCCGTCATTGCCGTGGCGGTCGGCTACCTCATCGCCGAGGACAAGCCGCAGGCCGCCGAGCATCATAAATTAACGCTGCCGGCCAACCCGCTGGTCTATCTTGTAGGGCTGATGGCGCTGCTGACGATGATTTCCGAGGGCGCCGTGCTCGACTGGGCAGCGCTTTATCTCAGGCAGGAGCTCGGCGCCGACCTCGCCATCGCCGGCCTTGCCTACGCCGCCTTCTCCGGCGTCATGGCTGTCATGCGCTTTTTTGGCGACGGCGTGCGCAACCGCTTCGGCGCGGTGGCGACGCTGCGCGGCTCGGCGGTGGTCGCCGCCGCCGGCATGCTGGTCGCCGGCCTGTCGCCTTCGCCCTGGATCGCCATCGCGGCTTTTGCTCTGTGCGGCTTCGGCATCGCCAATATGGTGCCGATCATCTTCTCGGCCGGCGGCAACCAGGAAGGCATGTCGTCGGGCACCGGCATGAGCGTCGTCACCACCATGGGCTATTCCGGTATATTGGTGGCGCCGTCGGCGATCGGCTTCGTTGCCGAGCATTCGAGCTTCGGCCCGATTTTCGTCGCCATGTCGGCGCTGCTGGTCGTCGTGCTGTTGATGGCCGGGCTCGCTCACCGCGCCGAATTCGCGGCCGCCCCCGCCGAATAGCGCTTCAGCTCCTCATAGAGGAAATCCGCGACGCGGCGGATGCGCACGCTGGTGCGCACGTCGCGATGCATGGCCAGCCACACCGGCAGGCTGGGCAGTGGCAGGCCGGGCAGCAGTTTCTCCAGCGACGGGTCGCTGTCCGTCAGCGGCTCCTGGCCAAGACCGACGCCGTTTCCCGCCCGCAGCGCTTCCCACAGCACGATCTGGTTGTCGGCCCTGAAGCGGAAGCTGCTTCGGGTGACGGGGATGCCGGCATGGGTAAAGCCCCGGATCATCTCGTCGCTGCGGTCGAAGCCGATCAGCGGATGGTCGAGAAGATCGGCGGGCTTGAGCGGGCGGCCGTGCTGGTCGAGATAGGATTTCGCCGCGCAGCAGCAGAGCTTGATATCGCAGACCTTGCGCGCCGTCAGCTCGTTCTGCGCCGGCTTGACCATGCGGATGGCGATATCGGCATCCCTTCGCAGCAGGTTCTCGACCTGGTTCGAGGCGACGATCTCGACCTCGATGCCGGGTTCCTCGATGCCGAGCCGCGCCGTCATCCTCGGCAGCACATAGGCCGCCACCACCTCGCTGGCGGCAATGCGCACCGTGCCTTCGATCGCCTCGACCGAGCCCAATGCCAATAGTGAGAACGCGCTCGCCTGCTCGCTCACGGCCTTGCCGCGTTCGAACAGCGTGGCGCCTGCTTCCGTCAGCGCATAGCCGCGCCGCCCGCGCCGGAACAAGGTGACGCCCAACGCCTGTTCGAGCTCACCGATGTGACGCCCGAGCGTCGGTTGGCTGGCCGACAGTTTGCGCGCCGCGGCCGACAGGCTGCCGGTCTCCGCCACGGTGACGAAACTCTTGATCAGGTTCCAGTCGATGTCTTCCATTCATTTATGAATAACAAATCTGCATCCATAGTCAATTTTCATTCGCGTATGAACGCATCATATTCACCGTGCAAACACAGACACGGAGAAGAAAAATGACCAAGATCGCAATTCTAGGCGCCAATGGCCGGCTCGGCCGCGTGGTTGGCAAAGCCTTCATCGACGCCGGCTTCGATGTCCGCGCCGTCACCCGCACCGGCAAGGTCCCGGCCGAACTGAAGGGCGCCACCGCCGTCGCCGGCGATGCGCTCGACCGCGAGGCGCTGATCCGCGCCACGCAGGGTGTCGACATCATCTTCAACGGTCTCAACCCGATCTACACCGATTGGAGCAAATGCCTGCCGATGGCGGAGAACGTCATGGCCGCCTGCCATGCCAACGGCGCGCTGCATCTTTTCCCCGGCACTGTCTACAATTACGGCTCGCCGATGCCTGAGGTGGTCACCGAAGACACGCCATTTCGTCCGACGACCGAGAAGGGCCGCATCCGCTGCGCCATGGAAGCGCTGTTTCGCCGCGAGGCCGATGCCGGCCGCGTCCGCACCATCATCCTGCGCGCCGGCGATTTCTTCGGCGGCACCGGCAGCGGATCATGGTTCGACCTCGTCGTCGCCGCCAAGATGAGCAAGGGCGTCTACACCGCGCCTGGCCCGGCCAACCTCGTGCACGAATGGGCCTATTTGTTGGACTTCGCCATCGGCTTCGTCGGCCTGGCGCGTAATCAGGGCAAGCTCGGCTTCTTTGAGGCGCTCAACTTCCCCGGCCACGCCGTCACCGACATGGACATCAAGGCCGCGGCCGAGAAGGCGCTTGGCCGGCCGCTGAAACTGACCTTCATGCCCTGGTGGGTGCTGCGCGCCGGCAGCCCGTTCGCGGCGATGTGGCGCGAGATCGTCTCGATGTCCTATCTGCGCTTCGAACCGCACCGGCTCGTGTCCGACCGGCTGGAAGGCATCATCGGCGAAGTCCCGCACACGCCGCTGGACGAGGCCGTGGCCGAGGCCTTGAAGGACATCGGCATCAGCCTCGACCGTGCAAAAGACGCCGCTTAAATGCATGTCGCCCAGAAGTGTGCGCGGTTCTGGGACAACGACATGCATCAAAACAAAGACTTTAGACAAAATCTCTCGCGGTGCTGGCCCAATCGCTGGAAATCAGCAACCGGATGGTCATTATGAGGAGACTGTTTATAACGGTCGGCGAGATCACCATCACCAAGGGGAGACGATGCGTTACATACGTCCGCTTTCAATCGAAGACGCCGTTGGCCTGCTGGCCGACGCTTCCGGCACATCAGCCATTCTCGCTGGAGGCAGTGACCTCCTCGTTCGGATGAAGGGCGGGTTTGTCGATCCCGACCTGATCGTCGACATCAAGGCGATCGAGGGCTTGAGCGAGATCAGGGAGACGGCCGACGGCTTCAGCATCGGCGCCACCGTCCCCTGCGCCGTCCTGGGCGAGAGCGCGGTTCTGAAGAAGGCCTGGCCCGGTGTCGTCGAAGCGGCGAAGCTGATCGGCTCCAAGCAGGTCCAGGGCCGCTGCACCATCGTTGGCAATCTGTGCAACGCCTCGCCGGCCGCCGACAGCGTCCCGGCCTTGGTGGCCGCCGCTGCAAAGGCCGTGGTTGCCGGCCAGTCGGGCAAGCGCACCATTCCGGTCGAGGCCGTGCCGATCGGGCCTGGCAAGACCTCGCTCGCCAAGGGTGAGATCGTCGAGGCGATCCTGCTCGGCAAGCGGGAGCCGCGTTCGGGCGACGCCTATCTCAGATTCATCCCGCGCACCGAGATGGACATCGCCGTGGTCAGCGCCGGCGTGAAGCTGTCGCTCGACGAGCATGGCGTCATAACAGCCGCCCGCGTCGCGCTGGGCGCCGCGGCCCCGACCGTGCTTCTGGTGGAAGAAGCAGCCGAGGCTCTCATCGGCAGGAAGCTGGATGAGGCGGCACTTGAGCGGCTCGCCAAGATCTGCGCCGGGGCCTGCCGCCCCATCGACGACAAGCGCGGCACCATCGAGTTCAGACGAAAAGTTGCGGGCGTGCTGGCCGGACGGGCCGCGACGACCGCCTACGCACGCGCAGGAGGCAAATGATGGCCGGTGTAGCAGTTTCAACGACAATCAACGGCGATCACGTCGAATACCTTTGCCAGCCCGACGAGACGTTGCTCGACGTCCTGCGCGATCGGCTCGGCCTGACCGGCGCCAAGGAAGGCTGCGGCACCGGCGACTGCGGCGCCTGCTCGATCATCCTCGACAACCGGCTGGTCTGCTCGTGCCTGGTGCTCGGCGCTGAAGCCGAAGGCCGGCATATCGAAACCGTCGAGGGCATGGCGCATGGCGATCAGTTGCATCCGCTGCAGCAGAAATTCCTCGAGCATGCGGCCCTGCAATGCGGCATCTGCACGCCGGGCTTCCTCATCGCGGCCAAGGATCTTCTGGCCAAGAACCCCGATCCTACCGAGGAAGAAATCCGCTTCGGCCTCGCCGGCAACCTCTGCCGCTGCACCGGCTACGACAAGATCGTGCGCGCGGTCCAGGATGCGGCCAATGTGATGAAGGGAGCGCACGCATGAACTTCGATCCACGCTTTTCGGGCCGCAAATTCTCATCCGTCGGCACCCGCCCCATCCGCCCAGACGGCATCGACAAGGTGACGGGACGCGCCCGCTACGGCGCCGACTTCAACATGGCGGGACAACTGGTCGGGCGTGTCCTGCGCAGTCCGCATGCGCATGCCAGGATCCTCAAGATCGACACCTCGAAAGCGGAAAAGCTCGCCGGCGTGAAAGCGGTGATCACCGCCGCCGACCTGCCCGATCTCACCGATGGCGATGCCGCCATGTATGACGTCCTCGACAATTGCATGGCGCGCGGCAAGGCGCTCTATGACGGCCATGCGGTGGCCGCGGTCGCCGCCGTCGATGCCCGCACGGCCAGGCAGGCGCTGAAGCTCATCGAGGTCGAATACGAGCTGTTGCCGCATGTCACCGATGTCGACGAGGCGATGAAGCACACCGCGCCGTTGATCAACGACACCATCTTCACCGAGGGGCTCGAGGAAAAGCCGGTAAAGCCGTCCAACGTCACCAAGCGCAGCCAGTTTGGCCATGGCGATGTCCATCAGGGTTTCGGCCACGCCGATGTCATCGTCGAGCGCTCCTTCAAGACCGAGCAGACGCACCAAGGCTATATCGAGCCGCATGCCTGCGTGGCGAGCGTCTCGTCCGACGGCACCGCCGACCTCTGGGTCTGCACGCAGGGCCATTTCGTCTACCGCCAGCATTGCGCGCAACTGCTCGGGCTGGAAGCCTCGAAGCTGCGCGTCACCTCGTCGGAAATCGGCGGCGGCTTCGGCGGCAAGACCCATGTCTGGGCCGAGCCGGTGGCGCTGGCGCTGTCGCGCAAGGCGGGACGCGCGGTGAAGCTGGTGATGACCCGCGACGAGGTGTTCCGCGCCTCGGGCCCGACCAGCGCCACCTCGATCGACGTCAAGATCGGCGCCCGCAAGGATGGCACCATCACTGCCGCCGAAGCGACACTGCGCTACACCAGCGGCCCCTATGCCGGCGCCTGGGCCGAGATCGGCGCCATGACGGCCTTCGCCTGCTACAAGCTCGATAACGTCCAGACGGTCGGCTTCGAAGTGCTGGTCAACCGGCCGAAGACCGCCGCCTATCGCGCACCCTCGGCACCCATGGCTGCGTTCGCGGTGGAAAGCGCCGTCGACGAGCTGGCCAAGGAGCTTGGCATGGATCCGGTCGAGTTCCGCATCAAGAACGCCGCCCAGGAAGGCACCCGCTCTTCCTACGGCCCGGTCTACGGCCCGATCGGCATCGGCCCGACGCTGGAGGCGGCCAAGCACCATCCGCACATGAAGGCGCCGCTGGGCAAGAACCAGGGCCGCGGCATGGCCTGCGGCTTCTGGTTCAATTTCGGTGGCCAGACCTGCGTGGACCTGAACATCGGCATGGACGGCTCGGTGTCGCTGGCCGTCGGCACGGTGGACGTCGGCGGTTCGCGCGCGTCGCTGTCGCTGGTGGCGGCGGAGGAGCTCGGCATCGACTATGCCCAGCTCAAGGCGGTGGTCGCCGACACGTCCTCGCTCGGCTACAATGACATGACCGACGGCAGCCGCGGCACCTTCTCGTCCTCGATGGCGACCATCTCGGCCGCCCGCAACGCGATCAAGATCCTGCGTGAGCGCGCCGCCCAGACATGGGACATCCCCGTCGACGACGTGGTCTGGGAAAACGGCCACGCCATCGCCAAGGGCGAAAAATACGGCAATCTTGCAGCCCTGTCGCTGAAGGAGATCGCCGCCGCTTCCGGCAAGACCGGCGGGCCGATCGCCGGCCACAGCGAACTCGTCGCCGACGGCGCCGGCGTCTCCTTCGCCACCCATATATGCGACATCGAGGTCGACCCCGATACCGGCTCGACCAGGGTGATCCGCTACACGGTGATCCAGGATGCCGGCAAGGCGGTGCACCCGACTTATGTCGAGGGCCAGTACCAGGGCGGTGCCGCGCAAGGCATCGGCTGGGCGCTCAACGAGGAGTATATCTACGGCAAGGACGGGCGCCTCCAGAATGCCGGCTTCCTCGACTATCGCATCCCGGTCTGCTCGGACCTGCCGATGATCGACACGCAGATCCTCGAGATACCCAATCCCAACCACCCCTATGGCGTGCGCGGCGTCGGCGAAACCTCGATCGTGCCGCCGCTGGCGGCGATCGCCAATGCCGTCTCCAACGCAGCCGGCGTGCGCATGACCCACATCCCGATGTCGCCGCCACGGGTTCTCGCCGCGATCGAGGCGGAACGGGGAGGCTAGGGCAAAATGAGGTTCTTGCCCTAATGGTCGAAGTGACGCTCTGGGGCGCGCTGGGCCAGCTCGCCGGCGGCCAGAGCAAGGTCGAGGTCGAGGCCAAGGACATCAGGGAGCTGTTCAGGAAACTGGCTGAACAGTATCCCGGCATCGAGCCCTGGATCGAGAAGGGCATCGCGGTGGCCATTGACGGGACGATTTATCGCGATACGTGGTCGAAGGAACTGCCGCCGGGGGCGGAGATTTTTCTGCTGCCGCGGCTGGCTGGGGGGTGAAGTGGGGTGTCGCCCTACGTCCCAGAGCGGACCGGCATCCTCGGTCTGCGACCTTCAAGTGCAGGTCGGTCCTCGCCTAGATACCAGTTTTGCTGACCGCGTGTTATCGGCGGCGGGTTGGCCAATAATCCAGAGAACCTGATCCGCTGGATTACTATCGGCAAGGGACATCAGTCCGCACACCGCTCTGAAGTGACTCGAGCGGGTCACCGTTTGACGGACAACACCGGCCCCTTTCTGGAGAGGCCGGCTATCGTTGATCCAGGATCATCAGCTAGGTTTGGCGCTGAGACGTATCGGAAATACGTTCGCGCACGGCATGCTCGGTCTTGTCTGCTGTGGACTTCACGATCTCGCCGAGCTGATCGGCTATCGTGTCTGCTTCCATATCTTGC
>NZ_JAMYVF010000047.1:0-10520 GCF_040323735.1 Mesorhizobium sp. M0029
TGTTAGCTACGGAGGCACGTTGGCCGCGTGACAGTGAGCTATGCTGGAGATTGGGGTGACGAGGCTGATCAAGCCTTCCAACAGTACCAGCCTGATCAATTACGGCGAGAGCTACCGGTCCGGAGATCGCATCAGCCCCTCTCTGCATATGCACGCGGCCGCCTGAATTGCCGATTTCGCTCAGCTGCTGCTGAATGGCGACGGCTTGCGGCGCATTCAGGGCCCTCTGCGTCTCCGCTGGCCACAACAGCGCTGTGGGATGTTCATTGTTGGGACGACTCACTCGGGTGGCAGGTGGTTGCATGGTCAAGCTCATCCGGCGAAGGGCGGATCTGCTGTTGGCTGGCAGCCAGGACTGGGGGCGGCGGCCCGAACTCCGGCGTCCCAGAGCTTGCGAAAGCCTCCGACACGCTTCTGTTGAGGTCATCCCGTCCATCGGGCATCCTGGGTTGCTGAAAAAAGATGAGGCGGCTTGATGATCCTGCCCTCGCTGAAGCACCTCGCGAGACCCCCTGTTCCAGTCGCAGAAGCTCCTCTGGATTGGTTGGCGGCTCGTCAGCTCGACCATCGAACAGCGGCCGGGGCGCCTCGGACACGTGCTGCTCAAAGCCCACTCGCCGGGCTTTGCCCGCTTGCCCCTCTTCCAAGCCGGCGTCCTGCACCTGCGACAAAGCTGTTACACGGGATGGAGTTTTTCGCGGGGTCCACACCAGCCTCACATCAAACTGTATCGTCAAAGTCCTGCGCCAATTCACACAGCGGGTCATCGAGTTGAGATCCGGCGGAGAGCGCCTCCTCTGTTCCCGTCAAGGGCGCCGGCTCCGGGAGGGCGCCTGTCTGGCGTTCAAAGATGCGTTTCAGAATGCGATCCGAGAAGTAACGCACCTTCCTCAATTTTAATGGTGGCAGACCTTTGATGAGAACAATCTCGTAGTCGTCATCGAGCAGCCGAACCTGTTCGGGACGCAATAGCGGTGCACCTTGATGTGAATTCTGAATGGTCCAGTCGAACGTTCGCGCCTGGCTGTGGGAAATCGATTTGGCTTCAAACGTGTATTCACCGATGGCCTTGGAAATGTAGTTCGGAGTCTCGTCATCAGCCGTGGCCATGAACACTTGCAGTCCGGTATTGCTGAGAAAATTCTGCTTGCCAGCCTCTCCATAAGCCCCCGTCAGTGCCGAAAGGCTTTGGATGATGAGCATGAAACGCCCCTTGTAGCCCGCGATAGTCGTGATTGCGGTCTCGATCGCCTCCAGCTTACCCAGGTGCTTGAACTCATCGAGCAGGAAGAGAACCTCGTGCTTTTCATCCCGGCGGGCCAGCGACCGCTGCAGAATTGAAACGATTTGCTGAAAAAACAAGCGTATCAAAGGCGCGATCACCTCAAGGTCGTTCGGACCAACGCAAAGATAGATGCACGTTCTGCGACGGCGAAGATCATAGACCGAAAAGTCCGAGCGACTTGTGGCCGCCTTTACAGCGGGATCCGCCCACAGGTTGAGCCCGCCATCGCCGAGCACGGAAGTGTAGGAGGTTAGGATTTTCGTATCGTTCCCCGCCATGTCGTCGAAGATGCGTTGTGCCTCTTTGTTCTGAGTCTCCATGGCGAGTCGCGCGAAGAGCTTAAACTTCTCCCCCGGCTGGGCGAAGAGGTCGTAGACGGCGCCGATTGTTGGCGTGCCCCGCTCGATGCAGGCAAGGATTCCCGCGACAAAGATATCTCGCGCGCCGCTGACGAAACCTTCCGCGCCCTCCCCCTTGGCCGTAATCAGGTTTGCGGCCAAGCGGCGGGCCTCGGTGAATTGCTGCTGTGGAGGCAGCGCTATAAGATCCAACAGCGGATTGTAGCAGTTTGTGCGCCGCTCCGAATCCAGCGGCGCGAATTTAAACACGTCGTCACCTGCGGCTTTGCGCGCCCTCGAGGTGAGCTCAAAGAGCTCCCCCTTGACGTCCAGAGCTATCACCGAGCCTTTGAATGTAAGTAGCGTTGGAATGACTATGCCGACGCCCTTGCCAGCGCGGGTCGGTGCAACGATGAGGCTGTGAGGCTGCTCGCCATTGGTCAGGTAGTAGCCAGGCCAGAAAGGGCCACTTGTCTTCCCAAACACCGGCCCTGTCACGCCACGGTATCGTCGCAGATATCCCGTGCGTCGCATTTCATCCACTCGAGCCCAACGAGCCGTCCCGTGGTGTTCGAGCTTGCGGCGCAATACGATCTGCTGAATCAGCAAGACGACCGCGGACGTCGAGAGCACGATAGCCGCGCCCCGATAGAAAACGGGGGTTGCGAAACCCAAATAGAAGGGCGTTTCAAACCAAAAGGCACGGACATCAAACGCCATCAGAGCCTCGCCGCTGCCGCCGTGGCGGAAGGTTGCGTAAAGACTTGCCGCACAGAAGCCCACGGCGAGTGAGCACGCGATGCTAATGGCTATGTTGGGGGGCGTCGTTTTTGTTGAAAGCATTGTTCCATTGCCGGATTAGCCGTAGCTAATGCTGCGCGTGCTTCAGAGACCGAACCGGCGTCGCGCGATGTCGCCGCTCGACAGATCGATGCCGCAGTGGGTGGTGCGATGCTTGCAGCGCATCACCCGGCAGACGTGGTTTTTGAAAGTTACACTAAGCAGGTACGTCAACGGCCAGCGAATTGGAAACGGCAAGGCCGTAGACGGAATTCGGGAGAGAAAGCGTCACTGTACCATGGCCGAGACATCAACGGCCGGAGCGATCTCTGCTTCTGGTGGCCTCCATTAGGTCCTCTCGGGCGTGATTGTAGGCTTGGCTTATGGACCGCCCGACTTGAGCACCCCGCTGCAGCTGTTCATAGGAGGTTTGCGGGCCTACTGTATCACGGACTGCAGCCTCAATACCTGCTATGTGGCCGTCCAGATTCGCACTCCGTTCCTCTGCTGCATGCTGCGGCGGCGGCATGTGCGGCAAGATGTCTTGCATGCCGGGAAAAACTGAGTGAGCTTGGGCCTGTTGATTTGCGTCGAACTGGTGATACATGTTGAGAATAGCATTGGATGCCATGTTTCTGACATTGCCATCCGGATCAGAAGAAGCCAATCCAATGGCCTGATCAAGAATGCGAGATTTGTTTTCCTCAGTAAACTTACTGAAGTGTGGCGCAACGTAATAAGTTCCGAGAGCTTGCGACGGCGGATCCATGTTGCCAATGCGATTAACAATAGCATCTTGCAGCCCTGGCGTTAGGTAATTACCTAGATTACTGGCCGCTCCGACTTTCTGCAATGCTATGTCATCCGTGCTGTACCCCAATTCGGCTGTTAATGTCGCGGCCAGATTGATGGCTGATCGTCCAAGCCGATTGGTCCGCCTTTCAAATCTCGCGAGGTCAGTTTCTGGCCCGGGTTGAGTGCCCCGAACGGCTGTTCGCTCGTGCGTCCCGAGGCCTTTGAAGCCCCCAAGATTTCGCGCTGTATCGCGCGGGTTAGCGGTTACCAGCCGTTCTGCAACATCGCTCAATGGCCCCTCTGGAACGTCACGGAGGCTACTGCTCCCCACGCCTTGAGATGATCTTGCAGCTGCACGTGCCCGTTTGTTATCGCGATCCATTGCTCGCCTCCAAAGTAGCTATTCTACCCAATGAGGTTACCACCAAAGCTTGACCTGCTAAACCGATATGATGTTACAGTTGTAGTATGGCAAAGGGTTCCCAGCTCTGTGGGTCTGCCAAGTGCCCGTCCAAGCCGAAGAAAATACGATGAAGCTGGCATCAAATGCGATGTGAACTGCCCCGGGCATTCCGGTGGCCGTTTCGTTTGAGTCACGCGGCTATGGCTGGTTCATCCAACATGCCGTAGTAGCGTTCCTCGGCTTCGGCCGGCGGGATGTTGCCGATGGGCTCCAGCAGCCAGCGATTGTTGAAGCAGTCGACCCATTCGAGCGTGGCGAACTCGACGGCCTCGAATGAGCGCCAGGGTCCGCGTCGATGGATCACCTCGGCCTTGTAAAGACCGTTGATCGTTTCCGCGAGAGCATTATCGAAAGAGTCGCCGACACTGCCCACTGCGGGTTCGACGCCGGCCTCCGCAAGCGCTCGGTGTATTGAATGCCGAACCCTAGAGAATCAGCCCTCAGAGCCTTTGGTAATAGACCGACCCCTCGCACCTGTTTGGGCTGGGTGTACAAGTCAGGTTTTCATCAGGTTGGACGAGTATGTCTGGCAGCCAGAGCGCGACCACTTCCGTGCCCGCCCGCTCGTCTGGCAGACACACAAAGGAGAAAGACATGCCGTCAGCTACAAGCAGCGCCATCGTTTCCTGCCGCAGATCATCGCCCATCCGGTCTGGCCCTCCTTCAGGTCCCCTTGGCCTGTGTCTCGTCGAGGAAATGGCCCGGGAGCGGGATCGTGGTTTCGTATGAGACAATCCGCCGGTGCGGCAACAAATGCGGTCCGCATACGGAGCCATTACGTCGCGGCACTTGATATTGCAGTGCAGCAAAGGTAGAGGGCCGCCCCTTATCGGAGTGTCGTCCATGGTCCTTACCAATACTGGTAGCGAGGCAGAACCCGTCGAACAGTCGAGCCATCCGGCAATCGAACAGCAAAGCCCCGAGGTGCTGATGCTAGGCGCGCTCGGCGTTGTCTATGGCGATATTGGCACCAGCCCGATCTACGCGTTCCGTGAGGCGCTGGTGGCGTCGTCGGGCGGCAATGTCGCCGAGCGCGGCGATATCCTCGGCGTTTTGTCATTGATCATCTGGTCGCTGACGATCATCGTCACCATCAAGTACATCATGTTCGTGCTGCGCGCCGATAACGGCGGCGAGGGCGGCGTGCTGTCGCTGATGGCGCTGGCGCGCGGCAGTTTCCCCAAGCGCTCGGCGCTGATGCTCGGCATCGGCATCGTCGGGGCATCGCTTTTCTTCGGTGATGCCGTCATCACACCGGCGATATCGGTGCTGTCGGCGGTTGAGGGCATGAATGTCGTCACGCCGACCTTCCAGCCCTATGTCGTGCCGCTGACACTGGTCATTCTTGCCATGGTGTTTGCGGTGCAGCGCTTCGGCACGGGCGGGGTAGGATTGGTGTTCGGCCCGGTGACGGCGGTGTGGTTCCTGGCAATTGGCCTTTCCGGGCTCAACCACATCATCGCCGATCCGGAAATCCTGTGGGCGGTGAGCCCGCACTACATCGTCGCGTTTCTGATCAATTCGCCCGACGTCGCTTTCGTGACCATCGGCGCCATCTTCCTCGCCGTCACCGGCGCCGAAGCACTCTATGCCGATCTCGGCCATTTCGGCCGCAAGCCGATCGTGCTGGCCTGGCTGGCGATCGTGTTTCCCTGCCTGCTGCTCAATTATGCCGGGCAAGGCGCCTTCGTGCTGGCCAAGAATGGCGTCGTCGGCCATCCATTCTTCGAGATGAACGAAGGCTGGACGCTGATCCCGATGGTCGTGCTGGCGACGGCCGCGACTGTCATCGCCAGCCAGGCGGTCATCTCCGGCGCCTTCTCGCTGACCCGGCAGGCGGTGCAGCTCAATATGCTGCCGCGCCTGGAAATCCTGCACACCTCGGAGAAGCAGTCGGGCCAGATCTACATGCCGCGCGTCAATCTGTTGCTGGCGCTGGCGGTGATGCTGCTGGTCGTCGGTTTCGGCGAATCGAGCAAGCTCGCCTCCGCCTATGGCATCTCGGTGACCGGCAACATGCTGGTGACGACGGTGC
This sequence comes from Mesorhizobium sp. M0029, assembly GCF_040323735.1. Lineage (NCBI taxonomy): Bacteria > Pseudomonadati > Pseudomonadota > Alphaproteobacteria > Hyphomicrobiales > Phyllobacteriaceae > Mesorhizobium > Mesorhizobium sp. M0029. The sequence goes on from NZ_JAMYVF010000047.1 coordinate 5,697, forward strand.
TGCTGTTCGTCGTCATGACCCGGATCTGGAAATGGCGGCTGTGGGTGGCGGTCGCCATGACGGCGCTGTTCGGCTTCATCGATGTCGGCTTTTTTGCCTCCAACATCGTCAAAGTGTTCGAGGGTGGCTGGGCTTCGCTGGCGGTGGCCTTCACCATTGTGCTGGCTATGTGGACCTGGGTGCGCGGCAGCCGCTATCTGTTCGACAAGACCCGCCGCAACGAAATCCCGCTCGATTTCCTCGCCGGCAATCTCCTGAAGAAAAAGCCGCAGCTGGTGTCCGGCACCGCGGTGTTCCTGACGAGCGATCCACTCAGCGCGCCAACCGCGCTGATGCACAGCCTGAAGCACTACAAGGTGCTGCACGAGCAGAACGTCATCCTTTCGGTGGTGACCGCGCCGCAACCGGTGGTGCCCGACAGCGACCGGGTCAAGATGGAGACGGTCAACGAGCTGTTCATGCGGGTGACGCTGACCTTCGGCTACATGGAGCAGCCGAACATCCCGCGCGCGCTGGCGATCTGCCGCAAGCAAGGCTGGAAGTTCGACATCATGACGACCTCGTTCTTCCTGTCACGGCGTTCGCTCAAGGCCTCGCCCAATTCCGGCATGCCGGTGTGGCAGGACCGGTTGTTCATCGGCCTGGCGCGTACGGCGGCCGACGCGACGGAGTACTTCCAGATCCCGACCGGACGCGTCGTCGAGATCGGAACGCAAGTGACGATTTAGGGCATGCCGCGGTTGAGAAGAATCGGTGCTGTCACATTGATTGAGCGGTAAGGAAATTCAGGTAGCAGCGCGCCCGGCACTGTAAGTTTCAGCGGCTTGATGCAGCGATAGCTGGCCGGGACGGCTGTCACGCTGTGGCGACACACGCGATTTTGTTCCAGATTTGCATGGGGCGTTACGCAGGTCTCGATGTTGAGCCGATGACAGCGCATTGCAGGGAAAGTGAGCAGGTCGGCAATCGGATCATGGATGGAAACGAACCGCTGAAGCTGGCGTGCCGACTTGAAGCGTTTCATGATCCTTTCGCGTCGTCGGGTCGGCTGGTGCGAATTTTCCGCTCGATTATTCAGGCCTGTGTGCGACCGGTGTTCGACGCCGGGCATGAGGTCGCGCATGGCGGCATCATAGGATCGGAGCTTGTCGGTGATCATGATCCGTGGTGTCCGCCCTTGAGCTTTCAGCAACTTGCGCATCAGACGCTTTGCCGCCTTGGCATTTCGGCGGCTTTGTACCAGCACTTCGAGGACGAAGCCGTCCTGATCGACGGCACGCCAGAGCCACTGCTTCTTGCCACTGATAGCCACGACACATTCGTCGAGATGCCATTTGTCGCCCAGGCAGCCGGCTGATATTGATCTCCTGGGCGGAATGCCGTCCGAATTTCTCCGCGCAGCTTCGAACGGTCTGATGCGTGACGATGATGCCGCGGGCCGCCAGCATGTCCTCAACCATGCGCAGGCTGAGCGGAAAGCGAAAGTAGAGCCATACCGCGTGCGCAATGATCTCGGCGGGAAAGCGGTGGCGACCATAGAGCGGATCACGAGCAACTTCTGACATGCCCAATGTACGCACATCTTCATAAGCTGTCGGTTGTCTTTACGATGCCGCGCCAAGCGAGCAGCATCCGGCCGGCGGGGCCGACCCCGTCTCCCGGCCGTGAGCAGAACGGCATCGCGCAGGTGCCGCTTCATCCTCGACCGGCCAGCCTGCTTTGCCGTTACCGCCGCCGCCGAAAGCGCCAGGCGTTGCCGCCAGGCGCCGATCCGCCGGCAGCGGTTCGTTTCCACCGATGATCCGAGTGCCAACCAGTTCCACTTTCCCCCAATACCTGCGTAACGCCGCCATGCAAATCTGGAACAAAATCGCGTATGTCGCCGCAGCATGACAGCCGTCCCGACCAGCTATCGCTGCATCAAGACGCTGATATCTTTACAGTGCCCGCACGCCTCTCGCGCGCCAACGGCCAGTCGGGTGTCGCGAATGAGGCGCGCTGAAGCCATCCGGCTCAGCCGATCATGGCGCTTCGGTTGCCGGGTTCGAGGTCGTGGCCTCTGCCGCTGCGCGATTCTAGCATTTGCGCCTTGGAGAGCTCTGCTTCAGCCTCGGCGAGGCATGGCTCGGCTGCGGTTCTCTGCCGCAGAAGGTCCGATTGCGAATTCTTGACGTTGTCACGACGTAGGCGAGCGGCCTTGGCGAACGTCGGATAAGCGAAATGATTGACATCGGAGATGCCGGCCTTCGTTTCCTCGGCGTTTAACTGGAAGTCCAGTTCTCGCGCCATGCGTTCGAAATCGGCAATCATGATGTCTAGCTGGTGCAACTGTCGCCGCTTCTCATTCACCTGAAATTGCTTCAGTCGGACCAGATTACCTCGTGGCTTCATGACTCGGTACTCCGGTACCCATTTCGTCCAATCAAACCGCTCTCTCCCCTTAACGTTAGGCCTACAGCGACTCTCACGTTTTCTGCTGCGAGCGGAAACATATTTTCCAAAATCCTTGGCCGATGGCTATGAGTTCAATGGCATCGACAAGCATGCGAGCGGGGGACTTAAGGGGCGGTAAAAAAAGGCGGAATAGGGCGATTTTCACAATGTCTGCATTGAACGCGTTGAGACCTGCGGCGGGCTTGACACACAAAGCAATCGTCAAGATTTGCGACATGGACGCCGGGGGGCATGAATACGCCCGCCGTCAGCTACACGCCCCCCGATTTCCGCCGCCTATTATCGCCCACGCGGTCTGGCTTTATTTCCGGTTCCGCTGAGCCTGCGCCTGGTTGAGGAAATGCTGCTGGAACGCGGCATCGTGGTTTCGTATGAGACAAGTCGCCGGTGGGGCATCAAGTTCGGGCTGGACTGCGCTCGCTGCTTGCGCCGCAAGCCGCCGTGCCGGAATGACGTCTGGTACCTGAACGAAGTGGTCGTCACCATCGCCCGGCAAAAAGCTTTGGTTGTGGCGCACCGTCGACCAGGATGGATATGTGCTGGACGAAATCGTGCAAAACCGCCGCAACACCAAGGCCGCCAAGCGCTTGCTGACGCGGCTGTTGAAGAAGCAGGGGCTCGCGCCGAAGCGCATGATCACCGACTAGCTGCGCTCGTATGGAGCGGCAAAGCGACAGGTGATGCCGGACGTCAAGCACCGGTCGCACAAGGGGTTGAACAACGGAGCGGAGAATTCCCATGTGCCGCCGCGAAAACGGGAGCGGATGATGCAGGGGTCCGATCGCCGGGAGGCCTGCAACGCTTCGTCTCGACCTTGTCAGCCCTCCGCAACCTATTCGTCCCGCCCCGCCCCAAACGTTCTGCTCTCGCCATACATGTTCATCGCCTCAGCGCGATGGCGCTGGTGATATCACGACGCGTTTGTACCGCTCGACCTACGCCACAGGTGCCGACGCTGTGACGAGCTTCATCGGTCGCGTGTCGAGTGACGGCACCGGGGACAATTATCGTCGACCGCAGTCCATTGCCCAGACCAAGGCGCTTCTCGGCGTCGGCACGATGGCAAATCGCAGCGTCACGATCTCGGCCGCTGCCCCTTCTGGCGGCGTGGACGGTGATTTCTGGGTGCAGCCGTAATGGCCCTTTACGTCAAAGCCTCCGGGGTCTGGGGGGCGGCCAGCGCCGTATGGGTGAAAATCTCAAGCCTCTGGACCAAGGCTCGACAGGTCTATGTGCGCAGCTCGGGCGTCTGGGAGGAAATGTTCCCGATAGATCTGGTCTTCAATGGCACTCACGAAGACTCGACTGCCACGACCGTTTACACCCACACCAGCATTCCGCTTCTTGTCGCGCCACACGCTAATCGTCGTGTCATCGTGACAACTGAGACCACTGACACCGAAAGTGCAGTGACCGTCAACAGTATGACGATTGGGGGTGTGGCTGCCACCCTTCTCGCTCAGGTGGAAAGCATCTTCAATTCTGGTGTGGTCTATCTGTCAGTGTGGTCAGCCCTCGTGCCAACCGGTACGACGGCAACGATCGTGACCACGTATAGTGAGAGCGTGTTCCGTGACTACATGTCGGTCTATACGACCACCAATTGGGATGGTGTGGTGGGCACTGTTGCCTCTGACAACAATTCAACGGGTGGCCTGACAACGACCGTCAGCATTGGTGCCCTGGGCGCAGCGATCGCAATTGCGGGCAACGCCATCAAGGGGGCATCGGCACTGCGACATGGACCGGGCTGACCCAACAGTTCTCAAACACACCAGTCACGAATAGAAACCACAGCGGAGCAATGGCCATAGCTACCGCCGCCCAAGCTGCCCTCACCGTAACCTGTGCCTACAGCACTACTCCAGCACTTGCCGCACTGCTGGTGGTTCCGCGGTGCGCAACTCCTGACTGGCGACGGCGTCGGCGACATGCCTTACGGACTCGTATTGCCAGAGCTTGTAATCGTCGACAAACCAGCCAAGTCGGCTCTCGATCGCCGTAGCAAGCTCGTTATAGTCGAGGCTGTCGAGGCCGAGATCCCGCATTCTGGTTGTCATCGACACCTCTACTTTTTCGGCAACTAGAGCGTTGAGGGTTTTGAGAACCAGTTGTTCAATTTCAAGTAATGTCATCACTAATACATGCCTTTTGCTCGCAGATTCAGGTAATGCAACCCTGATCGGGGCGCAACCCCCAAAACGAGGTGTGCCGTTGAAACATGTTCTTGTCATTGACGATGATGCCGCAATGCGGCGCCTCATCGCCGATGCATGCCCTGAAGGTAACCGCAGTCCACGATAGCAAGCAGTTTGACTATGTTCTTTCACGTGAGCCAGTCGATCTCGTGGTTGTTGACCTTAACCTAGG
>NZ_JAMYVF010000048.1:0-10170 GCF_040323735.1 Mesorhizobium sp. M0029
CTCGATACGCAAGTTCGACTATGACCCCAGCACCAGGGTTCTCTCGGTTTGGTTTGTAGCGAGCGGGAAGCATTACGAGTTTTTGGACGTACCTGCTGAGGCCTTTGCCGCGTTCAAAGCTGCCTTTGCCAAGGGCGTCTATTTTAACAGCCACATCCGCAATCGTTATGCATTCCGGCTCGCGGCAGGGAGGGTAGCACCCGCTTCGGGCGATTAACAGAATCTCAGATTCGAGGCGGCCCGCGCCACCCCAGGGGAGCAACTGTGCGAATTGACCCAGGTTCCGAGGGCAAACGAAAGAGCCCGCCGGCCGGGGCCAGCGGGCGCGTTTTATACTAAGCTAGGTGTTGGGCCTATTTGCCCATCATCATCGCAGCTTTGCAGAAGTTTTCATGGGCCTGTCGGACAGGTCTGCCACGACGCGTGACCCACGGCGACGGGTCGGCAAACAGCGCACTCCTGCGCATCCACTGGGCTTACGAAGTCGGTCGGCTGCTCTGCGATCATAGTGCCTTGTCGGAGAACCGCGCTGAGCTCCGCGCAGTCACCGGTCCTGCAATACGGCCGGATCTATGATCAAAGCGCTGAGCAGGAGCCATTCGGGGTCTACGCCTGCCGCCCGGTATTTATTGTCACAAAAAGGGGAACAACGGCAGCTCGGCCGTGTTGGGAGCACAACATGTATTTCGTCAAAGTGCTTTTGGCTGCGATCGCCATCGGTCTCATCAGCCCGGGGGCAATGGCTCAGACCGCGACGACGTCCCCGCAGGAATTTGTCAAAGCAGCTGCGAGTTCAGACATGTTCGAGATCCAGTCGAGTGAGTTGGCGCTGCGGAAATCGAAGACATCACGAGTGAAGGAATTCGCTCGCATGATGATCAAGGACCACACGAATTCTTCCAAGCGGCTCATTGCGGCGGCAAAGAAGGACGACGTCGCAGTGGCACCGGAGATGACAAGCAAGCATGCTGCCCAATTGGAAGCATTGAGCAACGACAGCAGAGGGGCGTTCGATAACGCCTACGTCGACGCCCAGGTTGCAGCGCACCAGGAAGCCCTGACGCTGATGACCTCCTATGCGGAAAACGGTCAGGAAAAACATTTGGCGGCCCATGCGAAAAAGACCGCGCCGGCTCATCCGGCAGCATTTCAAACATGCCCAGCAACTGAGCAAGAGCGGTTCTCAGGGCTGAGTGGATCTGGCCACGACGTTGGTTCTTCGCGGCGCTGTGGAGTCTGTGCCAACCCTCTGGCACTGCCTCCGCCCCCAGGGACGCTGCAACCTTCAAGCGGTCGTCGATGCAGGCTCTAAAGGGTGCGTCGCTCAGGTAGTCCGGCGTGCAAGCACCAGCGTCGTCGAATTTGCCAAACGAACAGGAGACCTGACATGCCAAAGCAAAACGAGACCTCGCATTCGAGACGAAGTGACTTCGCCAATGATGAACCCATTCGCCCGGAGGATGCCGCCGTGTTGGACAGCCCCGTGGGCCACGAAGACAGGCACGGCGCGGAGCCAGGTTTCGGGGGAGCCGACGATGTCGACCAGCCGATCGGCGCAAGGCCCCGCAGCGAAATTACCGGTCGTCATGATGAAGGGGCAGGCGCCAATGAGACGATCGACGGCTTAAGCGAAACCGAGGAACTGACCCGCAGCTACGCCGAGGACATACCAACCGGTGACAATGATGAGGAGGAGGAAGACATCCCTGTCTTCGAAAGAGGCCGAAGCAACACCGAACTCTGAGCGCGCCAGGTTGAACCCCGCACGGTGAGGAACATGACAATGAGCACATTCGGACTTCGGGTTGCGTCTTTGGGGCTCCGGGCTTTTTTGGGACTGGCGGCCTCGCTGACTTTGGGCGTCGAGGCATCTGCGCAGACAAGTCAGCCCGCGCAGCAATCCGGCGACTCGTCGCAAACAGCCAAGCAGGGTCGACTGCCGGCGCAAGGATCGTCGCCGACCGGCAAGGATGATGTCGGCGTTGACGTCTCGCTCGGCCGGCCGGAGGTGAAGCAACAGGTTGCAAGACATCTGGGAGTGGCTGAGACCGAGTTGCCACTGGCGGTGCACGTGCCGATCGCGCTCGCTTCGCAAGTCTGCGGGCAAGAGGTATTTACCGCCCGCGCCAATGTAAACCGAAGCTGCACCGCGACGAAATTCATTCCGGAAATCGCCGAGGCGGCACGCAACCATCCACAAACCTCCGCGGTACCGGAGCAGTAGCACCGAAAATGTCCGAACCCGGCGCGACGGTCGTGCCATGCTTACCCGAGGGTAGCGCTCCAACCCGGGGTAAATCAGCCAGCCCCACCGCCGTCTGTTTTTGGCGGCATGCATGATGGCGTTCGCCGCCATCTCTTAACCAATGTGAATGCTGTTGCTCCGCAGCCACGCTACGAGATCCTGTCCGAAGCGGAGGCAGGCAGATGCCACTGGAATCCCTGATCGATCAATATGTGAGCAGCCGCAAGCGGCGGGGTCTTTTGTCGATACGGCACGCTCTCGAGGCGTTGAAAGAGGCCGTTCCGGCGCTGTCGATCGGCGAAAGCCATCTTGTCAATATGATCGCCGAGCGAGCGCTCGCCTTTGGCCTCGCCATCCACTTCGATCATTCCGGCGAGAATGCCGGGTAAGACATCCACGAGCGTCTGCTGATGCTACAGGACGAGGAACTCGGTGTTCGCGTAGCTTCATTGCCTGGTGGGCGGATCTTTCCGAGGCTGCTCCCATCCGTGTTCTGGGCGGGTGGTTAAAGTCGCCGAAGCGATGCCACGGCGTGCACCGAGCCCACCCCGGCGTTGGACAAGCTCCCCCAGCTTTCGCCAGTTGGAGCTTTCGTCTACTCGCAGCAGCCCTAGCGAGGCTCGATCAGCCTCCGCGTTGGGCGGTCTCGGGTTTTGCTCCAAGGGGGCGGTTCGGGCCGGCGAATTGAGGTTGAAAGGAGAAGATGATGACGGACAACAAAACCGAGCGTGATTTTCGCGACAGGAACCGGGTCTCGTCCAACGAACGCAACGAATTCTTCCATTTTGCCCAGCAGAACGGCATCACGCCTGAGCAGGTGATGGAGCTCATCAAAGCCGCCGGGAATGACCGCGCCTCGTTGCGGCTGCGAAGGAATTGAAATCAGTTTCCCGGGGCGGCTCGCTTACGGCATGAAGCCTCGCTGCCGAGGAGAACCTTGAGCCGTGGTGAGAATTTGAGTGTAGCATCATCCTGACGCACACGCGGAGCAGGTCGAGCGTGAAAGTGAAAATTGTACCCCTGCCCAACATGCGGCAAGCGCTGGAGGTTCGAGGCTGCGCAGATCGGCTATGGTCACCCCGAACCATAATCCACTCCAACCCGAGTCCTGGACGCACGGCGTGGCACCGAGCCTACTTCCTGCCGTCGTTCAATAATAATCCCGCGCCGCAGTCAGCCAGCGAGATCACCGTCGTCTGCCGGACGCGTGTCGGCTTCCAAACTGACAACGCACAGCCTTTGTAGCGACGCTTTCCAGCCACGATCACCTGCGCAGCTTTGCCGCGCTCGCTGCGCACCAATAAATTCCATCTCCTTCCCTCACACTGATCTTGTTCAGGCGGTCGTTTTGCCGCTGCGGTAGGCGCTGTCCTTCCGCTTCGATCGCGGTAGCGCCCAGTATCAACGCTGCCAGATCAAACCGCACAATCAGCACCTCAAAGCTGATCAGCAGAAGCAGCAGTGAATCAGGACCTCGTCGATCAGGGTCAAAGGGCCAAGCACATATGTCTGGGCACGGTGACCGTGGCATAGCCGGCGCTGCAATGACGGCGTCGGTGCCCGTCTTGTGGAGCCGGAAAGCCCAACTTAGAAAACAGTCGGCGGTGCCGATCTCGAAGAAATTCTAGCCCGGCACGGTGAACAGGCTGGGGGCCGCATCGCGATCTAGGGTTCAGCACAACTCCGGCGGCATCGAGACGATCGACCTCAGCCCGGTCGGCGGCCCTCGGCCACGTCCATGACCAGCACGCGCAGCATGGTCAGCTGGCGCTTACCCTCCATGGCGCGCCCGTCGGCGACGGTCTGTCTCTTTCGGCTCAGGAAAACGTCACTCTGAGTTTGCTAAACGCGGTGCTGGACCGGTTACCACGCGTCAGATCTGGATCATCACCTTGCCGGCCTCGATTCTCATCGGATAGATCGCGAGCTTGACGCAGACCGGCGCGCCCTTGACCTGGCCGGTCGCAGAGCGGCCAATGTGCTTCAAGGCATTCGATGACGTCGTCGATCACCAGCCCTTCGGCTAGATGCGCCTTCTCATGGGTCCAATATCCGTCGGTGGCGAAGAGCTCGTCATCGGGCGAGCGGCAAACCGCGAGGATCGAAGCAGATGACATCCTCTTCCTCGATGTCATCGACCGCGCACGCTTCAATCCAGTCGGCCATCTCCGGCTCCCGCACCATCCGCTATGGCTATTCAGCCGCCGCCGACATATCCACCTGGTGAAATTCGCCGCGATAGGGTCTGGCTGTCGGCGGCAATTCGCGCTTGAGATAAAAATCCTCGTACCGCAGCTGCTTCAGCAGCACCGGCCAGACCTCGCGATAGGCATGCCACATCGACGGGTTCGGCACCGGCAGGTCGTGCTTGATCAGCTCGTGCAGTCTTGGCAGCGCATGATAGGGCACCATCGGAAACATGTGATGCTCGACGTGATAATTCATGTTCCAGTAAATGAAGCGGCTGATCGGGTTCATGTAGACGGTGCGCGTGTTCAGCCGGTGGTCGACGACATTGTCGGCCAGGCCGATATGCTGCAGCAACCCTGTCAGCACCATGTGCCAGCTGCCATAGAGGCGCGGCAGGCCGATCAGCACCAGCGGCAGCAGCGACCACGTGAACAGCGCCAGCCCGACTGTCGCCGCATAGATGGCGACATGCCAGCGCGCAGCGATCACCGCCTTGTGCTGCTCCATCTCGGGGATATAGCTCTTCTCTTCATCGGACAGCTTGCCGAACGCCTGGCGCACCAGCGTCGGCAGCGAATAGCGGAAATCGAGAATACCGGTGAAGGCGAGCGCCGCCCGCAGCAGATCTGGGGGGCGCATGACGGCGATTTCGGCATCGCGGCCGACGATGATGGTATCGGTGTGATGGCGGGCATGGCTCCAGCGCCATTGCACTGGGTTGCGCATCAGCATGAAGCTTGAGATCTGGTAGACGACATCGTTCATCCAGCGCGTCCGGAACGCGGTGCCGTGGCCGCATTCGTGCCAGCGCGAGTCGCTCGACGAGCCGTAAAGCACGCCATAGACGAACAGGAACGGCACCACCCACCACGTGCCCCAGAACCATACGATGCCGGCGGCCGACACCAGGATCGCCGCGACCCAGATGATCGTGTCGCGGATCGCCGGCCCGTCGGAGCGTTGCATCAACTCCTTGACCGCCTTGCGCGGGACATCGGTGTGATACCATTCGGCCGAAGCCAATCCGGTCTCGATGGCGCGCTTGGTGCTTTCACCGACCAGGCTGTAGTCGCGCTTCCTGCTTGCCGTCATCGTCATCTCCGCTTTCCCGCCTGCGCTCCGAAAGGGCCGCCTGGGGCCGGCCGGGCCGCGCCTGCTTCCGTATTCCGGCGCACTTCCCGCCCGCCGCGGCAACCGATCGTGCGTTTCAAGCCGGTCACGCCTGCAGTCTCGCAAAAGCGCCCGACGGCGCAGGGTAATCCTGTTGCGGCTGCCGGGCGATCGACCCTATCCTCGCTTCCGCTTGGGCGATCTGGCCGGCACCGTCGAGCACCCGGAACACGGCGTCATAGGAGCGGCTTTCGCCATGGTCCAGCCAGATCATCTCGCCCCGTTCGCGCGCGGCGAGATTGCCCAGAACATGATGCGTCGAGGGTTCGATTCCCAACGCATATAGGCCGGCCTGGAAGTTCTGCCACTGATAGGTGCAGGGCAGCTGATCCTTGCGGGTAACGACCTCGAAGCCGAGGCCCAGGTGATCATTGACGACGGCCACCGGCACCTCGCCCGCCGCATCGGCGCCAAGCTCGTGCTCCCAGACCTGCTCACTGAATCCCAGCTGCGGCGCCGGCACGGTTCGGTAGCCGACCTTCTGAGCCTCGTAACGATCGCCGGCGTGCGCCGCCCAGACGACATCCCGGATCGGCGCCAGGTAGCGCGAACCCTCGTCGAGCAAGGGATGGCTGACGTTGACGTGATAGAAATACATGTGCGGCGTGCGGCTGAAACCATGATTGACGACGCGGTCCGACAGCCGGATCTCGCTGCCGCCGACATCGGCCTCGATGCGGCGCAGCAAATGGAGATCCTCGCCGAACACGGTTGCCTGCTGGACGATGCCTTCCGCCCACAGCACGCAGCGGTCGCCGTCCCAGGCCTCGCCGTAGCCGGTCAGCCGCGCCGGCACGGTGCCGATGCGGCCATGCAGCGAGTGCAATACCCGCTTGCGCCCCGGATAATTGTAGCTTTCGGCCGGCACGTCTTGCCGGCCCAGTATATGGTCGAGGCCGCAGGTGACGAGCAGCCCCGAGAACGACCGGCCAAAGGCGAAACCGTCCTCCCCTTCATGCTCGTGCAGTCCGGGGTGGCGAAAGCCGCTCGGCGAATGCCAGCCGATCGCCTGGCCCCGGAAGTCGCAATCGGCGATATCGAGCGCCCGGTCGACCAGCGCCGTGAAGCGCAGGCCGGAGCCGGTGCGGAACTCGAGCATCCGGATGCCGCGCTCCACGCCGTCGCCGAGCGTCATCAGCCGCACGCCGGCAAACTGCGACAGCATGCCGGACCGCTCGGCCACCTGCCTTCGCGACAGCGTCTTGCCGTAAAGCTCTACCATGCGACGTCCTTCACTTTGCCCTCGCCTCCTTGAGCAAGGCCGACATGTCGGCGCCGGTGATGATGCTTTCCACCGTCAACAGGTCGGTGTCGGCGACCGTCTGTTCCGCGACGATTTCGCCGCGGCGCATGACGATGATGCGGTCGGCGACCTGGAACACGTGGTGGATGTTGTGGGTGATGAGCAGCACCGAGTGGCCGGCGTCGCGCACCTCCTTGACGAAGCGCAGCACGCCGTGGGTTTCCTCGACGCCAAGATTGTTGGTCGGCTCGTCGAGTATGATCACCTTGGCGGCGAACTGCATGGCGCGCGAGATCGCGATCGATTGCCGCTCACCGCCCGAGAGGGTGCTCACCAGCGCATCTGCATCGAGCTTTTTCGAAATGCCGACCCGCTTCAGCAGCGCCGAGGCGGCGTTGCGAAGCTTGGCGAGGTCGAGGGGCGCGAACACGCCGAGCCAGCCGAAATTGACCGGCTCCCGGCCCAAGAAAAGATTGCGCGCGATGCTGAGGTCCGGCGCGAGCGATGTGTCCTGATGGATAGTCTCGATGCCGAGGTCCATCGCGTCGCGCGTCGAGCGGATCGACGCCTTCTCGCCGCGCACGAAGATGTCGCCGTGGTCGGCCGGGAAGACGCCGGAGATCGCTTTGATCAGCGTCGACTTGCCGGCGCCATTGTCGCCAAGCAGGGCAACCACCTCGCCTTCGTTGAGGGTGAACGAGGCGTTCTTCAGCGCACGCACGTTGCCGAAGGACTTTTGCAGGTCTTGCAGACGCAGCACTTCCATCGTCAGCTCCTTGCGGCGTTCTTCTGCAGCAAAGCGTGCAGGATGAGCATGGCGAGGATGATGACGCCGACGAAGATGTTGTATGCCAAGCCCGGCACGCCGATCAGCACGATGCCGTTGCGGATGGCGCGCAGCATCAGCGCGCCGACGATGGTGCCGAGGATGGTGCCGCGCCCCCCAGTGAGCGCCGTGCCGCCGACCACCACCATGGCGATCACTTCGAGTTCGTAGCCGGTGCCGGCCACCGGCGAGGCGGCCGAAATCCGGAACGCGCTGATCATGCCGGCCAGCCCGGCCACCACCGAGGTCAGGATGAACAGCCAGATCTTGACCGCGTCGGCCGGCACGCCGCGCGCCACCGCTGCGTTGCGGTTGCTGCCGATGGCGCTGATCCAGTTGCCGAGCTTGGCGTAGCGCAGGATGTAAATCGCCAGCAGCGACAGGCCGATGAACCACCAGAGCGAGGTGTAGAACCGGAACGAGCCTACATTGAAGCTGCCGGCAAGCAGCGTGACGAAGAAGCCGGGCTGGTCCCACGACTTCAGGGGGAATCCCTGCGTGATGTAGAGCGCCGCGCCGCGCACGACGAGCAGCATCGACAGCGTGACCAGGAAGGAGGAAATGCCGATCTTGGTGACGATCAGCCCGTTGATGGCGCCGATCGCGATGCACAGCACAAGCCCGGCCAGGAGGGCGACGCCGATGTCGATACCGCCATTCTGCACCAGCAGCATCACCACGACGGGCGCAAGGCCGAACACGGCGCCGACCGATAGATCGAACTCGCCCGCCGTCAGCAGCAGCGTCATGCCGAGAGCGATGATGCCGAGCTCGGGCAGGAACGCCATCATGTTGGATATGTTGAGCGGCGACAGGAAGTTGCCGTCGGCGATGGCGAACACCACGAGCAGCACGATGAGGATGATGAGCGAGGAGAATTGCGGCGAACGCAGCAGCGCAGACCTGCCCTTCGCTCGCTGCGTGTCGTCGTCTGCTGTGATTGCCATATCTGTCAGGACCATGCGTTTCGTCCGGCGCCCGCCATTTCGGGGCGGGCGCCGATTGTCGTCACTTGTTGTAGAGTTTCAGGATCGGCTCGACGCTCGAGGCGTCGTAGAGGCTGAATGTGTGAATGTCGTAGCCGATCGGCTCGCCAGAGGCCGCTAGCCCGAGCAGCGCCACCGGCATGAAGCCCTGCGCCGACGGGTACTGCCAGGCCGCAGCATTGACGAAGCCGGACTTGACCGCCTCGGCCGTCTCCTTTGAGTTGCCCCAGCCGACGACCGGGACCTTGCCGGCCGACACACCGGCCCCGTCGAAGACGCGTTTGATGCTTGCTGCCACGGAATCGCCCAGTGCAATGATTGCCGGCGGATTGTTGGCGACCATGTAGTCGGTCATCTTGGCGATGATGCCGGCCGGGTCGGTGCCGCAATCGACCACGTCGTACTTGATGCCGAGCGGATCGAAGACGCTGGCGATGCCCTCGGTCTCGAGCTGCTGGTAGCTGGCGCCCGGCACTTCGACCGGCAGGAACACCTTGTCGCCCTGCTTCACCATCTTGTGGTCGACGAGATACTTGGCCCAGATGACGCCCGCTTCCCTGAGGTCGGCCCCGACATAGGCCTGCCGCCCGGTCGCCGGATCGTCGGTGTTGAAGAACACGATCGGGATGCCGGCGGCCTTGGCGGCCTTCACCTCCTCCGTCCACAGGCCGGGCTGAGCCGAGGTGGTGGCGATGCCGTCCGGCTTGGCGGCGAGCGCCGAGTTGAAAGCCTCCTTCTGCGCCGCCATGTCGCCGCCGCTGAACGAGATCTTGCAGGTCACCTTGAGCTGGTCGCAGGCCTTGGTTGCGCCGGCATTCCAGTCGATCCAGAACGCGTCCGAAGGGCCACCATGCGACAGCAGATAGAAGGTCTTCTGGCCGTCCTGCGCGAATGCCGGCAGGCTCAAGGAGACCCCGGCCACCAGCGTTGCCGCAGCAGCCACTTTCAATGCGAATTTCAACATTCATTCCTCCCTTGGTTGGAGTTGCGCCGCCATGCGCCGGCGGCGCAACCGGCGCTCACAGGCCGTTGGCGCGGAACTTCCCGTCGAGGAATTTCTTCGCGCGCGGCACGTCGTCTTCCGAGAGATGCTCGATGATGACCGGGATGTTTGGGTGCTTTTCCGCCAGCCGCTGCAGATAGAGATCGTAATTCAGCGACCCCAGCCCGGGCGCCGGCAGCTCGATCTCGCCGACGCCGCGGAAGGTGTGGCTCTCCATCGCATCCTCGTCGCCGATGTCGGCATGCTTTTCCGACTTGTCGCTGCCCGAACGCTTGACGTCCTTGGCATGCGCGATCTTGATCTTGTCGGTCAGCGTATCGAACACCTGGTTCAGGATCTGGTCCATCCTGTCGATGTTGTGGGTTTCGAAATAGTTGGTCGGATCCATCAGCAGGCCGAGGCCCGGATGGTCGACCTGGGCGAACATCTTCACCGTCTCCTCGACCGAGCCCACGACGTTGTTGACGTAAGTCTCGAGGAGGAAGACCGCGCCGTGGTCGTAGGCGG
>NZ_JAMYVF010000049.1:0-9248 GCF_040323735.1 Mesorhizobium sp. M0029
ATCACGGCTCTGTGGGACGCCGTCGGCTCGCTCCTTGATCAGTTCACGCCAGCCGAATGCGCCAACTACTTCCAGGCCGCCGGATATGACCCAGATTAAACAGAACGTGCTCTAGGTCTTACACCCAGACCAAGGCTACGAGGTGGGATTGCGATCAACTCGAGTTCCTTGACGCAACATCGCTGCTTGTGTGCGCCAGCTTACATTTTGGACGAGCAGGATGCTCAAGACCCCCACTAACAAAGTGAGCTGGCGTGGCCCCTCGCCCACCTTGCTGCCACACCGAGGAGCAGCACTAGGCCGGCCGAAAGATTCAGGACATGCGGCTGCACGATGATGACGCCAGTCGGACGGGATCTCGCCCCAGATCTGAGGCGTTCAACAGGGTCGCAGAGCATATCGAAATCGCAGATTTCCTGCGCGCGTTAGAGCGTTTCAGATTTTGACAGAAGCGTATCCAGCGTTTGCGAAGTAGTTTCTGCATTCATTGGGTTCGATGGTTGATACGAGGTGGCCGATGTGTCGCCAGGTGTCGTCGATGGTTCGCTTCTGGGCGGCTCGCATCCAGTGTTTGATCTTGGCGAAGGCTTGCTCGATTGGGTTGAGGTCGGGCGAGTATGGCGGCAGATACCAAAGCCTGGCGCCTGCGGCGCGGATCATCTGCCGGATGGCGGCCGACTTGTGGGAGCCAAGATTATCCATGACGACGATGTCGCCGGGCTGGAGCACTGGCACGAGCTGCTGCTCGACATAGGCCCGGAAGCTCTCGCCGTTGATCGGTCCATCGAAGACGCAAGGGGCAGCAAGACGGTCGAGCCGCAGGGCGCCGAGGAAGGTCAGCGTGCGCCAGTGGCCGTGCGGAGCAAAGCCGCGCAGGCGTTTGCCGCATGGTCCCCAGCCGCGCAGCGGTGCCATGTTGGTCTTGATCCAGGTTTCGTCGATGAACACCAGCCGTTCCGGATCGAGACCCGCCTGCCAGGAACGCCAGCGTTGTCGTCGGCGCGCAACATCGGCGCGAGCTTGCTCAAGGGCGAATAGCGTTTTTTTTGAACCGCAATCCTTCGCGCCGCAGGAAATGCCATACCGTGTCGTGCGAGACCTTCACACCGCGCGCCGCAAGTTCGTCCTTCAGCCCATGCAGCGACAGATGCAACGTCTGGTTGATCCGTTCCACGATGAACGCCCGGTGCGGCTCCAGAACACGCTTGCGGTGGCCGCCCATCTTACCCGGTGCCACAGACCCATTCGCCCGATAGCGCTGCGACCACTTCACCGCCGACGAAACCGCCACGCCAAAACGAGCCGCCACCGAGCGGCAGCTCTCGCCAGCCTCGATCGCGCCAACAACACGCTCACGTAGATCGTTCGAAAGGGGAGCCGTCATCTGATGCTGGCCTCCGATCCAGCCAGCATCTTGAATCACAAAACCACTCTCACGGGAATCCCGCAGATTCAGTCAAAATCTGAACTGCTCTAGTGAAATTTCGCATAATCGTGGTCACGCAAGGCTGCTAATTTTCCTAGGCGGGAAAAGACGTCCGACATTTGACTCGAGAAATAAGTTCGCCAGATGTCGCGACGTGACTTTCAGCCTGCCAGAGAAGGGATATCGCCGCGTTCTGGTCCACGAAAAAGCACTGGCTCGACGTCCTCTCCACCGGCGGGACTAGCGGTCAACGGGAATGGAAGGAACTGCGTGTTTCATAAATTCGCGGACACCCATTCCGCTAATTCGCGGACAGCGATTTCAGTAATTGCGGGACAGCGATTCCGCTAATTCCCGGACAGTTTTGGGAGCGGATATAACGGTCGGTTCTCGGGAGCGCCGTTCTGGCATTTTGCCCTCTCATCATCGGGTTGAGAGGGGCCATGCGAAGTCGGAAGCAAGCGAGACGAACGACAGTGAAAGACCTACGATCAATCCTGCGCCTGATGCATGAGCAGGGCCTCTCGGTGCGAGCGGTGTCGGAACGGCTGAAGATCAGCAAGACTTCGGTTTCGACCTATCTGTTGCGGGCGCGTGAGGCTGGCATCTCGGACTGGCCGCTTCCGCGGGCTATGCTTGAGCGGCTTCTGTTTCGCCGGGTTGGCCGTCCGCCGCAGGATCTGGACGAGCCCGATTGGGCGATGATCGCGCGCGAGTTGAAGCGCAAGGGCGTGACGCTGACGCTGTTGTGGCAGGAATACCGTGCGGCGCATCCCGATGGGTTATGGCTACACGTGGTTTTGCGACCGGTTCGGCGCTTTCCAGCGCCGGGCGAACGCAACGTTCCGCAACCGCCACGAGGCGGGCGCAGTGATGCAGACCGACTATGCGGGCCACACCGTGCCCGTCGTTGATCCCGATACTGGCGTCATCTACCAGGCTCAGATCTTCGTTGCGGTGCTGGGCGCCTCGTCCTTCACCTTCGCCCATGCCAGGTTCAGCCAGAAGCTGCCGGACTGGATCGAGGGCCAGTGCCGGGCACTCGCGTTCTTCGGCGGGTAACGAAGGCGATCGTCTGCGACAATCTGAAGGCCGGCGTCGCCAAGGCGCTGTGGTTCGAGCCGACGCTCAACCAGACCTTCGCCGCCATGGCCGAACATTACGACACGACGATCCTGCCGACCCGCAGCCGCAAGCCGCGCGACAAGGGCAAGGTCGAGGGCGCGCTGCCGCCGGCGCCGTTCGGATATGCGGAGTGGAAATCGGCCAAGGTGCATCCCGACTACCATGTCGAGATCGACAAGACCTTCTACTCGGTACCGCACGCGCTGATGGGGCGGCGCGTGGATGTGCGGCTCGCCCACCGGGTGGTCGAGCTCTTCCATGATCACAAGCGCGTCGCCAGCCATGTCCGCCGCTCGCAGCGCTGCGGCCATGCCACCGTCAACGAGCCCATGCCCAAGGCGCACCAGCGCTATGCCAACACGACGCGGCGAACCTGATCCGGCAGGCAGCCGGGATCGGCGCCAACACCGCCAGCTGGTCGAGCGGATGATGCGCGACCGTCCCCATGTCCTGCCTCCATTCGGCAATGGCACTGCGGGCGTGGTCGAGGCCGAAGAACAGGCTCTCGTTCAACAGCTCGTCGCGCATTCGGCCGTTGAAGGATTCGACGTAGCCATTTTGCATCGGCTTGCCCGGCGCGATGTAGTGCCATTCGACGCGATGATCCTTCGACCAGGCGAGGATGGCGATCGAGGTGAACTCTGTGTCTCTGTGCCGTGGTCGGAAATGTCCGGCTTGCCGCGCCGGGCGATCAGGTCAGTTCCCGAGCAACGCGCCGACCGGAGATCGACGTTTCCGGGATCGCGGCAAGGCATTCGCGCGTCACGTCGTCGACGATGTTCAGCACCCGGAAGTGCCGGCCGCAGGCGAACTGGTCATGGACGAAATCCAACGACCAGCGCGCATTCGGCTTTGCCTCGACCAGGATCGGCACCCGCGTGCCGACCGCTCGTCGCCGTGCCCGGCGCTTGCGCACCGTCAGGCCCTCCTCGCGGTAGAGCCGGTAGATGCGACTGACCCCTGATGGCTCGCCCTCTCGCTGGAGCAGAGAACAGGCGTCGAAAGCCGAAGCGGCGAAGCGGCGGCGCTCGTTGGCGAGGTCGCGCAACCTTGTGCGCAGCTCCGTCTCCGGCGGACGCCGGGACCGATAGCGGACCATCTTGCGATCGGCACCGACGAAGGAATAGGCCCGACGCTCCGATAGGCCCATGACGGCCTGCAGATGCGCGACTGCTTCGCGCTTGGCGGCGGGCCTTACCATTTTTTTTGACAGAAACTCGCGCAGTGCCGAGGCTTCCAGAATCTGGTCGGCGAGGAGCTTCTTCAGCTTCGCGTTCTCGTCTTCCAGAGCCTTCAGGCGCTGGGCGTCGGACACGTCCATCCCGCCATACTTCGCCTTCCAATTATAAAGCGTCGCCTCCGAGACCCCGTGCTTGCGCGCCAGATCGCCCGCCTTCGCACCAGCTTCGTGCTCGCGCAGAACCGCGACGATCTGCTTTTCCGTAAATCGCTTCCGCTTCATCAGTCCGTCCTTCGATCAAGGGCCGGACTCTAATCTCAGATGGAGGAAATTACCCGTGGCAGGTCAGGGTGTGTGATGCGGATGCCAATGTTTCTGGTCTGAACGTAGCCATCCAGCGCTTCCTGACCCTTTTCTCTGCCGTACCCAGATTGCTTCACCCCCCCGAACGGCGTTTCAACGCCCCCGACATACCAGCCATTTACGTAGATTTGACCAGCCCATAGACGATCGGCACACCAAAGAGCGCGATCGATGTCCCTTGTGAACACCCCCGCTGCCAAGCCCTGATCTGTGCCGTTGGCCAAGTCGATACCCGTTGCCGGCTCATCAAACGCAGTAACCGCCAGAACGGGTCCGAAGACTTCATTTTGGAAAAGATTACTGTCACGCGCGACATCAGCGAAGACAGTTGCGGCCATGAAGTAACCGCTTCTCTCTGACAGGACCTGGCCGCCGGTAACCACCCGAGCTCCCTGTGACAGAGCAGTCCCACAGGCCTTTTCGACAGCCCGACGCTGCTTTTGGGAGATCATCGGAGTGATGTCACTATTGTCGCGTCCTGAGCCAACGGATAGTTCCTCAACGCACTTCTTGATTCGCTCCAGAAGTTCATCTGCGATCGACCGTTCCACCAGCAATCTTGTCAGGTTGTTACAATTCTGACCGGCGTTCAAATAGGTCCCGATGCGAACCGCCTCCACGACAGCATCAAGATCGGCGTCAGAGCACACAACTGCAGCTGACTTGCCACCCAGCTCCATGATGCACGGTACGATCCGATCCGCCGCTGCTTTCAGGACTGTTCGCCCGGTGGCAGGCGACCCTGTGAAGACGATGTGGCGGACATCACGATGCTGGATGAGTGCCTGACCGGCTATATGGCCAAAACCAGTGATCACATTGACAGCCCCGGGGGGCATCCCTGCTGCCTCGCAAGCGCGAGCAAATTCGATTCCTGATAGGGGAGCTAACTCCGGGGACTTCACCACGACAGAGTTGCCGGTTGCAATGGCGCAAGCTAGCGAACGAGCCGTTAGTTCAAGCGGGCCGTTCCACGGCACGACTTGTGCAGATACGCCAAAGGGACTTCTAACAGTGTAGTCTACATACTCGGCACCGCGTGGTATTGAACGGCCTTCAATTTTATCGGCTAGTCCAGCGTAGTATCGTAGATATCTTACAGCAGTCTTTACCTCGCCTCGAGCAAGATCCAGCCCTTTTCCTGTGTCGACGCAGTTAATGATCGCTATCTCTTCGTAACGCTTCTCCAGCTCATCTGCCACTCGAAACAACAGACGGCCACGGTCATAAGGATGCATGTCTATTAAGATCCGCTCGCGAAAAACGCGATCGGCGGCCGCAACAGCTAGATCAACTTCTTGATGTCCGGCTTCTGCGACGACTGCAATTGTTTCGCCGGTAGAGGGATCATCAACCTCGATCCGTCCGCCCGTGGACGAATCCTTCCACTCCCCATCGATGTAGTTTTTCATCACATCTGTGCCGAGCATCCAAGTCCCTTTTTATTCTTTCTTCATCTGCGCCAAAGGCGATAGCTTTCCAGCCGACCAATTGCCTGCGTTCCGCGCGGTTTAACCAAGCCTAGCGGACCGCAAGCCAAATCGCAGTCGTTGGAAGCCGCGCCTCTTATTGACCGGCAGCCGCACCTTCGTAAACGGAGCGAAGGCTGTCGCGGATAACTGACAAGCCCCGACGTAGCTCGGCCTCTTCGATTGTTAGAGCGGGCATAAACTTGAGCACTTCACCGTAGGAGCCAGCAGTCTCTAGGACCAGGCGACGAGAAAAGGCCTCTTTCGACACGCGGGCCGGCAACGAGTGATCCGTTGGCGATACAAGTCCGTACATCAAACCTCGGCCGCGCACACCCAGCCCCAGAGCCGGGTATTCGCCCGCGATAGCCTCAAGTTCCTTTGCCAGAATTCCCGACTTTAAAGCGATCTCATTTTCGAATTTTGAGTCGGCCCAATAAGTTTCGAGGGCCGCGCGAGCGGTTACGAAAGCCAGGTTATTGCCTCTAAATGTTCCTGTGTGCGCGGCAGGTGTCCAGACATCTAGGTCAGGCTTGATAAGAACGAGCGCCATCGGCGTTCCATAGGCGGACAATGACTTGGACAACGTAACAATATCCGGGACGATGCCCGACGCTTCGAAGCTGAAGAATGTTCCTGTACGGCCGACACCTGCCTGGATATCGTCCAAGATCAAAAGGATTCGGCGCCGCGCAGTCAATTCGCGCAATCTCTGCAACCACTTAACGCTTGCAACATTGATGCCCCCCTCCCCTTGGACGACTTCAAGTATGACGGCGGCAGGAGTATCAAGGCCGCTGGCCGGATCCTCCAGAAGCTTCTCGAGATAGTCGATCGTGTCAAATGAATCGCCGAGATACCCCTCAAATGGCAAGGACGTCACATTAGCGAGAGGAAATCCGGCAGCAGCTCTCATCTCCTTGTTACCAGTGGCTGCCAACCCACCGGCACTCACACCGTGATACGCCCCCGTGAACGACACGATGTTTGACCTGCGCGTTACCTGACGAGCCAGCTTCAGCGCCGCCTCTACGGCATTCGCACCCGTGGGACCTGTGAACTGCAATTTATACGTCAGGCCACGGGGCTTCAGAATATAGCGCTCGAAAGCCTCAATGAATGCCTTCTTGGCTGTTGTAGCAAGGTCGAGGCTGTGCACGATGCCATCGCGCTGAATGTAATCCAACAATGCCTGCTTGAAGGCCGGATTGTTATGTCCATAGTTGAGAGCGCCTGCCCCACCGAAGAAGTCCAGATATTCCTGACCGTCTGCCGCCGTGAGGGTCGTGCCAGCCCCGCGATCAAATAGGACAGGAAACGAGCGGACGTAGCTGCGAACCTCAGACTCGAGGCGGTCGAAGAGCGCGAGGCTTACGTCTTTGGCGATTTGGTTCATAAAGGCGGACTCCTTCGAGTTGGCAGCCTGCAAGGCTAGTAGGCCGGTTCAAATGTGAAGAGGACGGTCAGGTCGTTTCGTGTAACATAGCTCGTCCAGCATCCCGGGTTGAGCAAAATGGCGACCCGTAACCGCAGGAAATCGGCGTTCTCGTGCGCGTGGCGCAGCTTTTAAGCAGGTCGGCTGCGACCATTGGTAAAATTCCGGCGTCCTAAAAGGTGAGGAAGAGCGAGGTCCATTTGTTTAGCTAGGAGCCCACTGGGGCTGCAGTTGTGAAAGCCGCAACATGTCCTGCGCGGATGGCTTGGCCTATTCTCACTCGGACAACAGCAACGCCTTTGGTCTGAATATTTTGGGCCGCGCAGCAAACTACCCACCCTAGTGTTGTCGGAGGGGCGGCAATGGTGGTGGAGTGCGCGATTGCGTTGGAGGCAAAGAACGAGTTCGGCAACATTCGCCAATGGAATCCGGGTTGACCAGGGTTAGGAGCCCCTGTCCACGGTGGTACGGTTGTCTGCAATCGTCAAAAATCCATGGCTCTGAGGTCGCCCCCATCCATGGTGAATTCGTTTCTCGGCAAGTGCATGTCAAGTAGCAGATGCGGCGTTCATCTAGACTTAGACTGGCGCCCGCCCATAAACGTCGAGCTTCTGACTTTTGTTAGAGAAATCGAGACACTGCGGGAAAACCCCGCGGTTTCAGGTACGCTTTATTTTCAAGCGACGGACTAAAGGGAAACCTGCAACCGCCGGAGCCGGCAATGCGCCAAGAACGCACCGTTCAGGCAGATCCCATGGGGAGTGGATCATGGCCCGCACTCTGGCAGAGTGGGCCATCTTAACTCGCTCTTTGGAGGCCCTTTCATGCATCTTTCGACCGCCGATCAAGCCGAGCTACAAGCCGCTGTCCGCGTGGATCTTGGCGCAATCTTCGTCTCGCTGGAGCTGTCCCAGATCGACCTGGCTAGTCACCTCGATTGGGCAGCGAGAAGATGTCGCGCCACATGGTCGCCGGCGGTGACAGTGCCGGGCTGCTCGTCTGCCTCACCGGGCTGCGCAGCAAGGCCGAGGCGCGCACGGGCACGCTTTATCCGTTGGTGGTGATCCAGGAGGCGGGGCTGGACGGCTTCTGGGTCGACCGGGTGCTGAACCCTGAGGACTGGATCGAAAGTCACATCGTCGATGCGGCATCGATCGCGGTGTCGCGCCGCCACCGTCGTGCCAAGACGGATCGGCTTGATGGCGAGGCGCTGATCCGCGCCCTGCTGGCCGTCAAGCGGGGTGAGCCGCGCGTCTGCTCGATGGTCCGGGTGCCGACGCCCTAGAATGAGGATCGCCGCCGACCAGCCTCTGGCGCCGCGGCCAGACTTTCGGTTGAGGCGGTCGTCCCTCACAATGATGGTGTGAACCGCGTCATGGCCGAAGCCAGCGCCAAACATCAAGCAGAGACGCCCCTGGATCATTATGCCGGGATTGATGTGTCATTGGAATGCTCAAGTGTCTGCATGGTTGTGGGCAGGGCAAGATTGTGCGGGAAGCGAAGGTGGCGCGACGCCTTCAAGGCGATGCCGTTGAAGACGGATTGCAAGGATGTATAGCGCGACAATCTGGATGAGGCGTGATCTTGCAGGCCTGTGTGTCGGGCATCTGTCGATGAGGATCGCGCCGTCCGTCGACATGGCTGCGCCCACGAGGCAAGGTCATCAGATGCGTCCCGCCAATGAAGACCTCGAGACGATCGTCGAAGAGACGCACGCAGGTGTGGCCAATCAAGCGGGATGGCACGGTTTAGAAGACGTTGCGCGAGGTGACGCCGCCGGTGCGGGACACGGTGACAGCCACCTCGTCGAAGTCCGTGGTGCGCCGTTCGGGAACTCCTGAAAATGAGGGTGCTCGGCGTCGATGCGGTTGCCGAGTGCGGCATTGCGGCGGCTGACGATCTCATCGATGAAGGCGCGATTGGCGCCGAGATCGTCGAAGTCCTTGGTGCGTCGCATCAGCAGAGCGTCGCGGGCGGCGTTCTTAAGATGGCGTGGGAGCTTTCGATCGAGCCGTTACATGCGCGACGCCCTTGTTGTTGCGGGTCGGGGTCATCCGGCGCTTCCTGCTGCACGTTCTTCCTGACGGACTCCATCGCATCCGCCACTACGGACTCTTGGCCAACGGCCATCGTGTCGCCAAGCTCGCCCGCTGTCGTTGCCTTCTCGTGCAGCTCGACGAAAGCGAACTTCGAGGTCCGATCTATGGCCACGAACATATGCAGCTTGCCCTGCTCGGTTCGGACCTCGGC
>NZ_JAMYVF010000050.1:0-8943 GCF_040323735.1 Mesorhizobium sp. M0029
GTTCCCGTTCATGGCGCCGCCTTAGACGAAGGGGGCAGTCATGCCCGTCGGCCACACCGACGGTGAAAGTGGTGGTTTCCAATGGCCGTGCGGCACGCCCGCCCGGCAGCGCTCACCTCATGGGGCACGGCCCCGCAGCCGGACCAGGTCAATAATCCAGTTTATGCCGGATCCAGATCGAGTTGGCGGTCGAACCAGTCCCGGCGCCGATTCAAGACGTCGGGGCGATCCTGCTCCAGTGCATGTGCGGACTTTTTTTGAATGTCCAGCCATGCCGGCCAAGGCAGGCGCTTAAGGCGCTGCGACTGATTCGAGCTGAGCGCTCGACCGCCAGCCGTTCCACCATCTCGTTCAGCGTGACCTTTTGTGGTTATCAATCAGCCCGATGATGAAAGCTTCATGCACATCGAGGCTGGAAGCGCGTCGGCGGCCTTGCCGCCTCGGCCCCAGTTCGCCGATCTTTGCCCGAGCAATCCAACGGATCGCGCCGGGACGCGCACTCCAGTCAGCTCTATTCTCGACCTCACCGAGAAACCGGACTTCGCCCGTGCGGTCGCCCTCGGCCATCGCCGCCGCATGCTTCTTCTTGGCTACATCAAACGCGACAAATGCCTCGCTATACTCTCCCATGGCTCGCCCTCCGTGCGTCAGGATCGGCTCGGCCCATCCTTGTCTCTTAATGGCACGAAAGGGCGGGCCACCGATCTCAGGCCTCGGTAAATGACGTCTAAATTAGTCTAGTAGACACGATAATGGCCATGGGCACAGCCGGTTCTCACTTCCGTCGACTTTTGTCGATTGCCATAGCTGATCTCAACCAGCGTGATGCAGGTCTGAGAGGTTCGCGATTCGTGCATCATTACACTACATGCCACCGCTAACACCCCGCAGCCGACAGGTTCCGTGCTCAACGGCGCAAGCCTCGCCGCTTCGGCGACACATCAGTCGGGGTCAGACTGGCATTCACGACAGCATGCGTCAACGGCGCGATACGAGGCAAATTGATCTAAAGCGAATGTGCTTCCGGGGAGCCCGAGGTATCGCCGGTTCTCTTCATTGTATAGTGCCGGAGGGAGGCTCTAGTAACTCAGCATAATCTTTTTATAGATTTCGACGGCCTTGGCTAGCTGATCTATCTCCACGAACTCATTGGTGGTGTGGGCCTGATTGATGCTTCCAGGGCCGAGGATAATGCAGGGAATTCCTCCCAACGAGAGCTGGCTTGCATCCGTCCCATAAGGGACCCCGACATGCTTGCCCGTTCCGGCAACTTCAGCACACGCCTTGGCCGCCACCGCGGCTATTTTCGTCGCCTCCGCGCTCGGGGGAGCTGGATCTTCTAAGGCGGGCAGCAACGAGCGCACCTTGATCTTATCCGCACCCTGGCGCACCCCTTCCAATATGCATTCTACTTCCTGTAGTGCGTCTGCGGGTCGTTCTCCGGGCGTGAGTCGTCTATCGATCCAGACACGGCACGATGGCGGTACAGTTGCCAATTCTGCCCCCCCTTCAATGAGAGTAACTGTGAGAGTCGGGGGGCCGACCAAAGGATGCACACGTTGAGACAAAGTCTCATTGATTTTGTCGAGAGCCAATATGACCTTGGCCATTCCTGTGATCGCGTTTACTCCAAGATGAGGCTTGGAGCTATGAGCAGGCACACCCTCAACTTCTACCTGCCAGCGGACCGAACCTTTATGTGCGACGACCAGCTCCAGGTCAGTCGGCTCACCGACTACAGCTGCATCATATGAAACACCCGACTGAGCAATTGCCCGCGCTCCTTTCTTCCGGTACTCCTCGTCAACGCTTGCAGCCAAGACGATCGTGGCTCCGGGTTTACGCTCTCCCAGGGTGCTGAGAGCGATCAACATCGCCGCCAACGGGCCCTTATCGTCACAACTTCCTCGGCCATATATTCGCCCGTCCCTTTCGTCTGCAGAAAAAGGATCTGCCACCCAATTATCGACAGGTACCGTGTCCATATGCGATATGAACAAAACGCGCTTGGAAGGATCCTGCCCAGGCACCCAGGTAAAGAAGTTCGAACGGCCGTCCGTAACTTCCTGATACTCATACGGCATGTTTCTCTCGCGGCAAAATGCCTCAAGAAACTCGGCGATCTTTTGCTCGCCGCTACCCTTTGCTGACGCTGACGGGTTGATGCTCTCAATTTTGATGAGTTGCTTGAGAAGCTCGACAGTTTGTGTGCTTATGGACGACATAAATACTCCTATCCCTACTTGAGAATGCAGCTTCCGGCTATGCCAGCCAGTTCTTTGCCAGAGCGATCACTTGGTCAGCCTCGTCTGCGGTGTTGTATAGATGAAGTG
Source organism: Mesorhizobium sp. M0029 (assembly GCF_040323735.1). Classification (NCBI taxonomy): domain Bacteria; kingdom Pseudomonadati; phylum Pseudomonadota; class Alphaproteobacteria; order Hyphomicrobiales; family Phyllobacteriaceae; genus Mesorhizobium; species Mesorhizobium sp. M0029. The sequence continues at coordinate 2,334 of NZ_JAMYVF010000050.1, forward strand.
AAAAGCGCAGCAGCCCCCGGCGGACTGAGACAATCACCTGTTTCTCCAACAAATGCTCGTGCAGCGAATGAATGCGGCCGTCGGATTCGCGCGAACCAGCAAATGCTGGATCTCCCAGAGCAACGATGCTTCCGGTGTGATTCCCTGGTGCGCCGCCGCAAACAGGTAGTCCGAGATCTAACAAGCCCGATGCCAGCCGTCTTGCAACCGATGCGACGCTTTGTTCAATCGCTAACGTGCCGATTTCCATCAGTTGTCCGATTGATGCGTAGACCGCTATTACGCCGGGGAAATTGTAATGGCCAATTTCAAAACGAGGCGCCCCGGCACGCAATTTTACCGAATCGAATATGGGAGCCGATTCTGGTGCGTCCCCGAGATCGACACTAAAGCGGGCGAGGTAGGCAGGGCTCAGACGATCGGCCCATTCTCGGCGGCAATACAGAAATCCCAATCCATAGAGCCCCATTAACCCCTTGTAAGAGGATGCCACCAAACCGTCGACACCAAGCCGAGTGACATCAGTATCCAATATACCGACGGACTGGGACGCGTCGGCCAAAAGAAAAGCGCCAACCCGCTTGCAAGCTTCAGCAGTGGGCTCCATCACCGTCTTGAAGCCTGGCACCATTGTCACCGTCGATACAGTGACGATACGAGTGCGAGAGTCGATGGCTTTGACAAGAGCATCGCACGGAAGCGCACCGTTATCAGCTTCTACAGTCCGAAGTTCAATTCGATGCTTGTCCCTGATTTGCAGCCAAGGCAAGATGTTGTTTGCGTGCTCCAATTGCCGGCACAGCACGACATTGTCGCCGGGCCTCCAAATTATCGCGTTTCCGATTATATTGATGCCTTCCGAGGCGTTCTTCGTAATGGCGATTTCATCTTTTTCGGCCGCGATGAATTTGGCGAACCTAGAACGAGTCCGCTCGACAAGTTCCATCATTCTTTCTTCGTCATTCAGGCCATTCAGTCTATTGTCGAAGTGCTGATCCATAGACGTTCGGGTCGTTCTGGATATAAGCCCCTGATTTGCAACATCCATGTAAATGGCGCTTTCAGTGGCCGGAAACTCCTGTCGGAGAAGGTCCAGGGGAAGAAAATGGCTTGCCATGCTTGTCATCAGATCCGTGTTCGTGGGTTGAGAATGCAAAACCTACTCATGACGTCCAACTTCTACCGTTATGAGCCTAAAAGCTATTTTAAGAAGCCGTCGAGCTACCTTGCGGACGACGTGCCCGGGCCGATTCATCAAGGACAAGAGGTCACCACCTAGGCTAGGCGAAGGGCCTCGCTGATCAGATCATTTTATAGCTTGATCATTGTGGAACTCAGGCTAAGATCCGCACGAGCAAGCCGTTTTTCTGCGCAGATGTACTCTTTTTTGCAGTGATAGTGAAATGGACCTGGATCGAGTTGATCGGAAGCTTCTCAATGCGGTGCAGCGCGACAATCGCCTTACGACAGCCGAATTGGGCGAACTTGCGGGCCTTTCTGCGACCGCTTGCCAGCGGCGACTAAAGCGACTGCGCGATGGTGGTGTGATTGAGGCTGACGTTGCCATAGTCTCACCACAAGCCGTGGGTCGTCCCATGCTCATGCTGGCGTCTATCAGTCTGGAGCGCGAGCGGGTAGATATCATTGATCGGTTCAAGCAAGCGGTCCGGCGCACGCCTGAGATTATGAGTGCGTATTATGTAACGGGTGAAGCCGACTTCGTTCTCATGATCTCTGTGCGGGACATGGCCGAGTATGAGGCATTTACCCGTCGATTCTTTCACGAATCTGATATCAAGGCAGTCAAGACGATGGTCGTGATGGATCGGATCAAGGCATCATTAGCTCTGCCCATTGAGGAATGACGGCAGCGCAGCCTTGGACTGGCGCTGTGGTGAGGGATTCCGGGTCCTCCGGAAGGCGTATCATCTCGGTGATCGATGCGGTCCCTGGCGTGGGTCGGCTGAGGCACTCACCGTCGACGGCGACTTGGCACATCTACGCGCGCTTGCTCGTCAAATCAATGATGAAGCGCAACACTATGTGTGCCGGGTTCTCCCCCTGTTGCGCGCTAAGTCTGTTTTCTACTCATCTGCGATTCCCTACCAATAAGAAACGTATTCCGCACCCTCAACGTCGCTTTTATGCGATCGCATCGACCGCCGCCTGTCGTAGCTGGGCGCGCCACACGAGCGGGAGGAACTGCCGCAGCAGGTCGAGCCCGATTCTTGGCAACAGGGTGCCATTTCCGTGCAGTGCGTCTCACCAAGTATCGCAGCAAACGCGACGAACAATATCCCGGGACGCTACGCGGTCAAGTTTCGCGGAGTCCGAACACATCCAACTGACCCTCCCGATCATGCAGGGGTCTGTTATCCTTCGCGAAACGAGGGATTGGGGGCTCATCTCGATGCGAGATGCATGCAAGCTTTCCAGTGATAGAGCACGCGCCGCAGCACCGCGCATCAAGGATGCCGGAGTTCCGGCTGCGCAGATCGGGTCCAAGCAGGCAGAGGCGCGGGTTTACTCATTTTTTTGGTCCAGCAACGAATGCACAACGTCGAATGGGATCTCCGCAAAAGAAATTCGCATACTGCGGCCGTGCGGTTCCTGATGCCAAATCGCGATGGCACCTTGGATTGGATCACTGGCGACGGTCAGGCGGCGGCTCTACCAGGTGTCTTTGAAGTAGTTGGCACATTCGGCTGCGGTGAAAAGGTCGACGACCGCGCCGACCGCGTACCACAAAGCCTTAATGGTTCTCTCGGCCTTTTGCGCCCAGGCGCGTTGAGCTTGGCGAGGCCATTTCGATCGTTTGTTCATGATGACTCTCGATTGCAGATTCCTGTTGAGTTGTCGGCCATATCTACGAGCCAGATGCGCTGGCGGCCGATCTTGGCAAGCCGTCCCTTGAGATCGCCTCGTCGGAGCCATCCCATGGACTGTCTGACGGTGGGCGCCGATGCGATCGGCGTATTCCTGCAGTGTCATTTCACCATCATGCTGTCGCGGGACATTACCGGACCAAATGGGGCGCGTGGTGCCGAGCCCGCGTCGCTGTAGCAGTCGCCGGATCATCGGCGCGTTGAAGCTCCTTCTTTGGCGGGCAACCTTCAGCGTTGAGCGTGTCGGCAACGGTCTGGCTGGTTGCTCCCTGCTTTCGCAGCTCAGTAATGTGGGTCAGCAAGCGGTCGAAGTGCTCCAACTAGTCGAAGCGTCGGACCGGTCGGATGAGGGCATGCCTCACGGTTCCGCCCGCCCAAAGACACACAAGCTCGGCGCGCTCGGTCTCCCCAAGGACGCGTATCTCCACGTTCGAGCATCAGGCGCGCGATGGCCTGCCGATCCCGCGCGGTCGTTGACGCTGCTTGCTATAACGCCGGTATATCTTGGGCCAGTCGACGCACTGAGCTTTGCTCAGCATCTGTGAGTTGCTCGGGCTGTCGTTCAAGGGCGCGCCGTTGCGGCGTCGCGAAGCGTCTGTTTGGCCGAGAGTGCTGTTTTCCAGTCCCGCTCCAGCATTCGGGCGACTAGGGCGATTGTCCGATCAACCGCCTCGTAACGGCGGCGGGTCAGCGCGGCCTCATATTCCGTTCGTTCTAGGCGCAGCTTCCATTGTTTATGCAGTTGTTGACGCTCAAGCTCGAGGTCCTCGGCGGCCTGCAAGCTCACCTCGATCGCTGCAGGAGAAAGGGCTTCGAGCATCAGTGCGGCTATTTGCGCATCGACCAGGCGCGCACTGATCGACTGGCAGCGCGGCGCACCTAGGTGATCGTCATCTGGTGACAGACATAGCGCGCCTCCCGTCCGTCGTCGGTATAGGTCGTGAACATCAGCCGCCCGCACAAGCCGCAGGCGACGAGGCCACCCAGCAGCGCTGCGCCGTCGCGGGGAACGGCTGTATGCCGCGTGCGATTCCTGGCCATCTGCTGCTGGTTCCTTTCGAAACTGCTCCAGCTCAATACAGGCCGGCAACGCGTCCTGGTGGAGCACCATCCATTTCTGTGGGTCAAGCAAATAGTACCGTCCACTATGTGGCTTGCCGGCAATTCGGGGGCGGGCGTCGTATTCCCGCCGGCCGAAGACATAGGCGCCGGCATAGGCGGGATGGCGAAGCATGTCTAAGAGCGTGGCCCGATTTGGGCGGTTCCAGCGAACGTGGCCCTTGTTGAGCCCGCTGCGGATGCGATCCGGCAACTGGATGTCGTGATCGACTAGGTAACGCAGCACGCCGCGGATAGAGCGTCGTCGCTCGAACGGCAAAGACCAGGGGGATGGCGCGTTGCACACCCTCGTCAGGGTCAAGCGCGACATCCCCCAGGGCCTGACCACATAGCCGCTTGGTAGTCCCAGGGAAGAGTTCGCCCCGCCACGCTTTTGCGCGCCGCTTCTCGTGCATACGGGCTTTCAGGATGTGAAGCTCGGCTTCGCGCTTCGTCCCCTTGAGGCCGAGCAGCAGCCGGTCATTGTACGTGCCCGGATCGTAGACGTCGTCGGCGTTGCCTATCAGCGTATCGAACAATGCGCATATTTCGAGCAACTGATGCCAGTCGCGGCAGGAGCGCGCTAGGCGCGACACCTCGATTCCCAGTACCAGCCCGACCGGCCGAGCCCCACCTCGGCGACGAGGCGCTGGAAGCCCGGTCTGTCCAGGGGTCGACGAACCCGAGCGACCGAGATAATCGTCGATGACTGTCACCTGCTCACGACGCCAGCCAAGCCCGGAACGCCCGATCGGCAAGGCCGTATTGCAGCCGGGTAGACTCCCGGTTCTTGGTCACCTGCCGTACTGTTGATTGGCGGACATAGGCCACCGCCTGGCGTGCCTGGTGACGCTGCCCGATCTTTTCGGGAATCATCAGGTCTGAGCGCTGCTCCGCCTTCATCGCCTGTCTCCCGATCTGCCGATAGCTGCCGTTGATCAATTCGCCCATGCGGTATCAAATCGGATTGAAGGCGGGACTGTACGGCGGCAGGTAGAGTAGGCTTGCCCCTGCGGCCTTAATCGCGTCGCGCGCGCCGGGCGGGCAGGTTGATCGGGTTGTCTAATCGCCGCTGGGACGTCAAGCATGTAATTGCGTCGAGACGACGCTGCCGGGTGCATGGTTGTCTTCGCGGTCGACATCAGTCGCCGCATGATGGAGCTCCGCGGACGAGCCTTCAATGTGGATGACGCACTTTGCTGAGACAGCGGTGCAACCCATCAGCGGAATGGCTCGGCTCACGTCCCGGCAGGGACGTCTCAGGCGCTCAGATCCTGAACGCTATTCGCAAGATTTCATGCTGTGGCGCCTGCATTTCGATCAAAGAACTCACCGGTCTTGAGCATCGAATGCATAATCACCGCCAGTTTGCGCGCCACAGCCACGGCAGCTCGTTTGAAGCCGATCCTCTCCCGGAGCTGGAGACCCCATCTCCGCAGGGTGCTCTCGGTTGAGCTACGCGTCAGAATAACCGACGCCGCTTCGTAGAGAAGCCCTCGCAAATGGCGGTCGCCGCGTCGGGATATATGGCCGTCATAATCGACTTCTCCGGATTGGTAGCGGCGCGTCGTCAGTCCTATCCAGGCGCCAACAGATCGGGACGTCTTGAAGTTGCCCGGATCTTCAATGGCAGTGGCGAACGAGGTTGCGGTAATGGCGCCGATGCCGGGGATCAACATGAGCATCGTGAGCCCGTATTCCATCTTATCGGGGAACAGCCACCCTCCAAGGCTATGATCGGTTCCAGGGCGCGTCCCTCCCGCGATTACCCCATGTGGACGCCCTCACGGCATCAATGTGCCAAAGTGGTGACGTTGAGAACCACCGGAGGAAGGAGTCCATGCCACAAGTTACCACCATTGGCCTGGATTTGGCCAAGAACATCTTCCAGGCCCTTGTGCGCAGATGCGCCGGCACGGTCGTGTTCCGTAGGAAGTTGCCGCGCGAGCAGGTGCTGGCCTATTTCGCCGCGCAGCCGCCATGCCTTGTGGCTATGGAGGCCTGCCCGGGCGCGCGCTACTGGGGTCGCGAGATCGGCAAGCTCGGCCATGCGGTCAGGCTAATCGCGCCGGCTTACGTGAAGCCCTTCGTCAAGCGCCAGAAGAATGATGCCGATGCCGAACCGATCTGCGGGCAGCGCAACGGCCGACGATGCGTTTTGTGGCAGTTAAGAGCGAGGAGAAGCAGGCCTCGGCTGTGATCTTCCGAACCCGCGATGTGCTCGTCGGTCAGCGCACCCAGCTCATCAACGCGATCCGCGGCCATCTATCCGAGTTCGGCCTGATTGCGCCGCAGGGCCTCGTATGTCGAGCGGCTCATTACACAGATTGAAGATCCTGCCTTGGGCGTGCCGGAGGCCGCACGCTGTTGCCTTCTCATGCTCGTCGAAGCACTGCGTAGCCTCCAGGAACAGGTCAAATCGCTGGACACTGAGATTGCTGCTCGGGCCAAAGCCGACGTTTCCGCTCACCGGCTGATGACCGTGCCCGGCAAGGTCCGCTGATCGCTACCGCACTGGAGGCAATGGCGCCGCCGGCCGAGACATTCCGCTCCGGGCGCGACTTTGCAGCCTGGATCGGGCTGACGCCGATCCAGCGCTCAACCGGCGGCAAAGAACGGCTCGGACG
>NZ_JAMYVF010000051.1:0-6733 GCF_040323735.1 Mesorhizobium sp. M0029
AGCCGTCATCTGATGCTGGCCTCCGATCCAGCCAGCATCTTGAATCACAAAACCACTCTCACGGGAATCCCGCAGATTCAGTCAAAATCTGAACTGCTCTAGTTGTTTTGGCTGAGGACGAGCGTAACCACCTTAGGCTCGGCTCGCTGCAGACATCGTTCCGGAATATTGGGCCACATCGCCTTGGCGCATCCCTGATCTTCGCTTGACGCCGTCGCAAGCGAGCGTTCTGCGTTACCGGCTTCGTCTGCGGTCGACAGGAATACTTGCGTGGCGAGCGCAGTAGCCATAGATACTTGGACGAGGATAAGGGCGTAGGCAAATCGTCTGATCATCCGCTCGCAACGTTCAATCCGCGAAGTGGTTCCAACGTCGCGACCCGCCGATGTAAAACCCGATCACGATGCTCGAGCCTGCGCCCTGCCCGTCCTCAGCTTTCCTAAGGACAACCCTTCGTGGCCGGCCGCTTCATGATGCCCTTGGGCGCCGTGCCTGAGTGCTCCTGGACGCGTTTCCATAGCCTCTCGCGCATTTCCCGGTTCAAGGTGACGAATGCGCTTCAGACATAACGCCCGGTGCCGCGCTCAGCCATTAGAGTGAAAGCCGGCTTGCCCGCTTCACGCTCGACGCCGAGCAGATCGAATCGTCGATCGCATAGCACTTGGCCTTCAGCCAGTTGGTCGACGGACCGCGTCGGTATTTGCTGTCCTTCCGCTTCGAGACCATGCCTTCAAGTCCGGCCTTGTCGAGCAAGTGAAAGATGGCCTTGGCTTCCCCCGGCAGGGGCTCGCTGAACTGAATACGCCCGCCGGGCTCGATCATGCTGGCCAGGATCTCGCGCCGCTCCTCTAGCGCCTTATCGCGCAGATCGTGGCCGTTAAGATGAAGCAGATCAAAGGCAACAAAATACAAGTCGTGCTGCTGTCATTCAGAACGACGATCTCGCCCTCGACAATGGCGCTTCGGCACCAAGGCGCTTTGCCTCTCTCACCAGGTCGCGATATTTCGCCGTCCAGGCGTGGCCATTGCGCGTATAAATGCGTGTGCCGACTTCATCAATGATCATCTGCGATCGGTAGCCGTCGAACTTGACCTCCTGGGTCCAGCCTTCACCCTCGGGAGGCTTCTCCACAAGGGTCGGCATCAACGGCTCGATGAACTTCAAACGCATGCACTGACCCACCCTCCGGCGATTCAATAAGACCAAGTAAAAATGGTTCCGAAGCCGGAAATCAGCCTTTTGGTGCAACAAACACGTCAACTCGACGTTGCGGGATGAGCGAAGGATGAATCGATATGGCCGACGACAAGAGCAAGCGGGATTTTCGTGATCGGGACCGTGTCACGGCCGATGAGGATTATGAAGTTGAATATTTCGCAACAAAGACCGGCATCACACCCCAGCAGGTCAAAGAGCTGATCGCGAAGCACGGGCAACCAACGCGAGACTTTGGAGCGGGTAGCCAAGGCGCTGCGGAAACAATGACCAGACTATCTGATCTCGGCAGACCACTGATCGGCCACCGACATGAAGGCCCGCCCGCGAGCGAACTCGCGCATTTCCTTCCTTGCCTGTTTGCGGTCAACAGATCGATATGCGCGATTTTCGCCAGGTCACTTATCATGCCGATCCGGAGCACGAGCCGCTCGAACTGGACGCTTAGGACCAAAAGTGCCGAAATACCACGTTGAGGAAATGGACGGCGATACCGTGACGGCTACCCACATCGTCCACGCGACAACGCCGATCAGGGCGGCGCGGGAAGCGACAGAGCGCGACATCACTCTGCGCACCAGCGAGCCCATCTGGATCAGGGTTGCCGACGAAAAGCGCGGCCACAATTCGAATACAGTTTCAGCCAACTCGGCTAGCTGAGTTTTTGAATGGCATACCATGCCGTCGACCTCGATACGCAAGTTCGACTATGACCCGAACACCAGGGTTCTCTCCGTCTGGTTTGTGGCAAGCGGGAAGCATTACGAGTTTTTGGACGTACCTGCTGAGGCCGTTGCTGCGTTCAAAGCTGCCTTTGCTAAGGGCGTCTATTTTAACAGGCACATCCGCAATCGTTATGCAGTCCGGCTCGCGCCAGGGCGCTGACATCTGGAGACGCCGGGTTTGTGCAGGGATGGCCCGCGCCTGCTTCCGAGCGCGGGCCGACCATGATGAGTGAGGGGCCATCTTGGTCACCGGCAGGGACCGCTGAGAACGAGCCGGGTGTGACCGAACAGCCTCGGAGCGGGGATGTTCCCGGCTGACCCAAAAAGGCCAAAGGGCGCAATTAGCACCGACTTAATTAGGTCCGGAAAATTTTAACGAATCGTTGACCGCGCTGTCCCAGAATAGGACGGCGCGGTCAAACCCCAACCTTGGCTGCGCAGGCGGCTTCGGCACTCAGTTCCACCCCCGAGCTGTCGGAGCCGCCACCCACCCCACACTTATACCAGCAATGGTTGAATCAACCGTTACTGCACGTGCTTTCATGGCGCTTCCCTGATCGTTAGACTTTGACGGATCAAACAGAGGATTCACAGATTCGGAGACTCGACCGATGGAAACGATCTTCGATGACGTCGGCAACGGCCTCAGAGCGCCCGCACAGACGCATGGCGCCCTGTATGCGCCTTCGCGCATCGACATGGCCGGCAAGCTGTTCCTTGGCGTCGCAATCGGCCTGGGCCTTGGCTTTGGAATGGCGAACGCGGGTTAGACCCGACCTATCGGTTCGGGCGGTCCGTAGCCAAAACGTTGTAGAGCACCAAACACGCCAGCAACGAAATGACGCTGCCCAGCAGGTCGCCTAGGGTCAGGCCGGAAAAATAGACAAGATCGAACGCCAGTACCGCCATCGCTCCAGCCAATCATGATTCGGGACACTGCCGACATTAACCGTTAGTCGGCACTGTTCCGGTCTGGATAACCTGTTCAATCTTTTCGTTGAACTTGCGCCATTCGCCAACAATCCAAAGTTAGGCGAAGCAATCAAGCTTGCGAATGAATACGCCTCCGGAGACGTCCCCATCGGCCAAGAGGTTTTCGAGGCCATCGGAGCGTCGCGGAAAGAAATGATAGAGAGTTGGCGAAAGAGGCGGAACGCTATCCGGTCTGGCAAGCTCGCTCCCACACCACGCAACCTAATCCAAAGTACCGCGAGGAATAGGAATGGCTAAAGTCCGCAAGCGCACCCTGCCCTCCGGTGAAGTTCGCTGGCCGGCAGACTACTTCGATGCCGGCTGCAATCGCCGCGCCAAGCAGTTCGACAAGCGCAAGGATGCCGACGGCTATCCGGTAAAGGTGCGACGTGACCTGCAGCTATGATTCGAATCCAGGTTCCCCAGAAAGCGATTTTTCCGTTTGATCATTAGAACATTTCGTGTCAGTCGGACGCACGGTCGGTAATTTTTGTTCCCGTTTCGAGCTTGCGGATGGCGCTTTCGCCGAGCGCCGGATCTCGGTTGAGGAAGGCTGTGGCCGGTGATCGTTGCGATTTCCGGCCCCCAGGCCTCGACGAGCGCCAGGCGCGTTACAGCAGTCCCGCGAATGTATTTAGGGTCACTCCGACCACCCCGGCCGAGGCGCAGGCCTTGCGCCACGATGATCGAAAGCCGGTCCATGGCACGCCGTCGCTGTTCAAAAGTATCTGCCCGACCTTGTCGCGCAACGCCTCGAGCGCAGCCTTGAGCGGCCCTCCGACGGGAATGACCACACGAGTTCCGGTCTTGGATTGCTGCAGGCGGATCACCTTGCCGTCATACTGCTGTCAAGTGAGCCGCAGCAGGTCGCCCTGGCGCCGGCCGGTCCACAAGGCCAGTGTGAGCGGCAGATGCAGGTGCGCGGGAGCGCTGGCATAGAATGCGGCCTCGTAGGCGGCAGACCAGACGTTAGCCACCCTGGTGCCGCGATAGAGGCGCCCGCCCTTCTCGCAAGGATTGGCTGACACAAGGCCGCGACCGTGTCCCCAGGACAGGATCCTCGCCAGCACCTGCCAGCCATAGTCTGCCTGTTGGCGCGATGCCTTGGCGCGCTCGTCGCGCCACTCCATGAAGATGCCGCGCGTGCGGCGGTCGCTCATGCCCGACAGCGGGAAGTCACCGAATTTCTTTCCGATAACCTTGATCAGCTTGACATAGTCGGCTTGCGTGCGCGGCGCCAGGTCATCCAAATCCGAGCTGGCCTGAAATTCATTCAGCACGGACAGCAGCACGCCCTGGCGCGGCTTGGCCTTGGTCGCGGCGGCAGCTTTGTAGGCTGCGATGAATTCGGGATCTCCAGGCTTGCCAGGCAAGGTGGCCCGCCCTTCCAAGCCCACTAGTAGGTGACGAGGCTGCCGTCGGCGAGTTGTTTGGCGCGGCTGTTCAGCCCCTTAAGACGAACGCGCATGATTTTTTATATACTGGTCGACGGGGTTTTCCGGTTCGCTCGTATGTGTAGCGGCGATGACCACGATCTTGCCCGTCGCCGGATCTATTTCTACCCTGCCAGGCTCCATGTTGCCTTAGCGTGCGCTCTTGATCCGCGCGCAATATCGGCAATTTTGAAGGAGATCAGTGTGCCGGCCATTTTGGATTGCTCCCGCCTTTTCAGCCGCCGCGTTTTCCAAAAGATTCGTGAGGTTTTGGATAACTGCTTGGAGCAGATCCTTGACGGGCAGCCTCATCACCTTCTCGATGCCAATTAAGACTTCCAGGACAATTCGAGCCGGCCTGAGAATGATCGAAACCGGATATTGCTCGCGCCTAATTACCTCTCCTACCGGAGACGATGCATCGAAATCAGACCATCCCTGCCCTTCCTGATCGAAAGACAAGGCCAAGGTGCGGAAATTCGGACTCTTGGGACCTTCTCAGGTTACAGCAACCGACACAGTGAAACGCAATTGTCCATGAGATCGGCCGTTGCTGCTACACATTCCCCTCGCTGAGGCATGCGTTTCTGGAAGGCGGTCCGCAGCCGGTTCCGTGCACGTTTTATTTTGACTGTTAACTGTCACGCTAGTCGAATGTTGACGACTCCCCCTCGGAAGAGTTAATAATCGCCTAATATAAGCATTTTCTTAAAAACATGATCGGCAGCCGACGAGTTTGCCGACGCAATGGGGAGACGCAGCGCGACGACCAATCTCGTCGCAACATCATCATCATCATCAACATCGAGCCGCCATCCGTAAACGGTACTGCTGAGTCAGCCGTTCGCAAGGCGTAACATAGCGGCGGTTTGGTGGGCTGACGAAGTCTATGAGTTTTGATAGCGAGTGCTTTGTCTTTTCAGTGCGGTCGGTAAACGGATGTGGGGGCATCTGTGTATGAGTAAGGGGGTTATAATGGCTGCTTCTCAAATCATAAACGCCGACGGAATGTCGACGTTGCTTCCCGATACGCCACAGGGCGGAGACTATACCTACCGCTTAGCCGAAAATGCGCCCGTCCCCATTTCCACCGCTCTGACCATTATATCTCTCGATGGGTCGAGTTGCGATCTGGCCGAAATCACACTTTGCTCTCCGAATGATGAGTTTTCCGCCTCGACCGATCCGAAGAAGCCCGCTGTTGCCTGCGCAGATTCAGCAGGCATCAAGCTGTGTTTGCCGGACTCGCGAGCGTGGGCGTTTGGCATTGGTACACATGCCATTGGTCTGGATGCGAACTCATTTGGTCCGGCGCTCTCGCCCAGGATCAAGCCGTTTGTTGGCGAAGGCGAACTTGCCCTCATAGGTTCATAATTTTTGAGCGACGCCGCTGCAAGCGGCAGGTCAATGTCGGCACTTCTCGATCGACAAGAACAACTAGCGAGATAGGGGACGGGGTATGGCAACGGCAACTGGTACAAGCGGCAACGACAATCTGGTCGGCGGTAGTGGAGACGACGTGCTTTTGGGCGGTGCCGGAAGCGATCGCCTGAATGGCGGTTCAGGCGCCGATACGCTCGATGGAGGCAGTGGTTTCGACACGGTCCTGGGCGGATCGGGAGCGGACACGCTCATCTATCGCGCGTGGGAAAATCAGTACAAGTTTGGTAGCCAAGTCTACGGCACAGGGACAACCGTCGGACAAACAGCCTTTTCCGGCTACGACACCTACGACGGCGGTAACGGCAATGCTGCGAAAGGCACTGCCGAGATCGATACGATCGCTATCTATCTAAGCAATGATCAACTAGCCAACACGTCATTCATGACCGCGTTTAACACCGAACTTGCTCAGTTTCGTGCCTTCATTGCCGCGAACTCGAACACGAATACCGGCCAAGCAGGTCAGGCAGAATTTACCTTCGCCACGATCAACCTCAAGGTCTCCGCGATCGAGCGGGTCGTCGTTCTCGATAGCGCCGGGCAAGTTCCTGTCTCCGTAAATATTGTCGACCCTTCCTTAAATGATGGTGACAACAACTCGGTCGTGACCTTCACTTTTCTTGGTCCCGTGACGGGCTTCGATTCTGCCGATGTTACGGCAATGAATGGCACGCTGACTGATTTTGTGAAGATTGATGCTTCGCATTATACGGCGAAGTTTATAGCAAATGACGGCTTCGCCGGCACCGGCTCGGTGTCTGTGACGGCAAACAGCTACACCGACCTTGCCGGCAACCTCGGCGCGGCGGGCTCCGACACGGTCATTGTGGATACCGCCAACCCGACGGTCGTGATCGGCACCGACGACAGCGCCCTGAAGATCGGCGATGTCGCGCACCTGACCTTCACCTTGAGCGAGGCGTCGACCAGCTTCGGCAGCGACG
>NZ_JAMYVF010000052.1:0-6710 GCF_040323735.1 Mesorhizobium sp. M0029
CCCGCTCGCCGCCGCGCCCCGCCTCCTGCCCCTCCTCACGCCTGACCACGCGCCCGCGGGCGCCCGGCGGGGGGGGGGGCGGCGCCCCCCCCCCGCCCCCCCCACGCCACTCACGAAGAGCGGCCCCTTTTCGTGGTTCGAACGCCCATAGTCAACCCGGAAACGTCAGGATGCCCGCCATGGTACTTTCAGAGCGGCGCGACTCGCCATGTTGGACGATTCAGCCTAGGAGTAGCCCCTCTCGTAGGCCGAGTTGATGCTCAAGCCAGCATCGCCTTGCCGAACTAGGAAGAGTTCGCCGTTACAATCCTTCGTCGCGAGCCGATGCCGTCGTGCACGTTTCGTAGCACTCCGGGCGGCTATATCGCTTGTTGTTCGGCGAGCTGCGCCAGAAGGCATTCGCATCAAATCGACTCAAGCGTCGACATCAGCCGCAAGCTTCACATCACAACAGCTAGTCCACCCATTGCAGATCATCCGACTGATCAGGCGGCGTCCGAAATGTCCAACTCCGACTCAAGAATTCCCACAGGTATGGAAAGCGATTTCGCTATCCGATCCCGATAGCCCTTGCTGTACCTCAGACCTCGCTCGATGTTTTGGATTTCCTCAGCGGCCAGCCCGCACGCGACGGCCAGGTCGTCGATCGAATATCCAAGGTGCTCGCGATAAGCGCGGACGATGTGGGTTCCCTGGGACATAGCCGTCAAGACTGGTTCGGGAATGCGCGAATCCTTCATAAACATCTCCAAGAACTGGGAGCTCCCTCAGAGATTCCTCCCGAGGCGCACACCTAGCAAATAAAAAAAATGGTCGTCCATTCGGCCGAACCGGCCTCATGCATGGGATGGGCCGCTGAATTGGCCGGGCCGGAATATGGCGGCTCACCTGCTTCTGATCAAGTATCAAGACTGCCCGTGCTGAGAGCCTGGTCGGCGTAGCGCATGCGACCTGCGATCCTTCGTGGACCATTCTCGCCGATGGCTTTCTTGAACAGCAACTCGAACTTTCGGCACGGACACTGCTTCCTTCGGCAATCTCCACCGGCGAGGCAGCGAAGGACCCGCTCGTAACCGCTACCGAGTTTCACAATTGCAGCAAACAATGGTCATCTGGTTTCATCCGGGCTTCGGATCCAGACAAGGGGTACCGCTTTCCTGGAGGCGCATCGCCACCTGTACAGGTTCACAATCATTCGACCGTGACCGATTTTGCGAGATTGCGCGGCTGGTCTACATCCGTCCCCATGAAGAGCGCCGTGTGGTAGGCTAGAAGCTGTATCGGGAGCGAGAAGATCATTGGCGCGATAATCTCGTCGACAACCGGCAGCACGAGCGTGTGCATGGTTTCGAGTTTCGATACGGCTGCCCCTTTTTCATCGGTGATGAGGATAATCCGCCCTCCACGGGCAGCCACTTCCTGCATGTTGGAAACGGTCTTGTCGAAAAGACGGTCATGGGGCGCGATGACGATCACTGGCATGTTCTCGTCTATCAAGGCGATCGGCCCGTGCTTCAATTCACCCGCTGCATAGCCCTCGGCATGGATGTAGGAAATCTCCTTGAGCTTCAGCGCACCTTCCATCGCTAGCGGGAAGCTGGTGCCACGGCCGAGATACAGGACGTCACGACACTTTGACAGTTCGCGCGACAAGAACTC
Source organism: Mesorhizobium sp. M0029 (assembly GCF_040323735.1). NCBI lineage: Bacteria > Pseudomonadati > Pseudomonadota > Alphaproteobacteria > Hyphomicrobiales > Phyllobacteriaceae > Mesorhizobium > Mesorhizobium sp. M0029. The sequence goes on from NZ_JAMYVF010000052.1 coordinate 1,660, forward strand.
GATTTCCGGCTGGATGCACTCGAGTACGTGGCCCATCACGCGCGGCAATTCGGCGAGGCTCCTGACGAGCGCCTGCAGCTCGTCTTCGGGGACGGTCCCGCGGGCTCTGGCCGCGCCGATGGCGAGTGCTGCTAGAACGGCAAGCTGGCAGGTAAAAGCCTTGGTAGAGGCGACGCCGATCTCCGGTCCGGCAAGGATCGGGAAAACCGTATCGGCCTCCCGAGCGATGGTCGATTCGCAGGCATTGACGATAGCGCCAATTTTCAGCCCACGCTCCTTGCAGTACCTCAATGACGCAAGCGTATCGGCGGTTTCGCCGGACTGCGAGATGAAAAGAGCCGCCGACTGCGGCGGCAACGGGATCTCGCGGTAACGGAATTCGGACGCAACGTCGATTTCAACCGTCAGGCGCGCATAGCGCTCGAACCAGTATTTTCCGATCAGTCCGGCGAAATAGGCGGTCCCGCAGGCAGAGATCGCCAAGCTCGGGACCTTGGCGAAATCAATGCCAGGAACCATGTCGCGACTGTCTATGATGTTAATGTAATGATGGAGAGCATGGGCTATGACCTCGGGCTGCTCGTAAATCTCCTTCTCCATGAAGTGGCGATGGTTGCCCTTGTTGGCGAGATCGGCCGCGGCCGTGGAGATATGGCGCGGACGCTCGACGGGACGGCCGTCGACATCGAAGATATGGGCGCCCGAATTGCCGACAACGGCCCAGTCGCCGTCGATGAGATAGGTAATTTCATTGGTGAAGGGAGCAAGGGCGATCGCGTCGGAGCCCAGGAACATCTCGCCGTCGCCGTGGCCGATCGCGAGCGGTGGTCCGTTGCGCGCCGCCGTGATGGTCGACGGTTCATCTTCGAAGAGGATGGCAAGCGCATAAGCGCCCTTGACGCGTTTCAGCATGGCACGCGTGGCCTCTTGCGGCCTCATGCCCTCTCGGCGGTATCTTGCCAAGAGATGCCCAACGACCTCGGTGTCGGTGTCGGTCTGGAACTCGGCGCCATCCGCCGCCAATTCGTCCTTCAGCTCGGTGAAATTCTCGATGATGCCGTTATGGACTACGGCGACACCGTCGCTAAAGTGCGGGTGCGCATTGCGTTCGGTCGAGGCCCCGTGGGTTGCCCAACGCGTGTGGCCGATGCCGACGTTGCCGCTCAGCGGCTCTTCCTTCAGTCGCGTCTCGAGATTGACGAGCTTGCCCTCGGCGCGCCGGCGGTGCAAGGCACCCTCGATGATCGTCGCAACGCCGGCGGAATCATAGCCGCGATATTCCAAACCCTTCAACGCGCCGATCAACCGATCCGACACCGGCTGTTGCCCAACGATGCCAACAATCCCGCACATGTTCGTCTCCGCATCTTTGCGGGCAGCACCAGCCCACGCGAGACGGATACCCGTCCGGCCGCTTTAAGTGGCGGCCTTGTAGTGGAATTCCATAATATTGGTAAAATTGATTGTTGTGATAACTACCATCCACCCGATGGATAGGTCGGCCGCTGTGGAGCCACGACCCAAACTTCTATTCGCGCCTGACGCTCTTATGAGGATCGCAAACTCACACCCGCGGCAGGATCACGGCCTCGGAAAGGCCAGGAGGCCTTGGACAGTGGACGGACGACGGGCCTGCGACCCCTTGTCAGGCAGTCGGCATCTAGGAGCATGGTGCCGCCGACTTGGGCATCGGCGATGGTCTGTCTTGGCGACAGCCTGAGTTCGCTTCAGGACCGTCGTCTTCTCGCGCGGCTGCCGGTGTCAGTTGACGATAACAAATGTCCGCCGGGGGCGAGCGCCTCGCGCACGGCACGTGCCAGCCGCGGTCGGTCCGGGACGCCGTCGAGGCGTTGGCCGTGAAGACTCGACGGGGCGTGACACCAGAGTAGCGAGTTCGTAGCGCGTAGCCGGCGACGAATTCGCAATTGGTCGCGCCGGCGCCGGTCAGCCGGCGCTGCGCGGCCTCCAGTTGGTCGGCGTAGTGCGACGACATGGCGGGCGATCGTGGCGATCGGCACAGCCGCCCCGCAACAGAGGTCGACCACCTCCATGCCCGGCTTCAGCCCGGTTGTCGCAAGCGCCATCTTCGCTGCGGTCGCGCTTGTCATGCTGCTCTTTCCTGGCCTTTGCAAGAACACGAACCTCGGCTTCGGTCGGAATGGCAATGTGGCGAAGGGCGACCCGATCTGCGTCAAGCTCATCGCCAAGGAAGAGGCGAATGATGGGCAGCCCCACTACCGCCTGATCACCACCGGCGGCCGCCGATGTTCCCAGCATTCGCGTTCCAAGGTCGGTATGTCGTGCTCCTCGCTGGCATAGCCGAGGCAGAAATAGCCGATCAGCGTCCATTCGGGCGGCGTGTCGAGAATTTCGGCCATCTCGGTCGCATCGAGGATCGACACCCAGCCCATGCCGATGCCCTCCGCCCGCGCCGCCACCCACAGTGTGTGCACTGCCATGACGGCCGAATAGTCGATGGTCGCCGCCATGGTCATGCGACCGAGCCCATGGCCTTGCCGGGTCGTGCGGTCGGCGAAGACCGCGAACTGACAGGGCGCCTCGTCGAGCCCGGCAAGCTTCAGCCGGGCATAGAGTGCGGCGCGCTCTCCCGAAAAGCGCGTGAGCGCCTCGGCATTGCAGCGCTCGAAGCAGTCTCTCACGGCAGTGCGCCGCTTGAGGCTGTCGACGACTACGAAGCGCCAGGGCTGGCTGAGGCCAACGGAGGGCGCAGTGCTGGCGAGCTCGAGCAGGCGTTCCAGCGTACCCTCCGGCAGAGCCGTCGGCTCGAAGCGCCGCACATCCCTGCGCCAGCGCAGCAGCGTGATCAGCCCGGAGCGAAAATCGTCGGTGAAATCTGGAGGTGACGGCATGGCGGTCTGGTTAGGTATGTATTGGACACTAGGGAGTACAGTGTGGACAGCCTACTGCCCATTGCCAAGCTGGCTTGTTGCGTCCGACAATCGCGTCATGCGGCCCCAACCGCAAACGATAGAAAAATGTTTCCTGGTGGGCGGCGCTATTACGATGCAATCGACCAAGCCCGTTTCGATCAGCTCGCACGGCGGTGAATCGCGTACCAGGCCGTTGATAGATGCGCCATTGACACTCAGGCGCACCCGTATCGCTCACCAGGCCTCGGAATGCGGAGAACGTCGGCCTGGAACGCGGAGACTGCGACAGGCGTCTCAGCTTGCATATACTCGTCCTGCCGCACCGCCTGCAACTCAGTTTGCTTCCGACCACGTCGGCCTCGACGTCCCCGAAGATTCCCCAGGTCATTCGGCCGATATCATCGTCTGACATCATAGCGCCGCAGCGGACAGCACCAGCTGCCCAGTTTCATTTGGGGCATCGCTGAGCTTCCAGTCGCCACCGCAATTTCGTCTTCCACCAGCGTCAGGCCTGACCCAAATTGCAGCTCATCCCTCTCACAGTCAATTCGCGCTTGAATTATCTGTTCTACTTTCGTTCACTGTTCGGACGACACATTAGAAAGAGCTGGAATGGAATCTATCATCAGCCCCTCGATAGCCGCCAAAGGTGGCCGCTGTTCAAGCCCGCCGAAAAGATTGGATGCCGTTCACAAGGAGAGAGCATCAGTGGGACCATGCCGGCACCATGGATGGGCTGGTGCCGTCATGAAGTTGGAGGGCGACTTGCCTCCTCTAGCCGTTTTCGCAACCTATTCCGTCGCCGTCTCGGTCAAGATCATAGATATCGGTGCCTACGACAGAGACCGGCCCGTGTACGTATGCGGGACCATTGCCCTTTCCGGAGGAACAGTCGACATCGCTGGCGATTGGAACACAGGCGCCTGTGTAGTTAGGGTCGCAGGATTCTTGGCCATGAGCGCTGCTGATGAAGGACGCCAGACCCAGAGCGACCGCGCCTAGACGATGAAACCGCATCAAACACCCGCCAGCTAACACCCAAGAAATCTTAGCGGGCGTTTTAGCTCCATGCAATATTAGCGCTGGCTTGGGCGCCTATATATCACCACCAAGCTCCAAAGAGATAAGTTATTGCCCCACTGCAATGATCAAGATCGCGTTGAGGGCGCACGATGGCGGGCTACTTGATTTCGGTTTGGCAGATGCGTGGCCAAAGACCGACGCGTGCTGCCAGGCATATGCATCTTCGGCGGGGTTTGACTTTTGATATTGCTAGGCAGGAAGGTCGCTAGCCGTACAGACCAGCTTATTACCGAGGTCGAGAATCCTAGTACCGATCGCTGGTAGTGCATCCACAGCAGTCTGATTTGACAGCCGTCGTCGAGCCGGAGTTCGCATCGCCCTCTGCGGTGAGGCCTCCGTAAGCGTCTGCGACGACCGACAGAGTCGACAAGCACGCGCTTCGTTCAGCGCCCCGAGGTGATCATGGCTGAAAGCGGCCCTACAAGGGCGGCCGATAGTAGCCTTCAAGGCCTACAAGAGGCAAACGCTGTGGAATCGTGTGCAGGGCGAGGTCGGCGGCCCGGTCCCGAAGGAGCATAAGAAGAACAAGGCCGAATGGCTGAAGCCGGGACTGGTCCGCCGGTCACGAGGTCGGAGGGCGAAGAGAAGCTGCGCCTCGCGAGGCTACGGATTTCTGGGAGGATAACCAAAGAGCGCGGCCAGTCTTAGGTATATTGTACGATTGTTACCCAAGCGGCGGCCGCATGGACTCTCATCATCTTGGAACTACATTGTCAGAATGGCACAGCTCTTTGAATCCGCCCCAATGAGCGCTTCATTTCAGATGATCGTGGACCACTATGAGACAGCGGTTTCACTCCAGGAGCGCATTGTAACTCGCGCTCGACAAGTCGGCTTGGCGACCAAAAGCGATGACGAATTTCTGGAGCATCTGAATGCCGCGTTAGAGCGGGTGCGCCAAAGCTTGGCTCGGGCCGATTAACGTAATTGATTAAAAAATGGGACAACCGCGGTCGGCAGGCATACAGTGTGCCATCGACGGCAACTCTAAGGGCGTCCGTCGGCTGTGAGCGATCAACATGCTTCCGCCCCAATAGGGAGAGGGAGCTATGACAGACTCCAGTTCACGAACTCACA
>NZ_JAMYVF010000053.1:0-5698 GCF_040323735.1 Mesorhizobium sp. M0029
GTGAAGGCTGGACCCACGAGGTCAAGTTCGACGGCTACCGATCGCAGATGATCATCGATGAAGACGGCACACGCATTTATACGCGCAACGGCCACGACTGGACGGCGAAATATCGCGACCTGGTGAGAGAGGCCAAGCGCCTTGGTGCCGAAAGCGCCATTGTCGACGGCGAGATAGTCGTTCTGAACGACAAGGGCCTTTCGGACTTCGCAGCGCTGCGCAAAGCCATTACCCGCCGGCAGCACGACTTGTATTTTGTTGCCTTTGATCTGCTTCATCTTAACGGCCACGATCTGCGCGATATGGCGCTAGAGGAGCGGCGCGAGATCCTGGCCGGCATGATCGAGCCCGGCGGGCGTATTCAGTTCAGCGAGCCCTTGCCGGGGGAAGCCAAGGCCATCTTTCACTTGCTCGACAAGGCCGGACTTGAAGGCATGGTGTCGAAGCGGAAGGACAGCAAATACCGAAGCGGTCCGTCGACCAACTGGCTGAAGGCCAAGTGCTATGCGATTGACGAGTTCGATCTGCTCGGCGTCGAGCGTGAAGCGGGCAAGCCGGCTTTCGCTCTGATGGCTGAGCGCGGCACCGGGCGCTATGTCGGCAGCGCATTCGTCACCTTGAACCGGGAAATGCGCGAGAGGCTATGGAAACGCGTCCAAGAGCACCCAGGCACGGCGCCCAAGGGCGTCATGAAGCGGCCTGCGACGCAATGGGTCAAGCCGGGCTGATCGGCCGCGTGAAGCACTTGCGTGTGGAGGATGACCTGCGGCATGCATCGCTGCAGGACTTCCGCGAGGAGAACAAATAGCAGCTCCACAACTGGCCATCGCTTTTGCGAGAGGCGCGCATCCCAACGCCGCAAAGGCCGAGCTGAACGCGATACCGCAGGAACTCGCCTCACGCTGATCAACGGTTAACACGGCTAAGGACGCCTAACACTGTCATTGCAAAGAATAGGAAAGGAGTTTTTAGACATTCATTCATCTATCCGTGCTTTCTAATGAGCTATGTCTTTCAGCACCTTCACCCGGATATTGGAGGATGTCGTGGATGATAATTGATGCCGTCAGCGGAGGTTTCCGCATGGCACATCTTACCGCCGACTACGCCTATCTGATCGCGTTCCCGTTTTTCGATCAATACCCAATCAATCACTCAACGACTGTCACCGTCCCGCTGGTTGCGAGCAAAATCCCGCCGGCCTTGGTTTGGAAAAGGGGCCATCCTGGATGCGAATTATGACAAAGATTTTTGAGATCCTGGTGGGAAGCATGGCGATTGGAGCCGTTCTCGCAAATCTTTGCATGCCGGCGAACGCCGCAGTTGGCGACGACGGAACCACTGCCCCCACTGGCACGAGCGGTGCCACTGTCGGAACCGAGTCCCCCGACCATCCGACCAATACGGATCTGCCTCGCATTGTCGACGCTATGTCGAGCGCCGAAATCACTCGGTTCAAGAAGCGCTGCATCGACGTGATCGAGAGCCGGGGCGTTTATGATCGTGACCTGCGCCAGCTCTGCCTGCTGATCTGGCGCCACTAACCAAACCGTTCGCAAGTGCCGGAGCTGTCGACATGACACTCTCCAGTTCCGACAGTAGAGGCCCGCCCACCGAAAGGTTGGCGGGCTTTTAGCTAGCGGCCCTTACCCTACGGTTGGGTAAGTGTTTCCGCCCGATTATCCGCGCCCTAAAAGCGCATCCCCTCGATGCCATCTTCACGCACTTCCCAATCATCCCCACCGTCTAAGTCCGAATGCTTGGCCCTGAAGGTTTCAAGATAGTCGACTATCTGAGGGTCGTTCGGGTCGAACGCTTGCCAATGTGGATCATCATCGACGTTGGCCAGATCGAGAAACTCGGTGATGTCCACCCCGCCATTGAGGGCGGCGACGCCAGAGTTCAAGCCGATGTATCTCAGGTTGAAGTCAAAGCGAAAATCGGGTGACCGGAAGAACTTGGCCCTGTCGCAGTCCGGGAAAGGCCGGGCTCGGAAGTGGTCCATCAAGCGCTGCTTTTCAGCGATGCCTTCAGTAACTGAAATCATGTATGTTTCCGGCCGTGACAGACTTTCGTTGATCCGGCCGGCCGGCTTCCTCATGGCGCCCCAGAGGTGAGGCAAGCCAATTGCAGAGAAGAAATCCTGACCGATCGATTCGCCGGGCCAAAATTTAGGGTTGTATGGTCGAACGACAACACGATCAGGTCCGAGCGCCTCAACAAACGGTCGCAGGATTTCGTAGAAATCAAGTTGATATTCCGCGACTTCGATGGGGCCCGTCAGGTAGTCTTTGACGCATTGCGCATACACGCTCTCAAGCAAGTGATCGAAGCGCCGCAAATAGAACACCACCTTCACCTCGGCGCCAATATCCAACAGACCCTGAAAAAAAGATGGATGAGTGCTGGCTCGCGAAAATTCCTCGCCTGACATCAGCAACGTCTCGCAATCGGAATCGAGTGCGAAGAACGCGCCAACGTTCTGCTCAAACGATTTGCTGTCGTCGTAACCGATTGCGGCTATGCTGTGCTGCGGCCCGAACGCTTCATTGGCCGGGTCGTGGGGGTCGGGGTAATGGATCGAGTTCCCCGCCAACAGATCCCGATTGGAGGCCAGGCTCGCCTGAAGATAAGAGCTTCCAGTCTTGTGAATTCCGCAATGCAAAATAAACTTCTTATAGCGCCTCAATGGCCGCCACTCCCGTTCACTCCTGATTGTTTATCAGGCGCCACTGCGTGCGCTCGGGACCATACCATGGACCGCAGTTGGTGGCATTACCCCGAATGCATACGGCAGGGCAGATGACGGACGCTAGTCCGCGGCGACATTGCGCCGGTGCTTCCAATCGAACGAAACGCCGGCCGGGGCCAGGCGGTAAGTGCTCTCGCCGGAGGTGGATCAGACAGTATGAGCGGCATTGATCTGATCTCCAATCTCGCAGCGACCATGGCTCCGGTCATGGAGCAGATGGGCGTTATCGCAGCTTCAGAACTCGGTCCCGAAACGCTGCAAGATCGAATTCGCGCCGAGGCTTATGCAAGCGGAAGCGTGGTGGTCGGCCGATATGAGGTGGGCTGCGTGGTCACGACGAATGTAGGCACCACGGTCATGCGCCCGCGCTCCCCTCGTCCAGCCCGCTCGAGCTGAAATTGACTGCTCAACGATGGAGGCGGAGAAGGCGCACTAGAGCGGTCCGACCGCTACAGCGATAGCGCCATCAAGACAGCGCTGCTACGTCAGAGCAGCAGGTGAATTGTCACAAGCTCGATGATCAGCAAAACGGCGCACACCGTGCCCGCAAGGGCATAGCCTCTCCAATAGGCACGGATATCCTGATCGGTTTGGAATGCTTCTAGCCAGAGCCCGTCGGGGAAGACGCCAAGGCAAATTGGGATAGGCATCGCGGCTGGCACGATTGTATCAGGTGCTAAAGCATCTCTGCCCAACATGCAGGCGGCTCTCTGACCGCGAAGAACGCATATTAGCCTGCGCTAACTAATGGCGAAAGCCCTTCATCGAAATATCGCCGGCCTGTCCTGATTGTCTCTTTGGTTCTTTCAAACTGGGCAATGGCGTGTCGCCGCAGGAGAGCGGGACAAAGAACAACATCGTCTAGCCCCCTTGACCTGCCAAGAGGCATCTGAACAGGAAAAGGTGACGAAAAGCGCCAGGCGGCGCCGCAAGGCGAAGCTGTGTACGATCTGGAGCTCGCTACCGATCAGGTCATAGCTGGCTCCGGCGCCCCCCAGACCATCTGGCCGCTGGCGAAAATATGCGATCCTGCTAAACTTATCCCGTGTGAACACACATGAATGGGGGCTTTGTGCCGGTATCATATGACCTCATTGGCAAGACAGCCGTCGTAACCGGCGGAGCAAAGAGTATCGGCAAGGCAATCGTAGAGCGCCTTGTAGCGTCGGGTGCTTCAGTGCACGTGTGGGATCGAGATCAGATCGAACTGAAGGGTGTGGTGTCTACGAAGGTCGATATTACCAGCCGCGATCAGGTAACCCATGCGATCAACATGATCGTCGATCGTGGCCTGCGTATAGACGTTCTGGTTAACAACGCCGGTTATCTAGGAACCCTTCACCCGTTTGACCAACACGAACCTGCAGACTGGCGAAGCATCATCGAAACCAATCTGATCGGCACGATGCAAGTGACGCAGTTGGTTTTGCCCCACATGCGAAAATGGGGTGTTGGCCGCATTGTCAATATGGGCTCTTTGGCGGGCAAGGAAGGACTTGCCAACCTTGCCGCCTATTCAGCCTCCAGCGCAGGTATCGTAGTCTTCACAAAGGCGCTTGGGCGTGAGGTTGCCAATACAAACATACGCGTGAACTGCGTCGCTCCTGGGCCAATCGATACTGACATGATCCGAAACCTCGGGGTCGCAGCTGTCGAGACAATGATCGCCGATAGTCCAATGAACCGGCTCGGCCGGGTCGAAGAAGTTGCCCACATGGTGGCCTGGCTGTGCTCGGACGCCAGCAACTTCAATACCGGCGCGGTATTCGACATGTCGGGTGGGCGGGCGCGTTACTAAGCGCCGACTGTCTCGGTGCTTTCAGGTGGCCCGGCGTCACCGTGGACCAAATACTCCCACCCCTAAACGGCGACCTATGTGATCCCCTCATGGCAACTCTGCGGTACGAGGTAAGGCGGGAACCGGATGGGACGTGGACGGTGTTCGACGTGTTCACCGGGCAGCCGGCTATTATGGTGGGCCACCCTTCTGTCGACCTTCCCGACATGGAGTATGCTGAAGAGCTGGCAGCCATCCTGAATGCCAACAACCTGAAGCATAGGCTATATCACGGGAGGTCCCCGAAGGTTCGCCTGACCGAGGTGGCATGACAAGTTAGCCATTCAACCAGCCTTCGTACTGCCCATCCAGGATGGCTCGTCCGATTCCGAGCAAGCATTAGTTATTGAACTACCGACTACGACGGTCTTAAATCGACTTCCCATTGCGTTTCGTAGGGAGGATGTGATGGGCAAGGTGGTGCCAATTCGCAGGGCCACGCCTTGCGTGGAAGTAGTCGGAGCCAGTGGCGAATGGGTAGGGTCGTCCGCATCATAGAGACCGACCAGGAAATTACACGCTCATTCGGCCTGAATCGTTTGCGCTGTCCTTCGCAGAAAGCCAGCGGATACGCCTGCATCTCGACAAAAAGCTCTGGGTGAACGGTGCTAAATCCCCGAGCCGTCCAGTTGCTGGCTGTCTTGCCTCCCCAGGGCGCCGGCATGGAGGCTCGGTTTCGGCAGTAACGTCGAGACGATGCGCTCGACGAGCCTGAAGGTCGATCGTGAAAAATCGGACGCTCAAAGCTCCTGCCTCGGGCCGCGTTCTCGCCGCTCAATGATCGTCGAACTGCCTGCGTAGGTGATCAGGTGAAACCAGACCTATTCCTCGCCCGTCACGCCTCTCTTTCAGCCGTGCGACGACTACATGCTGGCCGCTTTCTGAGGATTTTCACCGCGAAGCTGACGGTCCGCTTGCGGCCCCATCTCAGTCATACCGATCACAGGCAGGGCGTGAAGCGCGCGTCGCATTGCGAGTAGGGAAGGTAGTGTGCTGAGAGTTCTGCAATTCGCTGAGAGAGGGCGGTCATGGCAGGCTGGTGATGTTCAACGTCACCGATTCCCTGGAAGGAACGCCACCATGACCAAGACAGAAGGTAAATCGACCAG
>NZ_JAMYVF010000054.1:0-4945 GCF_040323735.1 Mesorhizobium sp. M0029
CGCCTCTGTCGTCGTGGCGCTCCCATGAAGAACCTGGCCCATAGCGCATCCTTTGATTCGGACGAAAAGTATGCGCCATCAAAGCCTGGGATCAAACACCTAGCTACGCCCAAATAAAACAGTCGCCAGCGCCCAAGAGCGTCTCCCAACCCCACTCCTGCAATCCGGAGTAGTCGATTATGACGGTCATATTTCCTGACGTGGCGATCGCCATTTGCGGGGGCTTGTCTACGAAGCGGCGGCGGTCATTCTGACGCGCAACTCAACCGACAGCACTCTGCGCACGTGGGGTCTGCGGCTCCGGGAGAGGATCGGCTTCAAAAGAGCTGCCGTGGCTGTGGCGCGCAAACTGGCAGTTGTAACGCATACGATGCTTAAGACCAGCAAGCCCTTTAACCCCAATGCTGGAGCCGCCGCATAAATCCGGATAGCGTTCAAAACCTGAACGCTTAAGGTGTCCCTGCCGGGGCGTGAGACGAGCCATTCCGCTGATGGGGGTTGCATCGCTGATTCAGCAAAGTGCGTCGTCCACATTGAACGCTCGACCCGCGAAGCTCCATCATGCGACGGCTAATGTCGACCGCGAAGACAACCATGCACCCGGCAGCGTCCCCTCAACGAAATTATGCTTGACGCCCCAGCAGCGATTAGACAACCACATCAGGTCAAAGCGTCGAGATTGTCGAACTCCCCGTCCCGCGCATCAAAACAGCGTCGCGGATCGCGCTCTTGAGATGGGTATGGTTGCTTTCGATTGAACTGTTCTCGTGGAGTTCCTTTGTTGTAGCGCGTCGGCGTCATTGTGTAGTCTGCACAAAGCTGCTCGCATCGGCGCGTGAGGTCAACACCTTGGTGTCGGCGTCGAAGTTGCAGAATATCGCTACGGCGATAGAGCGGAGCGCCCAGCGACCGGAGCGTGTTCTGCAGTCCTTCGGCCCGGCCGACTAAATATAAGCTTTCGCCAGCGAAGGATCACAATGGGCAGCTTGACGCCCGACCAGGCGGCGAGCCGGAAATGATAGAGCAGATGGGCGATTCCTTCGCGATTGAGAGGCCCAGGCTGGCCACGCGGCAACGTCGACAGACTGGGCCGACGGGTTCGGGAACGTGGCGGAAGAGCACCTCGTGTCCTACCCTTGAAAGGGCGCCCCATAGATCGGATGCGCCGGTCCAGGGCCCGGCGAACGCCTTCATGGAGGGATGAGGACGCCGCATCATCTCCCAAAAATGGCGATCGCGCGGATACCAGTGGCGGCGTTAGCCGACTGACTTCGGCATCGAAGATATGAAATGATTTGGGAGATCGGGACGCCGCCGGCCACGAGGTGGTGACGGATCTGCGTCAGACTCCGATCGACTACGTTTTCGCCTCCAACGCCGCCGATGTGTTGGCTCCACGAGGTGCTCACCGCGTCCTTAGGTCTGCGCCGCCGTGGTCGACCGCCCGGCGGGTAGCCAGGTCGTCCGCCTGAGACCGACCACAACCCCAGGTTCTTTCCACTCCCAAGATCGACTTGCCGTCTCAAGAGACTATCCCTTTTCTCGCGCTCTCCGTCAAAGCAAACAACCTGTGGCAAAGACATGAGCCGGAAACGACAATCCATCACACTTGACCACCGTCACAGAAAATAGCGTGTCCGACATCGTGGAGACTCTCCCACTCCCCACCAGCAAATCGTCGATTTTAAGCGCATACTGAAACACAACGCCGATTTCCTGCATACACAAGGGGTCGTTCGTGCAATGCGGCTAATTTGAAGCTGCTATGTTTGTGAAGCGGGCAATGAGGGATCCTGTATCAAGGATGCATGCTCGCGCACGTGCAGTTTTGAAGCTTGCCTCAGCTGGATTGTGACCATGGCCGAAATTAATAGATCGCCTCTCGCAACTCTGCCTGTGGTAGTCCTTTCGGGAACCTCCGCCCAACGCGGCCAACAGCATGGCCGCATGTTCGCGACTCGTATTTCCCACGTAATTACAAAAATGAAGGAGCGTTACTCTCCTGTGTCTCTAAATCGCGCCCGCGAAAACGCGAATATTTCGTGGAACATTCTTCAAAACCGCGCGCCGGAAATTTCTGAAGAGATTGCAGGGATCGCAAGCGGCGCGAACTGCGATTGTATAGATATCTACTGCTACATTGGTTTTGAATTTTTCGACGCCCATGCGGAGAGTGGTTGCAGTGGCCTTGCCATTACAACAACACGAGGTGCAGTTCTTGGGCAGAACTGGGACGCAGCGCCCGAGATGCACAGCGACTTGGTTTTCTTCCTACACGTGGGAGGCAAGGGTCTCGATCTTGCCATGGTGGCCTCAGTTGGAACCCTCGGATGGGTTGGCGTGAACAGGTCTGGTGTCGGTCTCCTGACCAATGATGTGATGCTAGACAAATCTACAAGCGGGATCCCGAGTCAGGTTGTAAGGCGATTGCTACTTGCCGAGAGTAATGTCTCATCAGCGGTCGAGACGCTAAAGCAGCTTCCCGTCATGGGGGGGGCGCAGCTATTTGTTAGGTGATCGCGAAGGGTTTATTACTGGCGTGGAACTGTCTCCGAGCGCCGGAGTGTGCGAACTGCCGAACGCGTCGAGAATTTTTCATACAAACCACACACTCCTGGCGACTACCCAGGCATTTGAAGATGAAACGCAGTTACAAGCTGTATATCCATCGAGTCGTGCTCGGCTCGAGGAGCTGAAGCGTGCCGGGGATGACGCAACTGGTGTAGATGACCTCATGCGGGCTTTGGCGGACCGCACGAACGCCCCAGACGCAGTATCTAAAACGGTCTCCGACCGCGAGTATACCAGTACTGCCTTTTCAATCATAATCGATTGCGGGCAGCGGGAATTGTACCTGTGCGCAGGGCCGCCATCTGAAGGACAGTATCAGCGCTTTCACTTGCCAGATGTTGTCTCTACGCTGATCTAAGTTGCCATTAGTCGCCTTCAATAACGGCTAAGGCGTTGATATTCCTAACCCGTGAAGACGGCTGGAAACATCCGATTTTGCCGTTTTCGGCTGGAGGCCTTGCAGGCACCAGGCAAGCCAAAGAGCGAGAACCTGAGGATCAGGCGCAGATTTTGGCCTGCGGCGACGAGCAGCGCATTGATCGCATCGCCATAATGGCCGAGGAGGAAGTTGCGGTCCAGTCGGCCGTCTTCATGTTACCGATGGTGGCCTCGATGGCGGAGCGTCGTTTCAGTTCCCGACACATGGTGGCCATCAGCCACACTTGCGGCCGGCGATCATCAGACGTCATGATGCTCCCCACCTTCGGGTTCATTGATGTCGATTGAAGGTTGGTCCGGCGGGCGGCCTGATGAGGCCGCTGTTTCGCTTGGCGCGGAGCCGGTAGCTGTCGCCGCGGATGGTCAGCACGTGGCTGTGGTGCAGGAGCCGGTCGAGGATCGCGGTCGCGACCACCGGATCGGCGAACACGGTGCCCCATTCGGCAACGCTGCGGTTCGACGTGATCAGCATGGCGCCGGGTTCATAGCGCCGGCTGACCAGTTGGAAGAACAGGTGCGCCCTGCGGAAAGTCGATCTGCCCCTGGAGCGGATCGGGCTGCAAGCGTGTTCGCGGACGGCCTGGCTTCACGACGGGCTGTGCGCCGTCGGCCTCCTATCTGCATCGAGACGCGGCGGGCCAATGCGGCATGCCGAACAAGACGGATCGGAATTACGCCCGGGCGCAGGCGCAGATCATGCGCGCCGGCTGTATCGGCAGGTGCATGTGAAGAACCGGCAGTGCCGGCTCTGGAGATCCCTCCTCGTCGCCCGCCGCACGGTACTGAATGAAATGTGCACCATCGAGACCGTGATCCGGGCGATCCTGCGGGAGGCCGGCATCAAGCTGGGCAGGCCGTCGCGAACCGCCTTCGCCGGTCGTGTGCGCGAGTTGGCCGGCACAGATCCGGTTGTAATGCCGCTGGTCGAGCCGCTGCTAACGATCCTCGCCACAATGCTGGGAGAGTTCGTCCGTTCGCAAGAAAGAGGTCTGTCGACGGCTGATAAGCGTTCCAGGTGCCGGGCCGATCACCGCACTCGCCTTCCGCGCCACCATCGACCGACCGGGCCGCCTTCGCCGCTCGCGGCATGTCGGCGCGCACACGGTCCTATGGGATGCAGTCGCTGTTGGGGCGCAGCCGGGACGCTGACCGGCTGCGAGACGAGGTTCGCGATTATGTTGTGGGGCGTTGGGCGATGAGGATGGCTTCCTGGTCGTCGACGAGACGGGATTTGTGAAGAAAGGCGCTCGTTCCGCCGGTGTCGCGCGTCAGTACTCGGGAGCGGCGGGTCGGATCGAGAACAGCCAGATCGGCCTGTTCTTGGCTTACACGAGCCGCTACGGCCAAGCGCTGGTCGATCGCCGCCTTTATCTGCCGGAGAGCTGGGCAAAGGATCGGGCGCGATGTGCCAGGGCGTCGATCCCGGAGACGGTCGAGTTTGCAACCAAGCAAAGATGGCGTGCGCCATGGTTGAGGCGGCGCTCGATGCCGGCGTCCCGTGCGCTTACGTTCTGGGCGACGCTGTCTACGGGGCGGACAGCAGCCTTCGCCGGATGCTGGAAGCTCGTGAGCAGCCCTATGTCTTGGCGGTTCGAGGCGCTCACTTCATGCGCCGTGGAGGGGATCGTGGGTTTGAGGAAACCTCGCCCGAGGAACTGGCCAGCGAGTTCGAGCCCGACGACTGGGCCTGTCATGCGGCAGGTGAAGGCGCCAAAGGGCCTCGGCTCTACGAGTGGGCACGCATCCGCCGCCCTTGGACCTCAAAAGGCGGCTTCGAGCATTGGCTTCTCGTCCGCCGCAAGCGATCGACATCCGGAGAAAAAAAGCCTACTGCCTAGGTGTTTGATCCCAGGCTTTGATGGCGCATACTTTTCGTCCGAATCAAAGGATGCGCTATGGGCCAGGTTCTTCATGGGAGCGCCACGACGACAGAGGC
>NZ_JAMYVF010000055.1:0-4907 GCF_040323735.1 Mesorhizobium sp. M0029
TGTGAGTTCGTGAACTGGAGTCTGTCATAGCTCCCTCTCCCTATTGGGGCGGAAGCATGTTGATCGCTCACAGCCGACGGACGCCCTTAGAGTTGCCGTCGATAGCACACTGTATGCCTGCGGGCCGCGGATGTCCCATTTATTAACAACTGCGTTGATCAGCGCGAGCCAAGCTTTGGCGCGCCCGCGCTAAGACGGCATTCAGATACTCCAGGAATTCGTCATCGCTTTTCGTTGACAAGCCGACTTGTCGAGCGCGAGTCACAATGCGCTCCTGGAGTGAAACCGCTGTCTCATAGTGGTCCACGATCATCTGAAATGAAGCGCTCACTGGGGCGGATTCAAAGAGCTGTGCCATTGTGGCAATGTAGTTCCAAGATGATGAGAGTCGATGCGGCCGCTGCTTTGCGTAACAATCGTACAATGTGCTCAAGAATGTGCGGTTACCGGATCTAGACGGCCTATCCGGAGGTGGTGTGGAATTCTGCTGACTTAGCAGCACGGATAGAACTCGTGATCCGCCACGCAGCACGCGCCAGATAGGACCAATAGGGCGTAACTAGCGACGCGAGCGCCGCCGCTGCGATGCAGTGAGCCGAATGCGCCGAGGCCCATCAACTTCCACCGGGTCACCTCGGCAGTGGCCGCCTTCACCCCGGTCATGTCTTCGCTGAGCGATTCACCGCGTCTTCAGCCTTGGCAAAACGCTGCACCAGCTTGTCGGTCTTGGCGTACATCTTCGATCGGCTGGCGGCTGGGCGCTGCTCGGATTGCTCGTAAGAGAGCGCGGCTCAAGCATCGCTGTCGTTTAATGTCGCGCCGGATCTCGGTTGCGTCTCGCTGAACGCCCTCCATGGACGCCCTTCATCGTGGGTCCACCAGGGCTTTCTTGTTGTCTGAATAGCCGCCTTCGTGCGCGAGCACCTTGGCAGGCGCTTTCTTTTCGCGCGAAATTGCCATCGTTTTCAAGCGGGAGGGTCGGGATGCAGATTTTCGATGACATCGAGGCGCTGCTGGATGCGGGTGAAGCCTCGACGGCACTTAAGGAAGTGCGGGCGCTGGTGCATCAATTTGGGCGCGGGTCCAGTGTCTTGGCGGGCGCGATCGACGACCTCATTATTGACCTGTCGACGCTATCATTCGTCGCCGATGCTTACGGAGGCCGCATCGCAGAGGCGGCGCGCATGTTGGCCCGAAAAAGACTATTGAAAATCAAGTTGCTCGCACCTCGTCAAAGCGTTGAAGTGGTCAGCTAGAGATTGGTGGTCGC
The DNA here is from genome assembly GCF_040323735.1 of Mesorhizobium sp. M0029. Classification (NCBI taxonomy): domain Bacteria; kingdom Pseudomonadati; phylum Pseudomonadota; class Alphaproteobacteria; order Hyphomicrobiales; family Phyllobacteriaceae; genus Mesorhizobium; species Mesorhizobium sp. M0029. The sequence continues at coordinate 1,271 of NZ_JAMYVF010000055.1, forward strand.
TACGAAAAACGTGTAGACCTGCTCGGTGCTCCGACGCATCGAAACCTCTCGCCATCATCGGTTCCGTGCGGACGAAAGAGCCGCCTGACCCTGCGACCAGATGAAAGCTTGGACTTGCGGCAGACCGCAAGCAGTTGGAGCTTGAATTGCCGACACACTCTCAGGAACCGTTGCCGGGATCGCACTCCATTGGTCGTCGGCCCAGATCCGGCGCGCCTCGCTTAAGGTGCCGGTCGAATATGGCCAGCTTCTCTTCGTAGCCGATCCGCACTCTGGACCTGCAACTATCGCATTTGAAACCGGCAATCGTTTTCAGCCAGGATCCCCTTCTCACCATAGGGCGTGAACAGGAGGGGCATTGGAATTCTAAAGGTACGTCGCGCAGTTCATTTGATAGAGGCACTGTGCATGTTCTCCTCAGCGGCACGGCCACTGCAACAAAGTAGAAGGAGAAATGTTTCCGGATTCGGCCATTTGCGGGAAAGAATCGGACCTAAGTCTAAATGGTGAGCGGCCCTGAAACCCATCGGCCTTTGCGTCGGAAATTAAAAATAGCGAGGGTTCGAAGGCGGCCGCGGGCGTGAGGCTGGCAAGTGGGCCAAGACGGCGGCGGTAAGGCGGAGCTGTGGCGATCAAATAACCGGTTCGCCCAGAATCTCGTTCACCCAGCTCATGGTTCTCAGCCCGTATGCCATTCCGGCGCAGTCGGCAAACCAGTCGAAGACACTCATGTCACGCCCTGTGACGCTTTGAAGGATTTCGATCGCTGCGCCCGTAAAAGCAAGTAGAACCGCCAGCCGGACCACCTGTTGGGGCCAGCCGAGGCTACCCAAAGCCGACAAGGTGGCGAACGCGGCGGCGTGGTTGAGCTTGTCGTGATGAGACGTAAAGGCCAACGCGTGCAGCAAGTGGTCTGGCAATAGCGCGAGCAACAGGACGACCGCCAACGTGGAGAGAAAGGCAGCCCTTGCCATGCTCTGATAAAAGCTCGACTGCGGCAATCTATCCGCAGCACTCCCGGTTCCTAGTTCTCGCTTCCGATACTGGCGCACTAGGCAGAGCTCCAACCTGCATCTGAGCTACGAGCGCGAACAACTGGCATGCTTAACAGGCCTCCTGATGTCATCAGGAAGTTCCATGAAACAGCCTATGTCACTCTGGATGGTTCCATAGGGCGCTGCGAATGTCGCCCTCCATTGTGATGAGGCCGAGGGTTTCCTGCCGAAAAGGCGCGGCGGAATAGGCGAGCCATTGGTACCGCTTGCGCCCAGGTGCGATGCGTATCGTGCTGGGCGGGAGCGGAACTCTTTCCAGCCTTGGCCCAGCTGTGCAGCCGGGCCGACGCCCTTCTGAATTCAATTATCGCCGGCGTCGCGGCTAAAAGACGAAACCGCTGTTTAGTCTGGTCATCCCTGCCTTGGTGATCTCGCCTCTACATATTCCAATCCTAGACGCTAGGCCAGCAGCGGCCACTCGCGGCTGTCCATCAACAATCCCAAACATCAGGTCGCGGTTATATACAAAAAAGCCGGCCACCTTTCGGCAGCCGGCCAGTGCAAACAAGGAAGGGAACGTTGCACTGATGGGGCAGTGCACCGTCCGAAGCGTTTCCAGGCGACAATGTTCCACCGATGAGAGAACAAAGAAGGCTTCACCGCCAGCGCACATTCCCCTTAGCTGCGCTGTATTGCCAGCGGCTAGTCTCTAAAGGCCTTTAACCAGCCACGGATCGGTGTCGTATCCGAGGCGCGGCTTTTCCGGCGTTCCATCGGCCGGCAATTTGGCGGTTCCGGTCGGCCTGCAGTCCAGTTCGAGCACCTGCTTCTTGGCAGAGTGCTTCGTAGAGCAAAGGTCCGTGGCGTCACTCACCACCACCTTCTTCTCCTTGGCTATAGCGACACCAGTCCCAGCGATCACGATCGCCGCGCAAAACACAGCTACTCTCATCATACTCCCCACCGTTGCTCCTCCCCAAAAATGCTGAGCATGACGTTACGGCACATTTAAATTAGCGCAAGCGAATATTAGCTTGACTAGTCCCCTTCACATCGGCTCTGGTCGCCTCCCCTTGCTGCTGCGCCTTGCGAAACCGGCAGCGCGATATGCTAGAATGGGCGCATGCCTGCTCATGACCGGGCGGCCGCTGTTAACGACTTGAGCTTGACATGGCAGAAGGCTGCAGCCGTCAAGTTTCCCAAGTCGTCGTGGCGATGAACGATCGCGTCGAGGATCGCTTACCAAGCGGCGTTTACTAAGTTCCGCTGGTGCAGCCCTGCGCGAACACCATAACCACGTGATGACAAATCAGCCATGTGTGTGGCGCGGCGGGCTTGTTCCGCTTGTGGCCGGCGCCTACCCACCCGGGTTCCCCAACCATGGCGTCGGCCATTTTCGTTCTCTCAGCGATTATAGGCCTTTGCTATCGGCCTATGTGTTGGCCTTGGATGGCGAGATCGCGGTTAGATCGCCTCGTTCGTTTGGATGTTTCGCTGGCGTTGGCAGGAGGCGCATATGTTCGCCAGCCGGCGGATACCACACCGCCCCACCGGTCAGGCCCAGCGCGTCCGCTGCAAAGTCCCCGCAGACCGCTGCTGGGCCGCTGGCGGGCAGCGGCTACTTGCTGACGATCCAATCCACCAAGCCAGTTTCGATCAGCTCGCACCCAGTGAAATCGCGCACCAGGGCCTTGGCTAAATCGCGCCATTGACACTCAGGCGTACCCGTTTCCCCTACTAGGGCTCGGAATGCACATCGGAGAACGTCGGCTTGAAAGGCGGAGACGGCAACAGTAGACGGGTCGGCATCTTCCCAGCCTAGCGCCACGTCGCGACGACGTTGACCAAGGCGCTTCAGAAGCTCGCGTGAGGCTCGGATGGCCCTGCGCGATTGATCCATGTCCCGGCGAAATGTGGCGGGTTCCGCCATGGACTTCTGGCGCATCAGCAAGGTGGCCGTAGTGGCCGCTCGAGCGATATCTATGGGCGTTGCAACCATCGCAGCCTCCCAGAAAAGGCAATGGCAAACGACACATTAATAAGCTCGCCGAAACTCTCTCCGCAATGAAAAGAGTTGTACGAATTTTACCAACCCGCACCCTTTCAGTGATGCCGGGCCGCTGCTGTCCTCGCTCTTGTTCTGTCATCGTAATGAAGGACGACATCTCCGAGCACCCGTAGCACACCTGTTGCATGGAAAAAGCTGTAGGCGTTTATAGGTGCCCGGGCACTCCGCCATTTGTTTGCGTTGTGGAGCGGGACAAAGCAGGTTTCCTCACTCAGGCCGCCTACCGTGAAGCGGGGCACAAGCCCGACTTCGACGCATTGCCTTGGGAAGCTGAATACAGGGCCGCCAACTCAACGAAAGCCGGTCGTACGCCTAGCTAGCAACCAGAGGCACCGTGACGGTCGTGGCGTAATTTATCGGATACTGGTCGAAATACGGGAAAGCGATGACGAAGGCATAGCTCGCGGTCAGATGCGCCATCTTGAAGCCGCCGCTGGCAGGGTCGATCGCGATCGTCACAATGACGTTCTGCAGACCCAGGTTCACCAATTTCTGCGTGGCGATGGCCTGGATGTCGCTCTGCGAAAGCGTGTTGTTCAGCTGCAGCGCCCGAGAAGAGGTTTCCAGTGTATAG
>NZ_JAMYVF010000056.1:0-4714 GCF_040323735.1 Mesorhizobium sp. M0029
CAGTTATGCTCGGTGTCAGGCGGCCCGGCGTCACCATAGCGCTGCAAACCTTGGAGGGCCAAGGTCTGATACGCTCAATGCGAGGAGAGGTAGTCATTCTTGACCGAGCGCGTCTGATTGCGCTGGCTGATGGGTCATATGGCAGGGCTGAAGCCGAATACGCTCGGCTAGTCGGCAAACTGCATTGACCCCAGACGCCGCGCCCGTGGCACTATCCTGAGTGCCCCTGCAACGGAGCCCGCCGGCTGAGCCACGGTGTTTTTGCGTCAGGCGGGAACATTCCCGCTCTGAGGCTGTTTGGCCACAGCTGGCTCGTTCTTCAGCGGTCCGTGCCGGTGACCAAGATGTCCTCTCCACTCGTCATGGTCGGCCCGCGCAGCCTCCGAAGCAGGCGCGGGCCATCCCTGCAGCGTCGCCAGACGTCAGCGGGCTTTTTATCATTCGCCGTTTATCATGGAAGATTTGCAAGTTCGCGCCTGCGACGTTGCGCCATTGGATCAACACGTCCATGGGACGATCATCAGGCCTCCGCTCGAAAAGCCGGGTATAGAACTCCTCCGCTTTGTCCATCCTTGGCGAGCACGGCGTAAATTCCTTGGATTTGCATTCAAAAATTGATTCCACCCATAATGAACAAAGGGCGGGTCCCGTTCCAAAATGGGGTGTTTGCGGCAACCTGCTTTGTACGTTTCCGGCTCTTGCCTTTTTCGGAAAGTGACCCACAGAATAGCTGGTGAGGTTCTATCTCTCTGGGAGGATGGGATGGACGTTCAAGCACCTGTTCGGCCTGTGCAGCAAACGGCCAAGGAGCTGGTCCGCGAGGTCCTGTTGGGTTCTCAACCGGGCAATATAATTTCCCTGAAGGCGACCATTGCAGCGGTGCGCGAGCGCGGCCATGATCTTCGTGAGACTGACTGCCAGTTGGTCGGAATGATCGTCAATTCAGCCTCCGTTTGGGGACTGTTCATCGCCTTTGACGTTCGAGAGGCTTGATGCCCCACCGCTGGTTCAACCCTCCGGTTTATGTGAAGACTGAGCGCCCGGGGCTTCGCCTTGGTGTCAACCGAGTTGATGCCGCCGCGGAGGAGCTTCTAAAGTGGTCCAATCGTGGCCCCAAGTGGCGGCTGGCGGCTGAGGCTTGCCTATCTGCGATGGATGGCAAAATGCCGGGTAACGACTTCCGGCTGCTGTTCGAAGCCGCAGCCGATGAAGAGGAGATGCTACTGCCGGATTAACAACGCTATACGGACGGGACCATGCGCGTCTGTTCGCGTTGGCGGTCGGCGAATTAACTTGAATAATCTGACGCAAACGGCTGTGGCCATTGCTCTGTTTTGACCTTTTGTGTTACCTATTGTGCTTCGTTCCCGAGCTTCCTTTTCGATCCCTTGAAGAATACCGGAAAGAACGGGTTCGCGATGTCCGACACCAGAACAATAAGCGAATCGGAACGACCCCGGCGAAAATCAATTGCTTGTCGATTGAACTGAAATCCGATCGACCTTACAGCCTCGTTCACGCGGGTTCGGGTATCCTCCCTCACGTCGCCTGTACGCTCGAATTTCTGCTTTTGGGATCCGCTGGGGCCAGCTCAAAGACCGACGAGGCGCTTAGCCGACTGGCGGCTCATCACGAGAGCGGTCCGGCAGCTTTAGGAGTAGTAGATTTGCAATATGGGTGCCAACTATTCGTCCCAATTGGGACAGGCTGCGGCCGGCAAGCTGCGCCTAGGTCTCACAAAAGGCTCAGGCGTTGGCATCGGAAAAGAGGCGGCTGCTAATTCTGAATGACCGATATGAGGCGCATGCGGTCCGGCAGTATATGGAACGAGAGCAGAAGGTCTGCTTCTGGTGCAAACCAGCGGAAAGGTGCCATTCCGCTGGTGGCGCGATCTTGGCCGCAACGACGTTGGTTGCCGCTGCCTGAAAGCAGACACGGTGATACCGCGTTGGCAGCTTTGGCGCCTCAAAGCGATATTGAGGCTCAGGACGGTTTTAATCTCACCTCGACCAATCAGCTTGGAAAAGCGGCGATAGTCCGGATGCTCGTACCGCCAGCGGCCGGCGGAGATCGCAGGATGCACGCCAGCTTCCTGCGCCGCCTCCAACACCTCCTCCGTGCTGTTGTCCTTGTCGGTGCAAACGAGCCAGCCTCCGCTTCTATGGTTTCCGAACGAACTAAAATGATCTTGAGAAAACCATTATCAAATGCGCGTCCCGAAATGGGGGCGAAGGCGATGCGAGCGCATCGGAGCGGAAGTTCTATGCCGGCGACCCTCCGCGGAAGTCGGTGCGAAACTCCTGCCACAGCCCGCAACCGGAACATCACATGTGCTGGTGCATTGCTAGTGAACGCCAATTCGACTGGGGCGCAAAATGCATCGCGCGATCACAAATGCATGGGCAATGGTGCGAGAAGCCGTCGTTGGGTTCGTCAACGACAATGCTCTCAGCCATGGCGCAGCATCGCTTTTTATGCCACAACATCGTTGGCGCCAATTCTGCTCATCGTGGTTGCAATTGCGGGTCTCGCATTCGGTCACGAGGCAGCGCAAGCGGCATTGTCCGCCCAAATCACAGGGATGATGGGTACAGAAAGCGCAAATATCCTGCAAACCGCACTGAAGAGCGCATCCGAAAAGCCATCCGGCGGCACTTGGCCGGCGGTGATTGGCATCATCACCTTGCTTGTGAGCGCTTCCGGGGTCTTCGGCGAAATACAGCAGTCTTTGAACATGATATGGAAGGTCGAAGCGCAGGGAAGTTCGTTGTCGCGCCTGGTGCGCGCACGTGCGGTAAGTCTGGGACTGGTCACCGCACTTGGCTTCATGTTGCTCGTCTCTCTAGTCGCGAGCGCGGCGATTTCGGCCCTAGGCAACCTCATCAACGCACAGTTGCCGTTCGGGACACTTGTCCTGGGCGTTATCAACGCGGTCGTTTCTTTTGTCCTCCTCGCAGCTATTTTCGCTGCCATCTTCAAGATCTTGCCTGATCGAACCCTGGAATGGCGGGATGTCTGGATTGGCGCTGTTGTGACTGCTGCCCTGTTCACGCTCGGGAAATCGCTTATCGGTTGGTATATAGGCTCCAGCGCGGTCGCGGCCTCATATGGGGCCGCCGGTGGGCTGCTCGTCATCCTGTTGTGGGCTTACTACTCGGCGGAAATTTTTCTTTTTGGTGCGGAAATCACTCGCGCCTATTCCATTCGACACGGCAGCAGGTCCGATCAGGAAGCTGTGCTTCACAATGGTTGACCTGCAAGAGATGCCACTATCGCCGGCTGATCCCCGGTCCTGATCGCGTACTCTGATCAGGTCTAGGCTCGCCGGGATCGAGGTGGTTGGGGTCTTCGCCCGGCGAGCTGTCCACCTGCACGGAAAGTACTGGCCGTGGGTTTGCCCATCAGCCGTGACTTATGCAATATCGGTGCGGTTAAGCCCACAAGCATGCCCAACTGCACCGGCCATTCCCTACGGCTGCGTATGGTCTTCGCGCTCGGCAATTTTTTCCAAGAGCTTCCGTGAAGCCTCTAGGACACGGCGCGTCTCTTGGATGGTCGATTGTAGGGATTCAAGTTCTCTCTCCGCCCATCGCTGGCTACGGCGGGCGCCTTCGACGAACTGGTGGTCAGATTCCCATTTGTCTTTCATGCCTCTCAACGAGCGAGCCGGGGAACTCGTTCTAGTATACTCAAGGCCGATTGCCCGCTGGCTCACGCTGGCGGGCTTTTTTGCGTCAGTCGGGAACATCCTCACCCTGAGGCTGTTCGGTCACACCCGGCTCGTTCTTAAGCGGTCCTGCCGGTGACCAAGATCGCCCCTCACTCATCATGGTCGGCCCGCGCTCGGAAGCAAGCGCGGGCCATCCCTGAACAAGTCCGGGGCAACCGGCCAGGCAATTGCAGCATCGATGGTGGCCGCCGGCCGCCTTGACCGAACTTGCGGGCCAATTCCTCCTAGGTTGACGACGAAATATCGGTAGCAATTTCTACAATTTTCAATTTGGCTGGAAACCCTTTCTACCCGCAAGCGTTGAATTAGCACGGCTGCATTCAAGCAGTTGCATTCGGAGGAATTTTGATGAATTCGAAAATGCTCATTCTCGGCGCGACATTTGCCCTTATGACCGGATCGGCCTTTGCCGGCAGTTCCACTGGCACGTCTGCGCTCGACGATCCTGCAAAAATGTCTCCTTTCTTCACGGACAGCAGCATGAAGACCATGAAGTCTGAGGCCGAAGCGAAAACCGCTTGGTCGGCTATGTCTCAGGAGGATAAGGACGCTGTGATGAAGGACTGCGCTGACGCAGATATTGCGAAGGCCCATGAGAACTTCTGCAAAGCTGCGATGATGATGGGCAAATAGGCCCAGCACCTAGCTTAATATAATACGCGCCCGCTGGCCCGGCCGGCGGGCGTTTTCGTTTGCCCTCGGAACCTGGTCAATTCGCACAGTTGCTCCCCTGCGATGGCGCGGGCCGCCTCGAATCTGAAATTCTGTCAATCGCCCGACGCGGCTGCTGCCCTCCCTGCCGCGAGCCGGAATGCATAACGATTGCGGATGTGGCTGTTAAAATAGACGCCCTTGGCAAAGGCAGCTTTGAACGCGGCAACGGCCTCAGCAGGTACGTCCAAAAACTCGTAATGCTTCCCGCTCGCTACAAACCAAACCGAGAGAACCCTGGTGCTGGGGTCATAGTCGAACTTGCGTATCGAG
>NZ_JAMYVF010000057.1:0-4342 GCF_040323735.1 Mesorhizobium sp. M0029
GTTCCCGTTCATGGCGCCGCCTTAGACGAAGGGGGCAGTCATGCCCGTCGGCCACACCGACGGTGAAAGTGGTGGTTTCCAATGGCCGTGCGGCACGCCCGCCGGCAGCGCTCACCGCATGGGGCACGGCCCCGCAGCCGGACCAGGTCGATAATCCAGTTTATGCCGGATCCAGATCGAGTTGGCGGTCGAACCAGTCCCGGCGCCGATTCAAGACGTCGGGGCGATCCTGCTCCAGTGCGTGCGCGGACTTTTATGGAAGGCCCGCCCTCCTTCGAGGCATCGGCTAAATCTCTAGGATGCCGATGTTTGGAACCGGAGAAGGACGAGCCATGACGATCATGATACCGGGAATTGACCTTGGCAAGAACAGCTGCAGCGTTGCGGGATTGGATGCAGTAGGGAAGGTGGTGCTGCGCCGCCGCATGCAACCGAAAACGATTGTGAGCTTCGTCTCGAAGCTTGCGCCCTGCACGGGTGCGATGGAAGCCTGCTGCGGCCCGCATCATCTGGGGCGGCTTTTGGCCGACCAGGGACATGAGGTCCGGCTGATGTCGCCGCAAAACGTGGTCCTTGCGTAACAGCGCAGAAGAACGATTTCGGGACGCTGAAGCCATCGCCGAAGCCGCGACACATCCGACGATGGAATTGTCTAGCTCAAGACAGCGAGCAGTTGGACGTCCAGGCGCTGCATCGGGTCGCCTAATCACTCGACCGTCAAGGGGGTGAGTGCAAGGCCGTCGTCCTTTCTGTCGATTCTCGTTCGTCCGCCTGCCGGGTACAGGGTCGTCTACGCGGTCGACGCGATGATCGCCGCAGGATGAGTTTCGCAGGTGAGATCTTCCTATGTTCGTTGCGCAATCTGCTTACCGAGGCAGTTGCTTCCCGCTTCGCGGAATGATCTCAGCCACGTCCCGGCAGGGACGATTCGGAGCGTCCTGTAGGAACGCTATCGGTTGAATGGCAGGAAATCGCAGCAGGCGAGCGTCTGCAGGATATCAAACAGCGGCTTGCGTTGGATCGAACAGCTCCCCCGTCCGAAGCATCGCATGCATGATCACCGCCAGCTTGCGCGCCAACGCTACGGCCGCTCGCTTGAAGCCAAGCCGGTCTTTAAGCTCCAACGACCAGGCGCGCAGGGCGCTGGTATCCGACGACCGGTTCAGGATGACCGCGGCCCCCTCGTATAGAAGTCCGCGCAGCTGATTGTCGCCACGGGGCGAGATATGGCCGTCATGATCGACCTCGACCGGAATGGTAGCGTCTCGGGGTCAGGCCTACCCATGCGCCCACGGCGCGCGAGTTTCTGAAGTTCGCCGGATCCTCCACGGCTGCTGCAAAGGCGGTGGCTGTGACGGTGCCGACACCGGGCACCGACATGAGCAGATGGCAGTGCTGATCGTTACGCGCCATCGCGGCCAGCTGCTTGCTCAGCTCTGCCGTCTGGTGGCGGATATCACTGCATGCCCGAAGCATTGGCACGACGATGCGCGCCAGCTTCTCCTAGCCCTGCAGAAGGTTGCGAACGTTGCGCTCGAACACGCTGCCGGCGCCCTTGGGTTCACGCGACCGTGCTTTGGGGCGTTTCTTCCGCAACCATCGCACTATACGGCGCGCTCTGCCTGCCGCGGTCCTCCCGTCACATTGACGGTCGGCATGAGCCTTGGTGCGTTGATACACCCACCGTGCGTACCGTTCTTCGCGCTGAGCGCGATGTTGGCAAGCAGGGGTTCCGGCCTCTGTACGAAGGAACTGATCCTCCGAGAGAACACGGGCTTTCAGGAACTACCCGATCAGCCTCGTCACCCTCCGGTCAGCGACGCGCTGCGTAGCTTTTCCAACAGATGATGATGGCTGATGTTGCCGAAGGAAACATCTTGGCGGCGAGGACGGCGATGCCACCGGAACGCCGGCCAGTGAGGCCGGCGTTGGCCGGCTCGAACAGTTTCTGCATCTGCGCGCCTTGGTGGACGCTCTCCTTGCGGCACGGCGAGTCGCTGGCCGCCGACGAGGAGAAGCGCCATGCAACTGAAGCTGAGATTTCCCGACGAAGACAACGAGCAGCGGCCCGACCCACCTGCCTGGGAGAAGCTGGACGCCGCGGCGCTGGCAAAGGCGCTGGGGCCGGCTCGCCGCATTGATCGCGCGGATGCTGGCAGCCAGGGAGGCAGAGCATGACTGAGCATAGCAAAGTCACTGCCGGCCACATGGCCCGGCAAGCCATCGTCCACCTGTGCCCGTCGACCCCATCGCAGGTGGAGAACAACCGTGAATCTACGGCCCGGCAGTACGCACTCCCCGGCCGCGCGCGCGAGTTGGGCTGGCCGGACGAGCGCATCGTGGTCATCGACGAGGATCTCGGCCTGCCCGGCACCGGCGTCGTCATGCGCGACGGGTTCGCTCGGCTGACCAGCGAGGTCGCGCTGGCCCGGTCCCATGCCACAGCTTCGGCGAAGGCGCGATGGATATCCAGTCCGATGATGCGCATGCCTGTTCCTCCTTCCTGGCGCGGTCAAAGACGGGAGCTGGCGGGCAACACGACATCTACTGATCCGCGCTCGCATCGCATCCGGGAAAGTCGCGAGGGGCGGCCATGTAACGAGCTCGGGCTCTCAGCCCACGGTCCGTCCCCATCTCGCCGACTTAGTCACCGCCTACAATTTCGGCCGCAGGCTCAAACCCTCAATGGCGAGGTCGAGAGGATGAACCGAACCATCAAGGATGCGATGGTCAAGCGCTTCTACTACGAGAGCACGACCAGCTCCGTCGCCATCTCGCCGACTTCGTCACCGCCTACAATTTCGGCCGCAGGCTCAAGACCTCAATGGCCTCACACCCTATGAGTTCATCTGCAACGCGTGGCTTTCCCAGGCGGAACGGTTTTCGATCAGCCGGCTCCAGCAGATGCCGGGACTACACCTAGGGTATGCCGATTCCGAAACATCGCGTGTGGGCGACATTGAGGATGCGATTGACCAAGCTCGAGAAGCTGTGTCCGGCAGTCATCGCGGCTACGGGATAAGAGGAGCTCATACTGAGGCCCGGCAGGGAGTTTATCTCTAGCACAAAGGGCTGGCCGGAGCTGTCGATCCTGAGGTCGACGCGGGCATAATCCCGGCACTGGCAGGCACGAAAGGTTGCAACCGAAATATCCCGCAGCACAGTCGCAAGGCCGCTTCCGATTTGCGCGGGGCAAATCTTCGGCGGCGTCGCGGCCGCCACGTACTTCGCCTCCCAAGTCATAAGGCGCGTTTCGCGCTCGCCGAAGTCCTGCTCCACCAGAGGCAACACCTCCGGCTCTCCGTTTCCCAGCAACGCGACGGCGATTTCTCGCCCCTCGATGTATTCTTCCACCAGGGCATCCTGCGCATACTGCGTGACGATCACTTCCACGGCATGCCTCAACTGAGCAGGTTCATGTACGAGTTGCAATCCGAGGCTGCACTCTTCGACACGCGGCTTCACTACCACTGGGAATCGGAGGTCGCCGGTACTCTCCGTGCCCTCACGCATCACGCGAAAGTTCGGTGTCGGCACGCCGCAATCGCGGATGAGCCTCTTGGTGATGACCTTGTCGTTCGTCAGCCCAATCCCGAGCGGGCCGCATCCAGTGTATGGAACACCTGCCATCTCAAGCATGGCGGGAACGTGGGTGAGACGGTACTCGCCCTGAATTCCCTCCGCAAGGTTGAAGACGATTCCGGAAGGGCGAGCTTGCGGATCGGGTGGCATGAACCGCTCGAGTGTAGCGAGCAGTCCTTTATCGCCTTCACACAGCAGCGTCTCGTGACCGCCCTCCTTTAGTGCCTCCATCACCCTTTCGACTGTGCCGTAAGCTGGCCAAGGCTGCGGCGGCGGCTGCGGATGCTGACCGAACCGGTTAATTACGCCCGTAAAATCCCTGTTCGATACAATGGCTACCCGCATGAGCTCCTCCTTGGATGTTTGCTTGCAGTTTACGTTCATCGGCTCGGATTTAGTTGGCTGACTTCGCTGCCGCCCGTCAGACGCCAACGAAACCAAGCCGCTGCTGGGGGATGACGGCGGCATCCTCGAGAAAGCAGGATCGCACTCAGCAGTGCAGCGTAGATCGCATCAATTTGAATCAAGTATGTAGACCTCCTCGGCCGGGAGACTGCGAGACGACTATGTCGTAATCTTCACCGTATCCCCAGCAATCGGCGTGCCAAGAGGTTGGGCGAACAAGAGGGACAAAACCAGGTGTTTCGCACCGCGATAGGTTGTGTGCGTCAAGTTCTGCAAAATGGGGCGGCCATGATGCTGGTCATGCGGCTTGGCGCAGAGCGAGCTTCTTGTGCTCGCGCAGGTCGTCCATATTGAT
>NZ_JAMYVF010000058.1:0-3185 GCF_040323735.1 Mesorhizobium sp. M0029
TGACACTCCTTGCCAACACTCTCTCGCAAGGGCCGATAAGCGATACCGTTGCCCACAACATGGCACGCAATGGTCTGCTGCAAGCAGCGCGTTGCAATGCCGAGGTCGTGCAAGCTCTCGGTCTTGGAAAGCGGATCGCTGCCCGATGGCAAAAGGCCAATGCCAAGTTTCTGGCCGCCAACCGGAAAGCTGGGGACGTGGCAGGTGGGCTGGGTGCCATTTCAAAGTCGCTGCGCGTGCTGCTGCAATCGGCCATTCTTGCCGTCGGTGCGTACCTTGTCGTCAGGGAAGAGGCTACGGCCGGGGTCATGATTGCCAGTTCGATCATGATGGGGCGTGCGCTGGCTCCGGTCGACCTCGCCATTTCAAGCTGGAAACCCTTCCTCATGGCGCGCCAGGGTTGGGCGCGGCTGGAGGACCTCTTGGAAAAGGTTCCTGAAACCGCTCCTGTTATGCTAATGCCTGCACCTGAACGCGAACTGCGCCTCGAAAGCGTGACAATCGTTCCGCCCGGCGAAAGCAAGCCGACCGTGACCGGCCTTGCGTTTGCCATTCAGGCGGGAAGCGCACTCGGGGTCATCGGCCCGTCGGGCTCGGGCAAGTCGACACTCTCGCGCGCCATCGTCGGCGCATGGACGCCGGTCGCCGGGAAGGTTCGCATCGACAGCGCAAGCCTCGATCAATGGGACCGGGAAGCACTAGGCCGTCACATCGGCTATCTGCCACAAGGTGTTGAATTGTTCGATGGCACCATTGCCGAAAACATCGCTCGTTTTGAAGATGATCCTGACCCTGAGGCTATTGTCGCCGCGGCGAAAGCAGCGGGCACGCACGAACTGATCCTCCGATTTGAGCACGGATACGAAACTCCGATTGGTGAGGCCGGATCGGCACTTTCCGCCGGGCAGCGTCAGCTTATCGGTCTTGCCCGGGCCCTTTATCGAGACCCTTTCCTTGTCGTGCTGGATGAACCCAATGCCCATCTCGACGCGGAAGGCGAAGCTGCAGTCGTTAATGCGATCGCCTCCGTGCGCGAGCGCAAGGGCATTGCGGTTGTCGTCGCCCATCGGCCGAGCGCCATCCGCGCCGTCGATTTGGTGTTGGTGATGGAAGGTGGACGGCAGCGATCATTCGGTGCGCGTTCCAAAGTCCTGAAGGCCATCGAGTCTACACAGGATCACGTGGCAGAGCGCGCTGACATGGAGGATCCCGGTGTCCGGCATTCATCAGAACAATGACGTTTCGAGTCCATTCGCCGGCACCTGGTGGCGGGCCTTCTGGCGAGCGTGATCTTTGTGGGAGGAGCCGGAGCCTGGGCGACCTTCACGAATCTCTCCGGTGCGGTTGTAGCGTCCGGACACTTTGTCGTCGTTTCCTAGTGAGAAGATACAGCACCCGACTGGCGGGGTGGTCGGAGAAATCCTGGTGAACCCGGCATTTCGTACTACCTGGTGCGCCTGTCGGTTCCGATCTCGGCTCGCGCGAACGCGCTCCCTAACGTTCCATTGCTCGCAATGGGCAGTGCCGGCGCGACTCGGCAACACAGCCCCATGCCCGTTCTTCCGAGGGCGGCCCAACCAGGACGACCGGTTGCCAAGTTTTCCTGGACCGTTCTTTGAGTGTGAATATTCGGGCCGATTGCCTGGGGCGTGTCCCCGCCGCCTGCGAGCCCGCAACTGCTCAGCAGAAGGGCGAAGTGAACGAGAATGCATCCATTTCGTAAATGTATGCCTATCCAAGCAATCGATTTCTCCAATTGTCCGATGACGAATATGAACGACTCAGGCAGGGGCATCATTAGGAGTATTTTCAATGGCAAAGATTATCGAAGGTGGCCCGGGTTCCGAAACACTCCTCGGCACCGAGGGTGTTGACTGGATCGAGGGTTACCAGGGCGGTGACTGGCTTGACGGTCGTGGCGGCAACGACGAGATCTCGGGTGGCGCGGGCAGTGACCGAGCCATCGGCGGCGAGGGTAACGACCGCATCTTCGGCGGAGATGGCTGGGACGATCTCTCCGGCGACAACGGCCGCTTCAACGCGCGCGTCTCCGGTGAGGACAATGACAGGCTCAGCGGCGGACCCGGCCAGGATGTCCTCTACGTGGGTGACGGCCAGGACACGTTGACCGGGGGCAGCGACAGTGACACGTTCGTGTTCCAGTTCCACAATCCGGTGCCTGGGGTTGTCGGGTCGACGTCGGACATTACCACTATCACCGATTTCAACCCGGCGGAGGACAAGTTCGCCTTCGATGCGGTAGGCCTCTACAACGACGGTTTTGGCGCGAACTTCGTCAACAACGCCAGCATACAGTCCGGCTACCCGGTGAGCAGCTTCTACAGCGGTGCGGCGTCGGGTGCGAACGGCGAACACGTCGTGGTGATCACTGGTGAATCTTTCAACTCTGCTAATGAGGCGGCGAGTGCGATCTCCGGCGAGCACGCCGGCGACATCATTGTCTACCAAAGCAGCTACACTGACAGAGTTGCAACTCTGGCCTATGTCACCGCCGACGGCAGCGCGCACGAGTTCGCCCACCTGGGCGGTGTAGTCACCGTGGCCGACCTAGGCCTGACCGCGTCGGACTTCACCTTCGTTTGATCCAGAAAACCCATGCGGAACCGCGCCCGCCCCGCCCCCCCGGGCGGGCGCTTTCCCGTCCGTTTCCGCTACTTGCCATGGGCCGGGGCGCCTGGGAGCAGTCAGCGTGTACAGTGACGAAGCCCTGCGCGTCGCGCTGGTCGTGGACCGAAATCTCCTGAAGGTGTGGAGGCGGAAGCCTGTTCGGGCCCTTGCGGCCGACCAGGATGAATCCCTTCCAAACCTTCAGCCGGACGGTGTTGTTGACCCGCTCCATCAAATGCCGGGACCAAACATATTCGGCGGGAGCACTGATCCTGAACCAGCGAGCGGATGCAGTCGGTTGCCGATCGGGGAGCAATATAGGGAGCTGGGTCGCCAGCTGCGGAGACTTACGTGACAACCATTCCTTAAAGGATCAGCTTTGAGACCCTTCCCTCTGACTTCCGCGATTTGGGGCATTGTGTTGATCAGCGGCGTGGTCAACGTGTTTGCGCTGATCTCGCCGCTGTTCATGCTTCAGGTCTATGACCGCGTTCTGGCAAGTGGCAGCGTATCCACGCTGGTGGGGCTCGTCGTGCTCGCTGCGGGGCTTTATGCGT
>NZ_JAMYVF010000059.1:0-1700 GCF_040323735.1 Mesorhizobium sp. M0029
TCCTCCAACAGATCTTGCGCGGAGCGGCTGGCTTTCGCCGCCATGTCCCCAGTCGTCGAGCTTGCATTGGCAGCGCTTCCCGTCAGACCCGCCGCAGCGGCTCTTGCGGTGCTCGATATGGTGTCGCCGACGCTGGCAGCGCTCGAGGAGAGCGATTCCGCGGCATCGGAGAGCGTGCCGCCCAAGCCGCCGCGCTCCCCTGCTACATCATGTCGTCCCGGCGCTGAAGGCAATGGATAGCCAGCCGAACGGTGGGCGGTGTTTGAGGTACCGCTGCCGAACATCAGCCAGGCCAGACCTGCGCCCACCATGGTGACCGGCAAAGGATTGTCTCGGACCTGCGTTCTGAGATTGCTGAGCATGGCCGCGCTCTCCCCTCCCGAGAACAGCCCGGTGAACTCATCCAGCAATTGTCCAGGCGTCATCTTGCCTCGAATGGATTCGGCGGTCTCCATCACCCGAGCGCGAGCAGCCTCGGCCTCGCGTTCAAGTTCGGCTGCGGATTTCTCGTTCATCTCACCTGTTCCTTAATCGCGCTCGCGTCGCGCTTGAGCTGTCCCTGGGTCCGGTCGGGGGTAAGTTCCGAAGGCGCCATGCTGGCCGTCCCGGTCCGCAGCAGGATGACGCCGAGGACCGCCACGACCACACCGACCAGCAGGGAAGACCACCCCGCGCCAAGCCCTGCCCGCGTCAGCGCGATAATGAGCGCCTGCAGCAACACCAAGAGCGCGGCGAGCAGGCAAATCGCGCCGCCCAGCACTTCCGCGGCACCTGCTCCGGCTTTGGTAAGCTTTTCAGAGAGCTCGGCCCGAAACAGCCTCGCCTCGGTTTGCACCAGAGTGGTGACATTCTGGGCCAAATCGGTGACTAGCCCGGCAAGGCTGGGATTGTCCTGGGTGTTCATCTGTCCTGCTCCGCGATCTGCGTGGCCCCATCATCGCCGACCACGCCAAAATCTTGTGGACGATCAGCGGACCAACCCTGTGGCTGATCGGTGTGTGATCTGAGGCCTCCCGGAGCGGCCTCAGAATCGGGCGTTGCCGGCGGAGAAGCCTTGATGAACCGCCCGAGAGCCAATCCGGCCAACACCGATCCCGCAAGCAGGACACCGGGATTTTGCCGGCCGAAGGACTGCACGTCATCAAGGACTTGGCTAAAGGGCTTCTGTTTCAAGGACGATGAAAGCCGCTCAAGGCCACTGGCAGCATCCAAAGCGAACTTCGATGCGTTCCTTTCATCGTTGCTGGCAAGGTGATCGCTGGCGGCTCGCAGTGCACCACCCAACGCCGCCAAGCTCGATCCGATGTCGCGCTGCGCCTCCTCCGCCTTGTCGGAGATGACCTGCGTGGCTTCAGATGCATAGTCGCCAGCCTTACGGGTCACCTCGTCCCGCGCGTCGTGAAGCAACTCGCTGGCACGCTCATTTTCCTGGCGAAGTCTGTCGGAGACGTCGCTTTTCGCCTTGTCGAAATCGGTGGGCTGTCCGCCCTGATCGTTCTCATGCTGCATGAGGCCACCTAGTGAAAACCGAGGAAGGAGAGGACCGCGAGCACGACAACGATAAGGCCGATAAGATAGATGACACTGTTCATGTGCACGTCCTCCGTAGCTTTCCAACTTCGACGAACCTGCGATGTTCCGTAAGTGAGAGCATTTATCTCAGCCGAAACGAAGAGCTTCGTCAGGCACGCACCCAGTCA
>NZ_JAMYVF010000060.1:0-1329 GCF_040323735.1 Mesorhizobium sp. M0029
TGTCCGAACCGGATAGATAGGTAACAGAATGGACCGATAGCATGGGTGACAGTTTTCTTGTCCGCCGGAGGACCGGCGATGGTTTGGCGAGAGACTGGCATCATGGACGAGCGGCTACGGTTTGTTGTGGCGTGTCTTTCTGGGGATGAGACGATGGTTGCGCTTTGTGCGGCCTACGGGATCTCACGCAAGAACGGCTACAAATGGCTAGGACGCTATCGGACGTTTGGGCCTGAGGGTTTGCACGACCTGCCGCGAGCCCCGCTCAATCATGGCCGGGCGACAGCTCAGGATCTGGTTGAGCGGATTGTGGCGGCCAAGGAGCTGCATCCGCTTTGGGGTCCAAAGAAGATCGTGGCACGGCTCAGGCGCACGGCTCCCGAGTTCATGTGGCCTTCAGCCTCGACGGTCGGCGCGATCCTTGCGCGGCATGGGCTTGTCCGCGCCCGCAAGCGACCCCGCCTGCGGGCCTGCGGCAATGGACCCTGGCCACAGCCGCAAGAACCGAACGCGGTGTGGACTGGCGATCACAAGGGCTGGTTCCGGACCCGCGACGGCTGGCGTTGCGAACCCTTGACGGTGATGGATGCGTCGAGCCGCTATCTTCTGGCGCTCGAAGCGACGGGGTCGACGGCCGATAGCGAAGCCTGGCCGGTGTTTGAGCGGCTGTTTGAAGAGCATGGCCTGCCGGATCGCTTCAGAAGCGACAATGGCCCGCCCTTCGCATCGGCCGGCGTCACCGGGCTGACGCCGCTTGTCGTGCGCTTCATCAAGCTCGGCATCACCCTGGAGCGGATCGCACCCGGCAGGCCACAGCAGAACGGACGTCACGAGCGCTTTCACCTGACCATGCTGCCGATGGCCGAGGCACCGGAAGCCGACCGAACGGCACAGGGCCAGGCCTTCGAGACCTTCCGCCACAGCTACAATGAGGAACGTCCCCATGAGGCGCTGGGCATGGATACGCCCGCCCAGCACTACCGGTCCTCACAGCGCGCCATGCCCAGGACACCACCCGAGCCCGTCTATCCGGCCGAGGCCTCGGTCCGCCGCGTGCGCCACAATGGCGAGATCCGATGGAATGGCGGCTTCATATATGTCTCGCAAGCGCTGGCGGGCGAACCGGTCGCTGCGTTGGAGACCGAAGACGGACAATGGACACTCTCATTCCATGCCCACCCGCTCGGCATCATCGACACACGGCACATGAAGCTTGTCCGCCGCAGCGCCGCGCCAACCAATCCGCTTGGCGCTGCGGCGGACGCATAGGGGGAGAGAAGTGTCACCTATGTATCCGGTTCAAAGTGTTACCCATCTATCGGCTGGACA
>NZ_JAMYVF010000061.1:0-1018 GCF_040323735.1 Mesorhizobium sp. M0029
GTCCAGTCGTGGCCGTTGCGCGTATAAATGCGTGTGCCGTCTTCATCGATGATCATCTGCGATCGGTAGCCGTCGAACTTGACCTCGTGGGTCCAGCCTTCACCCTCGGGAGGGTTCTCCACAAGGGTCGGCATCAACGGCTCGATGAACTTCAAACGCATGCACTGATCCGCCCTCCGGCGATTCAATAAGATTGAGCTAAAATAGTTCCGAAACCGGAAATCAGCCTCTTGGGTGCAACAAACACGTCAACTCGGCGTTGCGGGATGAGCGAAGGAGGAATCGATATGGCCGACGACAAGAGCAAGCGGGACTTTCGCGATCGGGACCAGGTCTCGGCCGATGAGGATTATGAAGTCGAGTATTTCGCAGCCAAGGCCGGGATCACCCCGCAGCAGGTCAAGGAATTGATCGCGAAGCACGGCAACCAACGCGAAACGCTGGAGCGAGAAGCGAAGGCTCTGCGGAAATAATGACCAGGCTATCGGATCTCGGCAGACCAATAACTGGGCACCGACATGAAGGCCCGCCCGCGAGCGAACTCGCGCATTTCCTCCCTTGCCCTGTTTGCGGGCAACAGATCGATATGCGCGATTTTCGCCAGGTCGCTTATCATGCCGATCCGGATCACGATCAGCCTCTCGAACTAGACGCTTAGGAACACAAGTGCCGAAATACCACGTTGAGGAAATGGATGGCGATACCGTGACGGCTACCCACATCGTGCACGCGACAACGCCGATCAGGGCGGCGCGGGAAGCGACGGAGCGCGACGTCACCCTGCGCACCAGCGAACCCATTTGGATCAGGGTTGCCGACGAGAAGCGCGGGCACGTCTTCGAATACTGTTTCAGCCTGTAGCTGACGATCCAACTCGGCTGGCTGAGTTTTTGAATGGCATACCATGCCGTCGACCTCGATACGCAAGTTCGACTATGACCCCAGCACCAGGGTTCTCTCGGTTTGGTTTGTAGCGAGCGGGAAGCATTACGAGTTTTTGGACGTACCTGCTGAGGCC
>NZ_JAMYVF010000062.1:0-920 GCF_040323735.1 Mesorhizobium sp. M0029
CCGACAGATCGATATCCCTAAAATGCAGGTCGAGCTGCACCGTGTTGAAACCGAGCCCGCGGATCTTCTTTGCCGTCTCTTCGAGGCCGTACGGGAAATAGCCCGTGAAAATACCTGCCTGCATCATGATGTGAATTCCTCCCTGTAAGCGATTCAGTTGGCTGATTTTATCGAGATTTCGGAAAGCTTGACGGTGCGGCCCTCGTGGATCGAGCGATAGCCGGCCTCGACCAGTGCCATGGTCTTGACGTTGTCGGCGACGGAGAGCGCCGGCGGCGCGCCTGTCTTCACCGCATGCTGCAATTGCTCCATCACGCCGATGAAGGCATGCGGGAACCACATCGTGTCCCAGCTCGGGCTGACCCATTCGCCGCCGGTCGTCTCGGTCGAGGCATAGGTCAGCGTCGAGGCAGCGCCTTTCGGCCAGCCGATCGTGCCTTTGGCGACACCCTTGGTGCCGTCGACGCGCCAGTTGATGTGCTGGTCGTCCAGATAGCCCTCCTGGCGCGGTCCGGACCAGACATCCTCCAGCGACACGGCGAGCACGCCGGAGGGAAAGCGCAGCGTCGAGACGGTGATGCCGTCGCTATGCTCGAATGTCGTGCGCGGGTCCTTGCGTGTCAGCGTGGTGATTTCCGAGGGATCGCCGAACAGAAAGCGCAGCACGTCGAGATGATGCACGCTCATATTGGCGAGCGTCAGCCGGTCGTAGTCCTGAAGGAAAGTCTGCCAGTGCGGGATGGCATGCATGTCGATCTGCGCGAAGACGATGTCGCCCAGCGCGCCGCTGTCGATGATCTGCTTCAGAACGCGCATCGACTGGTCGTAGCGCATGTTCTGGTTGACCGAGAGGATCTTGCCGGACTTTGATGCTTCGTCGCGCAGCTTCACGGCTTCATCGACCGACAGCGCCAGTGGCT
>NZ_JAMYVF010000063.1:0-581 GCF_040323735.1 Mesorhizobium sp. M0029
CTAGGTGTTTGATCCCAGGCTTTGATGGCGCATACTTTTCGTCCGAATCAAAGGATGCGCTATGGGCCAGGTTCTTCATGGGAGCGCCACGACGACAGAGGCGATCCGTCGAGCGATACAGCATAGTCAAGAGAGCCTGAGGGCGCTGGCGAAGCGCTACGGCATCAATCAGAAGACGGTTAGGAAGTGGAGGAACCGGACGTCGGCCGCCGATCTTCCGACTGGCCCCAGAGATCCGAAGTCGACAGTGCTATCGACTGAGGAAGAGGCGGTCATCGTCGCCTTTCGGCGTTATACGCTGCTGCCACTGGACGATTGCCTCTATGCTCTCCAACCGACGATCCCGCATCTGTCGCGGTCATCCTTGCATCGCTGCCTGCAGCGTCACGGGATAGGCAGGTTGCCGGATGTCGAGGGCGACAAGCCGGCAAGGAAGAAGTTCAAGGCCTATCCAATCGGCTACTTCCATATCGACGTCGCCGAGGTCCGAACCGAGCAGGGCAAGCTGCATATGTTCGTGGCCATAGATCGGACCTCGAAGTTCGCTTTCGTCGAGCTGCACGAGAAGGCAACGACAGCGG
>NZ_JAMYVF010000064.1:0-564 GCF_040323735.1 Mesorhizobium sp. M0029
GGTCCCATTGATCGAGGCTTGCGCTGTCGATGCGAACCTTCCCGGCGACCGGCGTCCATGCGCCGACGATGGCGCGCGAGAGTGTCGACTTGCCCGAGCCCGATGGACCGATGACCCCGAGTGCGCTTCCCGCCTGAATGGCAAACGCAATGCCGGTCACGGTCGGCTTGCTTTCGCCGGGCGGAACAATTGTCACGCTTTCGAGGCGCAGTTCGCGTTCAGGTGCAGGCATAGGCACAACAGGAGCGGTTTCAGGAACCTTTTCCAAGAGGTCCTCCAGCCGCGCCCAACTCTGGCGCGCCATGAGGAAGGGTTTCCAGCTTGAAATGGCCAGATCGACCGGAGCCAGCGCACGCCCCATCATGATCGAACTGACAATCATGACCCCGGCCGTAGCCTCCTGCCTGACGACAAGGTACGCACCGACGGTAAGAATGGCCGATTGCACCTGCAGGCGCAAGTCGGCATTGCAACGCGCTGCTTGCAGCAGACCATTGCGTGCCATGTTGTGGGCAACGGTATCGCTTATCGGCCCTTGCGAGAGAGTGTTGGCAAGGAGTGTCA
>NZ_JAMYVF010000065.1:0-536 GCF_040323735.1 Mesorhizobium sp. M0029
TCTTCCGCCCAGGTGGTCAGCCGCGGGTAGCGGGCGGACCATTTGGACAGCCACGCGGCGAGATCGGCCTTGGCCTCGGCGAGATCGCGCCGGTCGTAGAGCCAGCGCAGTTCCTGCAGACAATCGTCGCCGTGCTTCCTGGGCAGGTGATCGAGCGCGTTCCTGAGGAAGTGGACGTAGCAGCGCTGCCATGCTGCTTCCGGGATCACCTCGCCGATCGCCGCGACCAGGCCGGCATGGTCGTCGGACACGGCCAGTTCGACGCCCTTGAGACCGCGTCGTTTCAAGCCGACGAGGAAGTCCTTCCAGGCCGAGCGGCTCTCGCGATTGGCCATCTCCACGGCCAGGATCTGCCGGCGCCCGTCCCAGTCGATGCCGACCGCGATCAGCACCGCCTGGCTCATCACGATGCCGGCTTCGCGCACTTTCTCGTAGCGGGCATCGAGAATGAGGTAGGGGAATGGCTCCTGAAGCGGTCGTTCGGCAAACGCCTTCAGGCTCTCGTCCAAGCGCTTGTTGATGGCCGAGATCGACGA
>NZ_JAMYVF010000066.1:0-510 GCF_040323735.1 Mesorhizobium sp. M0029
TGGCGCCGCCGGCCGAGACATTCCGCTCCGGGCGCGACTTTGCAGCCTGGATCGGGCTGACGCCGATCCAGCGCTCAACCGGCGGCAAAGAACGGCTCGGACGAACGTTCCGGATGGGTGAGCGAACGCTACGGCGCCTGCTCATCATTGCATCCAGCGCCGTGGTTCGACGGGCCAAACGCAAAGGCGTGCCATTGCTCGTGGCTTCATAGAATGCTGGCGCGCAAGCCACCGATGCTAGTGACTGTGGCGCTGGCCAACAAGACCGCGCGCATCGCAACGAAGCGGGGATCTACCGAGCTCCGACCGTCGCCGCCTGAGTGCGGGAAGCGGTCGAGGCTGTCTGGAGGGCGTGAGAAGGTCGAAGGACAGATATGGCGCAACGTCGGAGAGGCGGGATCAGGAGAACCAGGCGCATGGGGAGCGCTTCGAGCGCGTTCCAGTGATGTGGACCTGATACTCGAACTCCCATACGGGCCCGCAGCCATGAGAAGGCCGCAATGAGAGGCC
>NZ_JAMYVF010000067.1:0-506 GCF_040323735.1 Mesorhizobium sp. M0029
TCGGCATTGCAACGCGCTGCTTGCAGCAGACCATTGCGTGCCATGTTGTGGGCAACGGTATCGCTTATCGGCCCTTGCGAGAGAGTGTTGGCAAGGAGTGTCAGAGATGTGAGACCGACCGCCCCGATAAGTGCCGTCATGCCGATCCAGAAATGAAGGAGGAAGCAAATGCCAAGATAAAACAGCATCCATGGCAGATCGAAGAACGCTGTCGGACCGTTTCCACCTAAGAAGCCGCGAACATTGTCGAGATCGCGAAGCGGCTGCAAGCCGTCGCCCGGCATGCGCGTTGAAAGCGGAAGGCGAACGATCGCATCGTGAACGCGTCCGGAAAACTGTCCATCGAAACGCTCGCCAATCCGCAGCAGCACGCGGGCGCGCAAAATGTCGAGCAGGCATTGGAACGCATAAAGCCCCGCAGCGAGCACGACGAGCCCCACCAGCGTGGATACGCTGCCACTTGCCAGAACGCGGTCATAGACCTGAAGCATGAACAGCGGCGAGAT